>NZ_LMME01000030.1:0-357856 GCF_001422125.1 Methylobacterium sp. Leaf85 | reverse complement strand
CGCCACCTCGGCGCTCGCCGACGCGGTGGCACGCGCCGTCACCTACGCCAACACCTCCGACACGCCTCCGACCTCCGCCACGCTGGTCTGGACGTTCTCGGACGGCAATGCCGGCGCCCAGGGCTCGGGTGGCGTTGGGACTACCACCGGCACCACCACCGTCACGATCACGGCGGTGAACGACGCGCCGATTCTCAGCGGCACCCAGGCGACCCTGGCGGCCGGTACGGAGGACACCGCCTTCAAGGTGACGACGGCCGAGCTGCTCCAGGGCTTCGCCGATCCCGAGGGCACGACCCTCGTCCTCTCCGGCCTCAGCGTCGATCACGGCACCATCGTCAGCGACGGGGAGGGCGGCTACACCGTCACCCCGACGGCCGACTATAACGGCCCGATCACGATCAGCTACAGTGTCGGCGACGGCACGGCTTCGACCCCCGCCACCTTGACCACCACCCTTGAGGCGGTGAACGACGCACCGCGCCTCACCGGCACCCGGGCGACTCTGGCGGCCGGTACGGAGGACACCGTCTTCACGGTCTCGGCGGCCGATCTGCTGCAGGGCTTCGCCGATCCGGAGGGCACTCCCCTCGTCCTCTCCGGCCTCAGCGTCGATCACGGCACGATCGTGAGCAACGGGGCGGGCGGCTACACCGTCACCCCCGGCACGATCGTGAGCAACGGGGCGGGCGGCTACACCGTCACCCCGACCGCCAACTACAAGCGACGCTCCTGGCCGGCACGGAGGACACCGCCTTCACGGTGACGGAGGTCCAACTGCTGCAGGGCTTCGCCGATCCGGAGGGCACTCCCCTCGTCCTCTCCGGCCTCAGCGTCGATCACGGCACGATCGTGAGCAACGGGGCGGGCGGCTACACCGTCACCCCGGCCGCCGACTATAACGGCCCGCTCGTCATCAGCTACAACGTCGGAGACGGCACGACGTCCATCCCCGCCACCCTGAGCATGACCCTCGAGGCGGTGAACGACGCCCCGCGACTCACCGGTACCCAGGCGACCCTGGCGGCCGGCAGAGAGGACGCTGCCTATACGGGTCGGCTCTCCGACCTACTGAAGGGCTTCACCGACATCGACAGCGCAACGCTCGCGGTCACGAACCTGAGGGCCGATCATGGCACGGTGACGATCACGGGCGGGACCTTCACGCTTACGCCGGACGCCGACTATAACGGTTTGGTCACGCTCAGCTACGATGTCGGCGACGGCACGGCCGTCACGGCAGCGACCCGGGCGCTGACTCTCGCCTCAGTCAACGACGCCCCCGTCGTGACCGATGACGTGATCGAGGTTGTTCAGCGAAGTTCCGTGGCGAGTGGCGTGCTCGGCAACGACATCGACTCCGATGGCGGCATCCTGACGATCACCGCGATCAGGGCGGTAACCGCCGGTACGGCCAAGACGGCCGTCGACGGTACCACTGTGATCGCCGGCCGCTACGGCACGCTGACCCTGCAGGGGGACGGCAGCTACACGTACGAAGCCAATACCGAGGGCCGGGTCGCGGTGGGAGCAAGCGTCGTCGACGACTTCCTCTACACGCTCTCCGACGGTCAGGGTGCCACCGGTTCCGCGCATTTGCGTGTGACTGTCACTGGCTCCAACCAGGGTGATGCGGGCGACAATATCTTCCTGCTGACCGGCCCGGGGACGAGGGCCTCCGGGTATGACGGCGACGACACCTACATCGTCGACAATGCCGGTGATCGTGTCTTCGAGGCGGCAAGCGGCGGCAGCGATACGGTGATGACGAGCGTGAGCTACACGCTGGCAGCCGGTCAGGAGATCGAGACGCTGAGGACCACGAGTGGCGTCGGCACGACCGCCATCAAGCTCACGGGCAACGAGTTCGCCAACAAACTGGTGGGCAATGACGGCGACAACGTCCTCAACGGCGGCAAGGGAGCCGACCTGCTCTACGGCAAGGCCGGTAACGACACCTACATTGTCGACGATGCCGGTGATCGTGTCTTCGAGGCGGTAAGCGGCGGCAGCGATACGGTGATGACGAGCGTAAGCTACACGCTGGCAGCCGGTCAGGAGATCGAGACGCTGAGGATGACGAGCGATGCCGGCACGGTCGCCATCCAGCTCACCGGCAACGAGTTCGCCAACAAGCTCGTGGGCAATGACGGCGACAACGTCCTCAACGGCGGCAAGGGAGCCGACCAGCTCTACGGCAGCGCTGGCGACGACACTTACATCGTCGACGATACCGGCGACCGTGTGGTCGAGGCCGCTGACGGTGGCACCGACACGGTGAGGACCAGCGTGAGCTACACCCTGTTGGCCGGCCAGGAGATCGAGACGCTGAGGACGACGAGCGACGCCGGTACGACCGCCATCCAGCTTACCGGCAACGAGTTCGCCAACAAGCTCGTGGGTAATGACGGCGACAACGTCCTCAACGGCGGCGGGGGAGCCGACCAACTCTACGGCGGCGCCGGTAACGACACCTACATCGTCGACGATGCCGGTGATCGCGTCCTCGAGGCGGCTGACGGGGGCATCGACACGGTCAAGACCAGCGTGACCTATACGCTGTTGGCCGGCCAGGAGGTCGAGACGCTGAGGACCACGAGCGACACCGGCACGGCCGCCATCGACCTCACCGGCAACGCGTCCGCCAACAAGCTGGTGGGCAATGACGGCGCCAACGTGCTGAACGGTGGCGCCGGTGCCGACGTGCTCAACGGCAGGGACGGCAGCGATACGTTCGTGTTCTCGTCGAACCTCGGCTCCGCCAATGTCGACCGCCTCGCCGACTTCTCGGTGCCGGAGGACACGATCCAACTGGCTCGGGCAGTGTTCAGCGCTCTCGCCACAGGCCAGCTTGCGGAGGCCGCGTTCAAGGATCTCGGCAATGCCGGTGCCGTGGTGGATGCGACCGACCGCATTCTCTACAACCACAAGACCGGCGCGCTTTCCTACGACGCCGACGGCAACGGCACGGCCAGCACCGCCGTCCAGTTTGCCGTCATCGGCACGAAGGAAACACTGACCCACCTCGACTTCCTGGTGGCGTAAGCGGCGCGACACCCCCTGGCCGATCCATTCTGTTCGGCCAGGGCTTTATGGGCTGTCGAGCCTTCGGCTCCATGCAAGGCATACCGGCCTGGCAGGCATCTTGAGACTGTTAAGGACCGTATGTGAACCGCCTCGGGTTTTTCGGAGGCTCCAACTCTTGAGAGGATGGAGCCTCCGAAAAACCCGGGGCGGTTCAATGCCCGAAAAACCTGCGCTCAGCGCGGACCATTTTGCTGGGTCAGGATAACGCTGTCGCGACGGCCCTGCGCATGGTGCCCATGGCCGATAGTGGCGACCTTGCCGGCTGCTGGAACGGTATCTTCGGGTTCCGGCCATCCATGGGCAGGGGGCCCGTCGCTGCCGGGTCCAGAGGGCTATATCCAGCAACTTGCCACGGATGGTCCCATGGCGCGGAACGTCACCGATCTCGCGCTCCTCTTATCGGTGATGAGTGGGCCCGATCCCCGTGCACCCCTTATCCCTTTGCTCAGGCCAAGCCCTGGCCCACGGTCATCGCCGGCACGTCCATGGATACGTATCATCGCTGGATCGAAGTGGTGGTACCAGCGACCTTGTCCGGATGCCCCACGATCTGCCTGCCGTTGGCTCCATGGGCACAGGACGGACGATCATCGGGGCTGCAACTCATCGGAAGGCCGAGACAGGGCGCTGCTCTGCATAGCCCGTGCATTCGAGGAAGTGAGTTACGATCACAGCGACTTCCTTCATGAAGAGATGGGCATAAACAGCAGCGCTGTTTGCCGCCTTCAACGTTCTGTACGGCACCTTGCTCGGCCGCGGCACGCAGCATCATCGCCACGGCAAGGTCAAGCGCCTCCTTGACACAATTCAGGGCTTCTTCTCCGGCCTGACCCGTCGGCGCTTGCCGCAACATACCTTCACTGGCGTCGGCGACCCGACGATGTGATCGAGCGCGGCAACGCAGGTTACCGGGAATTGCTAAACTGATAGCGCAAAGCAGATAAGCTTTGCGCTTTTGCCTAAATATTAAAATTCAATCAACAAGCACAATCAATGGGGCCCAAGCGAAGTATCAGTATCGATGCGCTTGGGCCTAATTTCTCTTCAGCGATTCACCAGCGGTAGCGTAGCGTCGCCAGCACGGTTTGACGATTGCCGTAGAAGCAGCCGGTCGCGGCGATGCAGGTCGATACGTAGGTCTTATCGAACAGGTTCGTCGCATTGACCGCGAGATCCACGCCTTTGAGCGCTGGGTAGCGGTAGCCGAAATCATACCGAACGGCCGCGTCGACCAAGGTGACGACCGGGATATGGTAGAGGTTGGCGTTGTCCCCGACCGAGGCACCGATGTAGCGCACGCCCGCCCCGAGACCGAGCCCGGCCCAATCGCCCGTTCGGACCGTGTAGTCGAGCCAGGCCGACGCCTGGTGTTGGGGCACGAAGGGAAGTTCGTTCCCGATGATGCTTGCCCCGGCCGCGTTTGCATTGGCCTTGGTGATCTCGCTGTTCATGGCGGCGTAGGAGGCGATCAGGTCGAGGCTTTCGGTCAGGCTGGCCTTGACCTCCAGTTCCACGCCGCGGACGCGAGCCTCGCCGGTCTGCGTATTGAACCGGAAATCCACCGAGTCCGGTGTCAGAACGTTTTTCTGCGTCAGATCGAACACCGTTCCCGTCATGAGGAGGTTCGTGCCGGGGGGCTGAAACTTGATGCCGCCTTCGATCTGCTCACCCTCCGTCGGTGCGAAGGGCTGGAGGGCTCGGTCCGTGCCGGCCGTGGGCTGGAACGAGGTGGCGTAGCTGATGTAAGGGGCCAAGCCGCCATCCAGCAGATAGCTCAGCCCGACGCGGCCCGTGAAAGCGGCGTCATCCTGTTTTACCTGGGAAAGCACACCGTTCGCGGCATTCGTCGTGCGGGTCACCGCGTCGGCCCAGTCCTGACGCCCGCTGACGGTCAGGCGGAAGCCGCCGAAGCGGATCTCGTCCTGCGCGTAGAGTCCGGTCTGGTTTCGTCCCTGGGTGATCCGCGTGCCGAGCGGGGGACGCGTGACCGTGCCGGCATAGACCGGGGCGAACACGTCGAGGGAGGGCACGGACCGTAGCTGGGACTCGTCGTACCGGGCGTCTTCGCGCAGATAATCCGCACCGAGGAGAAGCGTATGCGCGAAGGGGCCGGTGGAGAAGCGGGCTTCGGCCTGGTTGTCGATGTTGAACAGGTCCGACCGCTCCGGGAAGGCCCAGGCGTAGCGGGAGAGCGTGCTGTTATCGGCGCCGAGGCCGATTGCCTGCACACGCTGGGTATTGGCGTCGACATGCGAGTAACGCAGGTTCTGCCGGACGGTCCAGACGTCGTTGAAGCGATGCTCGAACGCGTATCCGATGAAGCCCTGCTGCAGCTTGAACCGGTCGTAATTCGGCTCTCCGATGAAACGGTTCGTGGGGATGCGCCCCTTAGGGTTCGCGTAGAGCGTGCCCAGGGCGGGCAGGCCCTGCGGCGCTCCCCCGCCGGGCGAGTCGATGTTGAGATACTGCGACAGGATCGTCAGGGACGTATCGGTATCCGGCCGCAGGGTGAGGCTCGGCGCGATGAAGACGCGGTCTTCCTCGAGATAGTCGAGTTGCGTCCCCGTGGTGCGGGCCAGACCGGTCAGTCGATAGAGGATCTTGCCATCCGGATCGATCGGCCCGGACAGGTCGAAAGCGGCCTGCGCACGCCCGAAACTGCCGGTCTGGAGTTGGATTTCACGCAGCGGCGTCGCCGTCGGGCGCTTGCTCACGAGGTTGAGCAGGCCCCCTGGGGAATTCTGACCATACAGTCCCGATGACGGCCCCTTCAGCAATTCGACACGCTCGAGACCATAGGATTCGACACGCGGTTGCGAGTAGCCTCGAGCACCGAAGGGTAGCCGCAATCCATCGAGGTAGCGGCCCGGCACGAAGCCTCGGACGTAGAGCCAATCATAGCGCACATCCGTGCCGTACTGGTTCATCACGCCGGGCGTGTAGAGCAGGGCCTGACTGACGCTCTGGGCCTGACGGTCCTCGATCTCCTTGCGCCCGACCACGTTGATGGCCTGTGGGGTCTCCAGGATCGGCGTTCCGGTCTTGGTCGCGGTGGCGCTGCGGCGGGCGACATAGCCGTGGACGGGACCTATGGCGTTCTCACCCGTCACCTCCAGCACGTCGAGGGCAACGGCCCCGGCCTGATCCGGGGCGACGACATCGGCCTGTGCCACCACGCGCAGGAGGGTGGCGGAGCGCTCGGCGGTGAACTGGGGCGTCAGTCCCGTGCCGGCCAGGAGCCGCCGCAACCCTTCCGCACGGTCGTAGCGTCCGACGACTGCGACCGAGCGCAGATGTCGGGTGGCGCTACTGTCATAGATCAGCTGGACGCCGCTGGCCGTGCCATAGGCCGCGAGGGCTTCGTCGAGGGGCATGGCAGGAAGGGCGAAGTCGATCTCCGTGTCCTGGGCCGGCATGAGCGCCGATGCCTGGACGAGGTGTGGTCGACCCATCGCTGCAGCCGTGCCGGCATGCTCGATCGCTGCCGAAGCCGGAGCCGGCAGGGCGGCGACCAATGTCGCGAGACCGCTCAATCCAATGGCCATCCGGTACTGGTCCCGTCCCCGGTCTTGTCTGCTACGCCGCACCGTCATCAGCCCCATCGTCTCAAGGCGGCTTGCCACCGCTGCGCGACGGGTCGTGATCGCCCGTCTGACTCTTGAGACGCTGCGGAGCCCGTCACCCCGCAAGAAAAGTCCGTGACGGGTCAGCGCAGGATGACGAGCCGGTCGCTGAGTCTGAATTCGGAGAGTGCGAGGGCGGTGCGGATGTTCGTGAGTGCCTCTTCCGGACGGGACAGGTGGAAGATGCCCGTCACCCGCCGGATTGAAGCCGCCGAACTGCCCAGCACGATCCGACCGGGGCGATAGCGGTTGAGATCGTCGACCACCTGGGACAACGGCGTATCGCGGAAGACGAGAAGGCCGCGCCGCCACGCCGCTGTCGTCGCCGTGTCGATGGAATGAACGCCGCCCCCTGCCCCGCGCGTCGTGTCGACCCCCTGGCCGGCGGCCAGCACCGTCGGCGGCGCGCCCGGTTCCGCGATCACTTCGACGGAGCCCGAGAGGCAGGAAAGCTCGGCGTCCGTCCCGCCGGTCCAACCGGTGAGCCCCTTGGCCGGACGGCAGCGAACGACGAACTCCGTCGCCATCCCGGGACGCGTGGCCACATGCGCCGGACCGACCGTCAGGAAGATCGGACGCGCATCGGCGGGGACCGTGACGGCGACGGCCCCCGCATGCAGGACGAGAGTGCCGGCTTCGGCTGTTCGGGCATCGAGGGCGGTTTCGGCATCGAGCTCGATCCGCACCCCTCCCGGCAGATCGACCGTCCGCACCTCTCCGGTGCCTGTTCGGAAATCCGCGCTCAGGTCGGGCCAGTTCACAAGGAAGGCAGCCCCGCTCGCGGCGATGGAGGCCGAGGCGATGCCCAGACCCGCACCCCGGAGAATCCGGCGGCGGGAGATGCCACGCGGTGCCACCCGGATAAGGGTGGGGGCGACCTGCTTCGGGAGCGCGATGCCGGCCTGGCGCCACAGCTTCGACGCGGCAAGGAAGGCGGCATCGTGCTCGGGCCGCGCGCGCCATGCGGTGAGGGCCTCGGCATCGGCGTGCGTTGCTGTCCCGGACGTCAATCTGACGATCCAGGCACGAGCCTCCCTTTCGACGGCCGCTAGGTCGCCGGACCCATCTTCACGATCGTGATCCCCGGCGGTCATAGCTTTCGCGCCTTCTCCTCGTGGGCACGCCGCAAGAGCATTCCGAGACTGCGGCGTGCAAGGGCCACTTTCCCGCAGCGACGGCGTGGACAGCCGATCCGACCGGATCCTCGGAGCCTTCGCTGGTCATTGGTATGACTCTGCAACACAGCCCCTCGGTTGCGGGCCGTTACGATGGTAGACGCCTCCGCCCGTGCCGCCCCGCAATCAGCGTCCATGGTGATCGATCCGTAAGCGCTCGGCGCAATGGTCCAGTGCCATCCGAACCTCCGATTCGACGGTGCGGAGCGAAACACCGAGATGCGTGGCTATGGCCGCATGGCTCATGCCCTCGATCCGGCTGAGACGGAATGCAGTCGCCCGGCGAGGCGGCAACTCGGACAGCGCCTGCGTCAGACAGCGGAGATCGGCTCGTGCCTTGGCATCCCGGTCAGGTCCCGGTGCGTCATCCGGCACCGAAAGATGGGCGGCAATGTCATCCGCGCTGAGCAGGCATGCCCGACGTGCCTCGGCTCGCCGATGATCGATCGCCAAGTTCGCCGCGACCTTGAATAGGAATGCGCGTTCGTTCTGCAGAGGGGGATCGTCCAGGGCGACATGGGCCACCCGAAGAAACGTCTCGTGCGCGAGATCGGAGGCTTCGTGAACACCCACTTTCCGACCGAGAAACCGCAAAAGTGCCTCGCGATGGGTGCGATAAAGTATGCTGAGCCGGGACTCCTGTTCGGACTGCGTTCGGGAAACGCGGAGCATTTCGAGTGCCGAGTTAAAGCATCCTGGAACAGATGCGCGTAAAGGATCGGATTGCAAAAATCCGTTACACACACAAGAGGCAATTCACGCAGAGTCGTGATGCTATCAATATTAGAATTAGTACAATGAAATAATCAATTCAATTTCGGACGGGGTGTGCGCGGCTATGTCTTGGATTATTTACTGAAAGGTCTCATTTGGGAGTATATTTATATGTATTGTAGACTAATTTATGAAATTTTAACTGTGTATCATATTTTAAAAACTGTTGTAGGTCGTAGAATACCTATGAACTTTTCATTCGGCAATCGGGGGGGCGGCCGAATTTCTGTACCAAATCCCATCGAGGCAATCTGTATCGCCGCAAAGCAAGGAATTACTTATTCGTAAGCTTTAGATTTAGGAAGATGCTGCCGATAAAATTTAGTAACGGCTCGTCGCTAGCCGACGTCATTCATCGCCGCATCATCTTACCTTCTACCTTGAATGTTTGAGGCAGATCCTCTGTCCCTGCCCTTCCCCAAAGAGGAGTCGGAGGCTCGTTCACACTCGGGAGCGCCGAGAGTCTCTCGTAGGAAACTCGCCGCCCTAATCCTCTATCGCTGCATGGAATTTACGGAAAACCGCTTCGAGATCTCGGTGCGCACATGCTCGCGGAACAGGCGTACGCGTGCCGGCAACTCCCGTCCCGCCAGGCTGACAGCCCTCAATGCCCCGCCCGTGGTGGCCCAGGGCTCGAGAACCCGAACGAGCAGGCCCGCCTCGAAGCCACGGGCAGCGATCAAGCTCGGGAGGTGCCCGATGCCCGCCCCGGCCAGGGTCAGTCTGAGTGTCGTCGCGAAGTCGCTTGCCCGGATTGCGGGACGGATGCCGACCTGTTCCGTGCGCCCTCTGCCGTCGTTGAGAAGGATGCCCATCACGCCGGGCCGTTCGCGCGCAAGGATCACGTCGTGTTCTGCCAAGGCTGCCGGCGCTGTGGGAGCCGGCTTCGAGGCGAGGTAGGCGGGCGTCGCATATAACGCCATCCAGACGTCCAGGATCCGGGTGGACCGGTAGCCCGTCTCCTCCACGTCCCCCAGTCGCAGGGCGAGGTCGATCCGATTGGCCGCCAGGTCGAGGCGCGTATCGGTGTTCAGCATCTCGACCGTGACCTGCGGGTAGGCCTCTCTGAAGCTGGCGACGATGTCGGGCATCACCTCGATGCCAAAGTCGACGGAGGTGGTGATCCGCAGGTGTCCTGCCGGCACCGTCCGTGCGTCGCGGGCCGTCTCCGCCGCTTCATCGAGGAGAGCCAGGCATTCCTGGACCTTGGCGTGGAAGGCGAGGCCTTCCGCCGTCGGCGATACCGCCCGAGGATGGCGCGCCATCAAAGTAGCACCCAGGGCGGCCTCGAGCCGTGAGAGTCTTCGGCTGACGCTGCCCTTGGTCTCGCGCAGGCTCTCTGCCGCCGCCGTGACGGTGCCGAGATCGACGACGGCGCAGAACGCCCGCAGGTCGTCGAGATTGCCGCCAAAGGTTTCCGTTCTTGCAACCATGTGGTGCGAGATAGCAGGCTCTACGCGGCCTGCCAACGAGACTATTCGGATCGTCGTCAGGTTGCGGTTCCTTCCCGACCTCCCGTTCACAGCAGTTCGATTCCGTCTCGGAGACGACCATGAAACTCCTTCTCGCTTCAAGTCTCGCCCTTGCCACCGTCCTCGGCGGTGGTGCGTCGGCCCAGACGCCGCCGACCCGCGACCCTGCCCAGATCCAGGCCGGCACCTACGCCGTCGATCCCGGCCATACCCAGGTCGGCTGGCGCGTATCCCACATGGGCTTCTCGAACTATGCCGGCGGCTTCTCGGACGTCTCCGGCACCCTCGACCTGCAGCCGAAGACCCCGGCCTCCTCGAAACTCTCGATCAAGATTCCCGTCGCCTCGGTGACCACGACCAGCGACAAGCTCACCGGCGAACTCAAGGGCGACCAGTGGCTCGACGCGGGCAAGTTCCCCGAGATGACCTTCGTCTCGACCAAGGTGACGCCCGAGGGGAAGGACAAGGCCAAGGTCGCGGGCAACCTCACCCTGCATGGCGTGACCAAGCCGGTGACGCTGGACGTGACCCTGGTCGGTGCGGGCGTGAACCCACTCAACAAGAAGGTCACGGTCGGCTTCGAGGCGACCGGGACGCTCAAGCGTTCTGAGTTCGGCGTGAAGACCTACGTCCCGCTGATCGGCGACGACCTGCACCTCACCATCGCGGGCGCCTTCGAGCGTCAGGACTGACACCAAGCGAGGAGAGCGGCCATGGTGTCCGGCCTGTCCGCGCGGCGCTACACCGTCGTGGCCATCCTTCTGCACTGGACGAGCGCGCTCTGCGTGCTCGCCCTCATCGGCATGGGCCTGATCATGACACATGCAGGGCTGGCGCCGATGCGCCAGTTCCAGCTCTACCAGTGGCACAAGTCGGTCGGGATCACCGTCCTGGTCCTGACGGCCCTGCGCCTCGCCTGGCGCGTCGTGCATCGGCCGCCCCCGCATCCGGCCGGGATGCCGGCCCATGAGCGTCGGGCGGCCGGCGCGACGCACGGCCTGTTCTACCTTCTGCTCATTGGCCTGCCCCTCACCGGGTGGGCGGTCGTCTCGCTGTCGCCCTTCAACATCCCCACGGTGCTGTACGGCCTCGTGCCGTGGCCCCACCTGCCCCTGGCTCCGCTCCTTCCGGATGCGGCCGCGGCCGAGAGAGTCCTCAAGCTCGTCCACGCCTACGGGGCGTGGTTCCTGACCGCGCTCCTCGTGCTGCACATGGCGGCCGCCCTGCGCCACCACCTCATCCTCCGCGACGACGTCCTGCGCCGCATGCTGCCCGGACGCGGACCCGCGACATCGTCCGAACCCATGGAAGCGATCCGATGAACCCGCGAGCCTTATGCCTCCTGATCGCCCTGCAAGCGGTCGCCTCGCCGGTCGCAGCTGCGGAATGGGCGGTCGATCCGGCCAAGAGCGCGATCCGGTTCTCGGGCGTGCAGGTCGGCGCCCCGTTCTCCGGGCGCTTCGAGCGCTTCGAGGCGAAGGTGGATTTCGACCCCGCCAAGCCGGAGGCCGGGCATGCCACGGTGCTAATCGACATGGCGAGCGCCCGCACCGGGGACGTCCAGCGCGACGAGGCGCTGCCGCAGAAGGACTGGTTCGACGTGAAGTCGGCCAGCCAGGCCCGCTTCGAGGCTACGCGGTTCATCGACAAGGGCCATGGCGACTACGAGGCGGTGGGCACCCTGACGATCAGGGGCACGAGCCGACCGCTCACGCTCCCGTTCCACTTCTCGCTTGGCGAGGGCCAGGCCCGCGCAACCGGACATGTCGGCCTCGTCCGCACGGAGTTCGGCGTCGGACAGGGTGCCTGGGCTTCCGGGCAGTGGGTGGCGCTCGAGGTCGGGGTCGACGTGGACCTCGTCGCTATGTCCAAGCCCGGGACCTGATCCCGGGGCGGCGAGGAAGGACAGTGTCCTTGCGCTTCCTGCTCGTAGCTGCGGTGTAGTTCCCCACTATGGGATCCTGCCCCGCCCAAGAGAATCGCGGCGGGATCGTTTCGCTGGCCCGACGGCACGCACCACAAAAAGTCCTTCCAGCAAAAAATGTAGCGCGCCTTCTAGACGACCGGTCTAATTTCAATTAATTGAGGGCTATGGCACGCGTCACTGCACACACCGACACACGACAGGGCATCCTCGATACCGCCTACGGCCTCGTGGGCGCGAAAGGGTTCTCCGGGGTCGGACTCAACGAGATCCTGACCTCGGCGGGTGTCCCCAAGGGGTCATTCTACCACTACTTCGGCTCCAAGGAGGCTTTTGGGGAGGCTCTCCTGGCGGACTACTTCGAAACCTATCTCGCCGGCCTCGACGCGACGCTTGCAGAGCCGGGGCTGAGTCATGCCGAACGCTTGATGAACTACTGGCGAAAATGGCAGGCCACGCAGGGGAGCGTCGACTACCAGCGCAAATGTCTCGCGGTGAAACTCGCGGCGGAAGTCTCGGACCTGTCCGAGGCGATGCGCATCGCCCTCAAGGGCGGCACCGCCGCGATTATCGAAAGGCTCTCGCGGTCCATCGCGGCAGGCGTGGCAGAGGGTTCGCTCAGGATCGAGAGCGAGCCGTCGACGACCGCAGAAGACCTGTACCACGTCTGGCTCGGTGCGAGCCTGATGGCCAAGATCGTCCGGACCGACGCACCGTTCGAGGCGGCCATGGGAACGACCCGGCGCATCCTCGGCCTCGCGTCACCCTGATCCATGCCGTTCCGACGGCACGGAGCGCCGTCTTCTATGCGTCTGAATTCAAGACGACTGGTCTACTTTCATGTGGACGAGCCATCGTCCCCGGCCCGGCGGGTGAACCGACCACTCAGAGGGAGAAAACCGATGCCGCACCGCACGACAACACTTACCGCCTCGACCTTCGCCACCGCCGGACTGATGGCAGTCCTGACTCTGCGGGAAGCTGCGGCGCAGGAGCGGATAACGCTGGAGACCATTGGCGCGGTCCGCATGGCCCGGTTCGAGGAGGTCCGCGCGGCGAACCCCGAGCTCCGCCCCGCGCGGGCGGCCCCGGCGCGCGAACCCGTCGCGGAACGCACCGCGACGACACGGTAGCTCCGGCCCACCATCCCCGGGCCGGTGCCGTTCGCAGAACCGGCGGACGGCCCGACACACAAGACTTTTCTCGCACCCAAGCGAAAGACACGGAGAACGACAATGAAGATCCTCATGGTGCTGACCTCGCACGACCGCCTCGGCGACACCGGCCGCAAGACCGGCTTCTGGCTGGAGGAACTCGCGGCCCCCTACTACGTGTTCAAGGATGCCGGGGCGGAGGTGGTCCTGGTGTCGCCCGAGGGCGGCCGCCCACCCCTCGATCCGAAGAGCGCCGAGGCGAGCTTCCAGACCGACACGACACGCCGCTTCGAAGCCGACGCGGCGGCCATGGCGGTGCTCGCCGAGACGGGTAGGCTCGATGCCGTCGGCCACGAGGGCTTCGACGCGGTCTTCTATCCCGGCGGTCACGGGCCCCTCTGGGACCTCGCAGAGGATCCGGCCTCGATCAGGCTCATCGAGACGACGCTCGGAGCCGGCAAGCCCGTAGCCCTGGTCTGTCACGCCCCCGGCGTCCTGCGCCATGTCAAGGCAGCCGGCGGGAAGCCCCTCGTCGAAGGCCGGAAGGTCACCGGCTTCACGAACACCGAGGAGGAGGCCGTCGGCCTCACCCAGGTGGTGCCGTTCCTGGTCGAGGACGAGCTCAAGCGGAACGGGGGCCTCTACACCAAGGGAGCCGACTGGGGACCCTTCGTCGTGACCGACGGCCTGCTCATCACCGGCCAGAACCCGGCCTCGTCCGGCCCGGCCGCCGAGCGTCTCTTTGCCCACCTCGCGCGGAGCTGAGGAGGCGGGCGCCCTCGCCGGCGCCCGCGCCCGACCGATCCCGCCCCACCCATGATCGTCGCCCGGCCAGGCCAGGGCGATCCGCCTGCATCTGCGCCCTCGAAGGACCCCAGCCCATGTCAGCCGACATCGTCTTCTCGGACGCGACCCGTCTCGCCGAATTGATCCGCACGCGCCAGGTCTCGCCAGTCGAGGTCGTGCAGGCACATCTCGACCGCATCGCGGCGGTTGACCCCAAGGTCAACGCCATCGTCACCATCGCAGAGGGGGCGCTTTCCGCCGCGAAGGAGGCCGAGGCGGCGATCATGGCCGGCAGGGAACTCGGCCCCTTGCACGGCGTGCCGTTCACCGCGAAGGACTCCATCGACACGGCCGGCGTGATGACCCAGCGCGGCTCGCCCATCTTCAAGGGCCGCGTCCCCGACACCGACGCGACCAGCGTCGCGCGCATGAAGAAGGCCGGCGGCATCCTGCTCGCCAAGACCAACCTTCCCGAGTTCTCCTATTGGATCGAGAGCGACAACCTGCTCTCCGGCCGCTCGAACAATCCCTGGGACCTCGACCGCACGCCCGGTGGCTCAAGCGGCGGCGAGTCCGCTGCCATCGCGGCGGGCATGTCACCCCTCGGTCTCGGCACCGATCTCGCCATCTCGATCCGGGGTCCCGCCGCTCAGACCGGCATCGTCTCGCTGAAGGCGACGCACGGACGTGTGCCGATGACTGGCATCTGGCCGCGGGCGCCCCGCCGCTTCTGGCACGTCGGCCCGATGGCGCGCAGCATTCGTGATCTCGCGCTCGCCTTCTCGCAGCTGGCAGGCCCCGACGGACTGGACGCCTTCGCGACCAGCGCCGTTCCGTTTGATGCCGGCGTTGGTACCGTGCCGGATCGCAAGCTCAAGGTTGGCTGGATGGTCGGGCCGGGCTTCGGTCCCATCGACACGGAGGTGGCGGCGACCGTCAAGGCGGCGGCCGAGGCGCTCAAGAACGAGGGTCACCACGTAGAGGAGGTCCATATCCCGGCGCTGGAGCGGGATTTCGCCCTCGACGTGTTCAACAAGCTCCACGTCATGGAGATGAAGCCGGCTTTCCGGGAGGCGACCGCCGGGCACGAGGACCAGATGTACACGATGGCCAAGACCATGCTGTCGCTGCCCGACACCTCGATGGAGGACTACATCGCGGCCGAACAGGCAGCGGAGCGTCTCCGGGACGGCTATGCGACCTACTTCCGAGATTACGACGTCCTTCTCACCCCGGTGCTGCCGGTGCCGGCGCACAAACACGGCATCACCGAACTCGTCGTCAACGGCGAGACCGTCGACCTGACCTACCTGCAAGGCGCGACCGTGCCCCTCAACGTGACCGGCCTGCCGGGCCTGTCTATGCGCTTCGGGACCAGCCGGGAGGGTATGCCCATCAACGTGCAGTTGGTGGGGCGCTGGCAGGCAGAGACAACGATTCTGCATGCCGCCGCGGTACTGGAGGGCGTCAGCACAGTCCGCGGCCGGCACCCAAGCATCTGACAGGCGGGAGCCTGCCAGTGAGCGCTTCGGGGTCCCCGGCCATGACCGGAGTCGAATGGCGCAAATGTGGGTCGCGGCCAAACCCCGCTTCCCGAGCGAACGTCTGCTTCCTGTGATTTGCTATCCGAGACCGGACAGGAAGGAGATTACCCCCGCCCGGTATTTGGGCCAGATACAAAGCACAGGACCGAGACCTTCAAGCTCTCGACCGATCCCGCCTTCGTCGACAAGGTCCGGGACGTCGTCGGCCTCTATATGGCTTCGCCGCATCGGGCCGTGGTTCTGTGCGTCGACGAGAAGTCGCAGATCCAGGAACTGACCGGCACCGCGCCCGTACTGCCGATGCGACCTGGCCAGCCGGAGCGTCGAACCCATGACTATCGCCGCCAGGGCACGACCGACCTGTTCGCCGCCCTCGACATCCAAGCCGGGACTTTGATCAGCCGCTGCACACGCCGACATCCGCTTGGTGGCTCAACCTCGTCGAGGGCTGGTTCGCCCTCCTGACCCCACAGCGTCTGCAACGCGGCGTCTTCGAACAAACAAATGATCTTGAAGCTACGATCCACGCCTACTACTAGGTGAACATCCCTGGTTTGGCAGATCTGCTGGCCATCAACCCGGAAAGAACCCTCATTTGGGTTTCGCTTCAACCGGTATGTCGTAAAAAGAAACGGCGAGCTCCGTCGAGGAGCTCGCCGGTCCGGTCTGTCTGGCGGTGGAGGGGCGGAGGTTTTTTGCAAGACAGAGGACGATTCCGGACGAGTCCGTCGCAAATATCCCCTCGCGTTTCAAAGATCTCTTTCGAGACCCAGTGGGATCCGGTGTTGAGACGAAACCCTGGACTTGGAGATACCGGCCTAGTCATGCCGA
Organism: Methylobacterium sp. Leaf85; assembly: GCF_001422125.1. Classification (NCBI taxonomy): domain Bacteria; kingdom Pseudomonadati; phylum Pseudomonadota; class Alphaproteobacteria; order Hyphomicrobiales; family Methylobacteriaceae; genus Methylobacterium; species Methylobacterium sp. Leaf85. Next base: position 341,486 of record NZ_LMME01000030.1, on the reverse strand, counting down.
TATCAAGGACACCATTCCTTGGGGAATGGATCTCGCAGCGCCTCGTGAAACGCCCGCCAGCCGCTCCGGTCGGCGGGAGCTTGGTGTGAGACACTCAGTTCGGCAGCGCGAACACGGTCAGCTGACCACCGAGATTGGTATACTGGGACAGGGCGGTGTAGCCACCCACCGCGCCGAGACCGGCATTCGGGTCGGTCAGACCGGCCGCGAGGCCGATGCCGGCCCAGCCACCGACACCCGACAGGATGCCGATGAATTGCTTGCCCTTGTGCTGGTAGGTCATCACGTTGCCGACGATGCCCGACGGGGTCTTGAACTTGTAGAGCTCCTTACCGGTCTTCGAGTCGACAGCCTTCAGGTAGCCTTCGAGCGTGCCGTAGAACACCACGTCACCGGCAGTGGCGAGAGCGCCCGACCACACCGAGAATTGCTCGGGGTTGGACCAGACGATCTTCCCCTTGATGTTGTCCCAGGCGATGAAGTTGCCCATGCCGCCGTGACCGTTGGGAGCCGGGTACATGGCCAGCGTCGCGCCGACATAGGGCTGGCCCGCCGTGTAGGAGACCCGGAACGGCTCGTAGTCCATGCAGACGTGGTTGGTGGGCACGTAGAACAGGCTGGTCTTCGGCGAGAACGCAGTAGGCTGCTGGTCCTTGGTGCCCAACGAAGCGGGGCAGATGCCCTTGGAGTTTGTGTCCTCGCCGTTCTGCTCCGTCGAATACCGATCGACGACCAGCGGCCGGCCGTAGGTCTTGGAGCCCTTATCCATGTCGACCTTGGAGGCCCAGTTCACCACCGGATCGAATTTTTCCGCCACCAGCAATTCACCCGTGCTTCGGTCCATCGTGTAGGCGAAGCCGTTGCGATCGAAGTGGGTGAGGAGCGGCCGCTCTTTGCCGCCGATGGTCTGATCCGTGAGGATCATCTCGTTGATGCCGTCGTAGTCCCACTCGTCGTGCGGGGTCATCTGGTAGACCCACTTGGCCATGCCGGTGTCGGGGTTGCGTGCCCAGATGGTCATGGACCACTTGTTGTCGCCCGGACGCTGGACGGGGTTCCAGGTCGAGGGGTTGCCGGACCCGTAATACATCAGGTCGAGCTTGGGATCGTAGGAGAACCAGCCCCAGGTGCAACCGCCGCCCGTCTTCCACTGATCGCCTTCCCAGGTCTTCAGCGAGGAATCCTTGCCGATGGGTTTGCCGAGCGACGTGGTCTTCTCAGGATCGACGATGAGATCGCTGTCCGGCCCCATAGAATAGCCGCGCCATACCTTCTTGCCCGTCCTGGAATCGTAGGCGGTGATGTGGCAGCGCACACCGTACTCGCCGCCCGCGATGCCGACGATGATCTTGTCCTTGACTGGCAGAACTGTCGCGGTGTTGGTCTCGCCCTTCCTGGGGTCGCCGTTGACCACGGACCAGTTCACCTTGCCGGACTTGGCGTCGAGCGAGACGACGGTGGTGTCGGCCTGGTGCAGGATGATGGCGCCGTCGGCATAGGCCAGGCCACGGGCGGACCAGTTCACCTTGCCGGACTTGGCGTCGAGCGAGACGACGGTGGTGTCGGCCTGGTGCAGGATGATGGCGCCGTCGGCATAGGCCAGGCCACGGTTGACCGTGTCACAGCACATCACCGGGATGACCGCCGGATCCTGCTTGGGCTCGTACTTCCAGACGATGACGCCATCCTTGTCGAGGTCCAGGGCGTAGACCACGTTCGGGAAGGGGGTGTGGACGTACATCATGTTGCCGACGACGAGCGGCGAGCCCTCGTGGCCGCGCAGGACGCCCGTCGAGAACGTCCAGGCCACCTGCAGTTGCTTCACGTTGCCGGCGTTGATCTGGTCGAGCTTCGAATAGCGCGTGTTGGCATAGTCGACCGTCTGCAGAACCTGCTCGGCCGGATCGGCTGTGCGCTTCAGGACGTCTTCGTTGGCCACGGCCAGCGACGCGCCGGACAGAGCCAGGGCGCTCAGAACGGAGCCATGCAACCAAACCGACTTCATCGATTCTCTCTACAATGATCAAGGGCTTCGAGCGGCGCTACTCGCCGGCTCGATTGAAGGCCGCCTCGGACACGCTCATTAAGCTCTTAAGAGACGCGGTTTGCGTAGGGAGGCCGTCCCGATCGGAGCTGGGATATTTTCCCGATCTATCCGCGCGTGCGCTCGTTCGCCTCGGAGGCCTCGCTCGAAGCTGCCTCGGCTTCGAGCGGTTGGCGGGTCTTCAGCAGCCCCGCACCGATGGCGAACCAGACGAGTTCGGCATCGGTCTGGAGACCGAGCTTCGCCTTGATGCCCGAATTGTAGTTCTGGATCGTCTTCTGGCTGAGGGACAGCGCATTCGCGACGGCCTCCGTGGTGAGGCCCGAGGCGACGAGGCCCAGAACCTCGATTTCGCGCGGCCCGAGATCCTTGAGCGGCGAGGTCCGGCCCGACAGGCGCTCGGCGGCGATCTCCCGGGCGATATCGACGCTCACCGCCTGCTCGCCCTTGGCCACCGCCTCCATGACGGTGATCAGCTCCATGGGGGGACTGCTCTTCGTCACGTAGCCCATGGCGCCGGCCTCGAAGGCCTTGAGGGCGAAGGGAGCGCCCTGGTGCATGGTGAAGACGAGGATGCGGGCCGTCCGGTCGAACCCGCGAATGAGCCGGATCGCCTCGAAGCCGCTGGCCCCCGGCAGGCTGATGTCCATGACCACCACGTCGGGGCCCTTGGTCCGATAGAGACGGTAGGCGTCCATGGCGTTCTCGGCCTCCGCCGTCACGCTGTAGCTGCCCTGGCGCTCGAGGAACTTGCGGTAGCCGGCGCGCACCACGGGATGATCGTCGACGAGCATGATCGAGAGGCCGCTCACGCCGGGTGATCCAGATGGGATGCGACAGAGCCGGCCGCGCAGGGAATCGTGGCTTCGATCCGGATCCCCATTGGCGCCGCCCCGATGGAAAGGACGCCGCCGAGGGCCACCACCCGCTCCCGGATGCCAAGGATCCCATGACCGCCGCCCACGGTCAGGTCGGCCGGATCCCCGCCGCCATCATCCTCGACGATGAGCGACACGGCCCGCGCCGGCTCCGATGCGCAAACGATCCTCACCTTGACCTCGCTCGGCCGCCCGTGCCGGACAGCGTTGGTAAGGCACTCCTGCGCGATGCGATAGAGCGCCAGGGCCACGGGTTCGGGCACGATTCCGGGATCACCCACGATGTCGAGGCGGAAGACCGGACGGGCGCTCCCGCTCGACGGTGCGGTGGAGGCGGCCTGGGGGGAGAAACTGCGCGCGTTCCAGGTGGCGACGAGATGATCGAGGCAACGCACCAACCCCATTTCGGTGAGTTCGGGAGGCCTCAGGCGAGCGAGCGCGTTGCGGAGCGTCTGCATCATGCGCTCGGTCAGGACGCCGATCTCCCCGGCATCCTCGGCAATGTCCGGACGGTCGCCGCGGGTCCCGGCGGCGATGGCCCCCGCGAGAGCGGAGGTCGCGGTGAGGCATTGACCGAACTCATCGTGCAAGTCCCGGCCCAGCGAACGGCGCTCTTCTTCCTGCACGATGAAGAGTCGCTTGGTCAGCGTCGCGCGCTGCTGCGTCGTGAGGGCCAGGCGTCCCGTCAGGTCATTGAAGGCCCGCGCGATATGCTGGAACTCGCGTGTCCGGAACGCCGGCAAACGCACGGTGAGGTCGCCGGTCTCGAGCCGTCGCAATCCGCCGGTGATGATCTCCGCGGGCATCAGGGCGTGTCCGACCACCAGTACGACGAGGAGGCAGATACCGCCCGACATCGTGGCCGCGATCAGGAACTCGACGCTCACCTGACGCCAGGCCTTGCGCAGAACGGCGGCATGATCCGCGACCGCCGAGACGGTCCCGACGCTGCGCCGATTGACGAGAAGATGCCGCTCGACGGGTCGGCTTTCGCCGAAGATCATGGTGTAGAGCCGGACGAAGATTTCCGGCGGCTCGGGGCTCACTTCCGTTTCGTTTCCGCACAGGCGCCGCGGCGTCTCGTCGAGCCATGTAATCGTGACGCAATAACCCGGACTGATGACGCGCAGAACATCGGAGCTGCGCCAGTCCGGAAACGCGTATTTGGCGTTGCGCCCCGCGCTTCCGCGCCACGTCAGCTCGCGCCAGCCAAACTCTTGCACCTCGCGCACGACCCGATCGGCCGAGGAAGTCGCATCGGCTTCGATGGTCCGGTTTACGTCGAGAACGACCCACACGACCGCACAGGCTAGACAGAGGAGCGCGATGGCAATCACTTGCAGGACAACGCTCGTGACGATCCGCATAACCTATTGTTCCTGCGCGCAGCGACACTACGCAGCTGCGTGCACGCTGGCGAAGGGGGGCTTTGCCAAGCGAGGCGCACTCTAATCAAGTCTTTTGTCGAATGATCGCAGGCGTTCCGGCCGTGTGGCAAGGCGGAATGACGCCGGCGTTGCTACTCGACGGTACGCCCCAGATGTCGATCAGCCCCCACAATGCCCAGGTTCATTTCCGTTTGGCATGGGCCGCTTCGCCGAGGCGCGCCACCGGTCGCTCGCTCGTCGTGATGCCCGAAGCGTCGAGCTAGCACTACTTTGGCATTCTTGCCTGAAGAGCCATGACGGAACTTCGTGGAGGTTCAAACCGCGTCAAAATCCTCTGGTTTGAGGCACCTGAGATTGCAGAATGCTCAGGCTATTTTTCTGCCTGTAGCGCAAATATAGGTCAAAATACTTTTTTGCCAAATTAGTGCTGAAGGTTGTCATCAACCGCTTGTCAGTCGAGCGACCTGTTTGAGCATGAGGCAGACGAAGGCGACCATGTGGAGATCGGCAAGTGTGATGGGATAGCGCTCGTAATCTTTGACGAGGCGGCGGAAGCGCGTCGCCCGGGCGAAGGAACGCTCCACGACCCAGCGGCGCGGCAGCAGCACGAACCCACGCTTGGCCTCAGGGAATTTGACGACCTCCAGTTCGATGCCGTGTTCTCGGGCGGCCTTGGCCGGCTTTTCCCCTGTATAGCCCTGGTCGACATAGCCGAGATCGACGCTGTCCCCGGTGGTGGCCTGCACGGCTTGCGCCAGATGCCCGACCTGGACCCGGTCGTCGGCATCGGCGGGGGTGACGTGAAGGGCCAGAAGATTGCCCAATGTGTCGACGGCCAGATGGACCTTCGAGCCCTTCTTGCGCTTGGCCCCATCGTAGCCGGCCCGCTCGCCGCTTTCGGGCGTCGAGCGCAAGGTTCGGCTGTCGAGGATGGCCGCGCTCGGCTCAGGAGAACGCCCGGAGGCCAGGCGCAGGAGCGCACGCAGATCGTCGGCGAGTTGCTCGAAGCAGCCTGCCGTCAGCCAGCGCTGGGCCTGCTGGTAGACGGCTTCCCAGGGCGGGAGGTCGTGGGGCATCCATCGCCAGGGTGCCCCCGTCTTCACCACGTAGCGCAATCCGTTGAACGCCTCGCGAAGCGAAGACTCACGCTGCCCCGCATCCTCGCGCAGCAGCGTCAGGTACGGTGCGCCGCGCACCCATTCATCATCGGAAACATCGGACGGGTAGGCTTGGCGCGAAGAGGTCATGCCTCCTCATCTGGATTCCAGACCGCCCAGGTCCACGACAGCCTCTAGCTTGCCGCGATAGCTCGCATCAGTGATTCTGCTCACGCATCAACGTCTCAACGAAGTGTGCGGCCTTGAGGGCTCGGGCATCGTCGCCATGGCGGGCGATCACCTGCACACCGAGCGGCAACCCGGTCGGGGTGCTTCCCACCGGCACGGTTACGCAAGGAACACCCATCAGCGTCCAGAGCCGGTTGAAGCGGGAATCGCCCGTGCTGGCATACCCTTCCGGCGCCGGGCCGGGGGCTGAGAGCGTCAGGATCACGTCCAGATCATGCTCGGCGAACTGATCGGGCAATTGCCGCCGGGCGCGACCCGCAACCTTCAAGGACGCATCGTATGAATTCGGCGACACGTTCTGCGCGTCATCGAGATGCGCTCTTAGAAGTGGGCCGAGGTTCGCACGATGCGTGGCGTATTCCCAATTGAGCGCTTGGGCCGCTTCGAAATCCTGGATTGTACCATGAAACCCGAAGGCTTCGGCGAACACCGCCGGCAGGACCACGTCACACACGCGGGATCCTATGGCCTCGGCGGCGGCACGCACGCGTTCGAGGGCATCCAGCGCTTCGGGCTCCGCATCAGCACAGAAATCTTGCAGGACGACACCAATCCGCGGTGTACCCGGATTGGTTGTGGGAAGGTCGATGCCGGGACGCCCTGTCATCTGCGCGAGGGCGAGGGCGGCATCCGCGACGCCCGCCGTGAACAGGCCCAGCGTGTCGAGCGTCCAGGAAAAGCACTTCATGCCCACCGTGGGTAGGAGCCCGAAGGACGGTTTCATCCCCACCACGCCGCAATAGGCAGCCGGCCTGATGACGGAGCCTCCGGTCTGCGTACCGAGGGCCAGCGGCAGCATCCCCGCCGACACGGCCGCGGCCGAACCCGCCGATGAACCGCCCGGCGTATGGCCGGGATGGCGCGGATTGCGGGTTTGGGTCGGGTCAAGGAAGGCGAAGGCCGTCGTGGTGGTCTTGGCCAAAGGCACAGCGCCGAGCCGCCTCAGGCGCGCCACCGCGGCTGCATCGGCGCGCGGGCGCCAGCCTTCATAGATCGGCGATCCCATCTGCGTCGGCAGGTCGGCCGTGTCGAGGATGTCCTTCACTCCCACCGCAATGCCCGCGAGAGGCCCCTGCTCCGCCACGAACGGAACGGGATTACGGCTCACCAGCGCCTGGATCTCAGGCTCGTGCTCGGCGATCGCAGCTGTGGAGAGGGCGATGGCCTCACGTGGGGTGAGCGAGCCGGCATCGATCTGCTTGCGCAGCGACAGTAGGGAAAGCATGGGGCAGCGTCCCGATGATGGCGGCGTGCGGCTTCAGGAGGCAGGAAAGGTGATCGGACGTGCGAGAACCGTCTCGCACCAGCGCGCCGTGCGGAGCAACGCCAGATCGTTGCGGTATGTGCCGACGAGCTGGATCCCGAGCGGAAGCCCTCGGCTCTCCCCAGCCGGAAGAGCGACCGCCGGCACGCCGAGGCAGGTCCAGGGGACGCAGAAGGCGGGGTCACCGGTCGAGGCCAGCCCTTCCGGGGCGGGACCGGCGGCGGGCAGGGTCAGGACTGCATCGTAGCCTGCCAGCACCCTATCGAAGTCCGCCCGCAGATCGGCCTGCCGCCGACGCGCTTCCACGTAGGCCACGGCCGGGATCCGCGCCCCCTCCGCCACGAGATCCTTGAGCGGCTGGCTCGTCCGGTCTGGAAAGCGCTCCACCAGCGATCCGAAGCAGACGCTCGCCTCGACGGCGAGGAGAGTGCGCGCGCAGTCCCACAGGACTTCGAACGCGGCGGGGAGCACGAGGTTGGACACATGGGCTCCGGCCGTTCGGAAAGCTGTCGTCGCGGAGTCGAGCAGCGCGCGCTGCTCCGGTTCGGCCCTGTCCCAGATCGTGGTCTGAACCAGCGCCAGGCGCGGCGCCTCGCAGGGGGACAATCCCGTGTCGAGGTCGATGGAAAAGCCCGGCAATGGGCGGCCGTGCAGGTCCGCCTCGTCGCGGCCGATCAGACGCGCCAGGGCGAAGGCGGCATCCGTGACCGAGCGGGTGAACAGGCCGACATGGTCGAGGGAGGAGGCCAGCGGGTGAACGCCGATCCTCGGAATTGCGCCGTAGCTCGGCTTGAGGCCGACGACCCCGCAATAGGCGGCCGGCCGGATCACCGATCCGAAGGTCTGGGTACCGAGCGCCAGGGGAACGATCCCGGCCGCTACGGCAGCGGCCGAGCCGCTCGACGAGCCGCCCGGCGTGTGCCCGCGCCTCCATGGATTGTGCGTCGGCCCCGGGTGACGCCAAGCGAATTCTGTCGAGACCGTCTTGCCCAGTACGGAGGCCCCGAGGGACTTCAGGCGAGCGACGATCCAGGCATCCGCGGCGGGCACGTGGTCGGCATAGACGGGCGAGCCGTTCGTGGTTGGCATGTCGGCGGTGGCGATGATGTCCTTCACCCCGACGGGGATGCCCTCCCAGGCACCGTCTCCCGGCGCGGGATCCGCCGCGAGGACGGTGAAGGCGGAAAGATCCGAGCGCGCCCGGGCTGCATCATGGCAGGCCGCGAGGTAATCGCCGGGGGACACGTGTCCATCGCGAAACGCCCGCAGGGCGTCGACGAGACCGAGGTGGTTGAGCATCAACGAGTCCGTTGTCTTGCGGAACCGAACGCCGCGCCGATGCGGCGTAGCGTTCGGACGTTTCCGGCCTCAGTTCGCCGCGAGGCTCTTCTCGATGAAGTCGCGGCGCACGAAGGTGGCGTAGTCGGGCAGGGCCGAGAGGTTGCCCAGTGCCACCTGGGTCTCCATGCCGGTTTTCAGGGCCTCGGCGGAGATGTCGACGCTGTCGGGATAGACCTTCTCCCGCATCATGCGTTTGACCGCGGCTTCGACGACGGCGGGGTCGAGGTTGGGGAACTGCTTCTTGGCGATGGCGATGGTCTTCTCGGGCTCGGCATGCATGAAGCGGATCGCCTTCTGCATCCCGGTGACGACTTTCTGGGTGATGGCCGGATCGACGTCCTTGCGGGCGCTCACGGAGGAGAAGGCGTAGGGGCCGTAGCGCTCTGGAAAGCCCAGCACGACCTTCATGCCCTTGGCCACCACCTGGTCGAGGCCGGGCTCGTACATGACCGCGATCTTGGCTTGGCCGGCGAGGAGCGGCCCCGGCTCGGAGCCGAGCTGGACCTGGGTCATCTCGACGTCCTCGGGTTTCAGTCCGTTCTCCTTCAGGAGCTTCAGGAACAGCGATGTGCTGGTGGTCGGCATCAGCCCGGTGACGATCTTCTGACCCTTCAGGTCCTTCACATCGTTGAAGGTCACGTCGGGAGCGGTCGCGATCCAGACTGCGGCTCCGTTGACCACGTTCGCCACCACGTTGACCGGCGCGCCCTTCGAGGCGGCGATGGCGGTCCATTCGGGGCCGTGGATCGAGTACTGCGCGCTCTTTGAGATCACGGCCGAGAGCGCCACGGCAGGCGCGCCCGCCGTCTCCTTCGTTACTTCGACGCCTTCGCCCGCGAAGAAGCCGCCATCCATGGCGACGTAGAAGGGCAGGTAGAGCATCGACTGGAAGGCTTGCGAGATCGTGACCTTGTCCGCCGCACGGGCAGGCAATGACACGAGACTGGCAAACCCCAGGGTCGCTGCCAGGGAGGCCGAGAAACGCAGATGCTTGGAACGGATCATCCGTGGGAGCCCTCTTCGGGAATGTTTAGGTATGGGTGAGTTTGGAGAGCCTTAGCCCCAGGGGGCGCCGAGAGTTGCACCTGATGCCGGCGCCCCCATCGACGGGGGGAAGATCAAACCTGAACCTGGCCGGCGGTGTTGATCTGCCGCCAAGGCAGGATGCGACGCTCGGCGAAATCGATGACGTGGTAGAGGAGGAAGCCCACGAACATCAGCACGAACAATCCGACCCAGACAGTATTGAGGTCGTAGAGGCTCGATGCCGAATATATCAGGTGCCCGAGGCCGCGCTGTGACGAGATGAACTCGCCGACCACCGCCCCTACGAGAGCAAAGCCGATGTTGATGCGGAACATCCCGATGATGGCCGGCAGGGTCGAGGGCACGATCACGCTCTTGAAGATGCGGTTCTTCGAGGCGCCCATCGAGGCGAGCAGGGCCTGCAGGTCGGGGTCGGCGTCCCGCGCGGCCTGATAGGCGGCGATGAGGGCGACGAGAGCGGTCAGAGAAACCGCGAGCGCCACCTTCGAGACGAAGCCGGTGCCGAACCACAGGATGACGATCGGGGCCAACGCGATCTTCGGCACCGAGTTGATCGCCACGATAAAGGGCTCGACGAGCCGCGCCACGAAGGCCGAGTACCACAGGCCGAGGCCAGCCAGCGACCCCAGAAGCGTTCCGATGAGGAACCCGATGATCGCTTCGATCACGGTGTACCAGGTGTCGACCGGCAGCGATCCGTCCAGCATGGAGGCGAGAAAGACCCGCCAGATGCCTGATGGCGCGCCCACCAGGAATTCCGTGAGCCAGCCGGCTCGGACCGCGATCTCCCACGCAAGAAAGAACACGGCGACCGCCAGCAGTTGGATGACGCCTCGGCCGAGTGTCGTATCGGCTGCCCGGGCAAAGGCGCCCGGCTTGGCGCGGCGCCGGGCAACAGGTTTCTTGGCGGGTCGGACTGAGGCTGCGGAGGAAGACTTCGGATTTTGGGAGGTCTGCAAGACTTCCGACGTTTTTAATGTCTGCGTCGCCATCAGGCTGCCCTTTGTCGGGTCTGGATCTCGAGTTCGCCACACAGGGTTTGGAAATAGTCGGAGAAGCGCGGATCGCTGCGCGCGCCGATCGGCGAACGGGCATCGAGCCCGATCTCGTGAACGGACTTCACCTTGGTAGGGCGATTGCCCAGGACGACGACGCGCTTCGACAGAGCGACGGCCTCATCGATGTCGTGCGTCACCAGGACGACGGTCTTGTGGAAGGTCTCCACGGCGTCGAGGAGAACGCCTTCGAGGTAGAGCCGCGTCTGGTAGTCGAGAGCCGAGAAGGGTTCATCCAAGAGCAGGATGTCGGGATCCATGATCAGGGTCCGGATCAGGGCGGTCCGCTGCCGCATGCCTCCGGACAACATCTTGGGGTAGGCATTCTCGAACCCCGACAGGCCGAAGGTCGAGAGGTACTCGCGGGCCGTATCGAGGGCCTGGGCGCGGTCGACGCCCTTCATCTCCAGGCCGAGCATCACGTTCTGCAAGACCGTCCGCCAGGGAAACAGGAGGTCTTTCTGCATCATGTAGCCGACCCGGCCCTGCAGCCCCGGCACCACCTCGCCGCGAAACGTCATTGTGCCGCTATCGGGCTCGAGAAGTCCGGCGATGACGTTGAACACTGTCGTCTTGCCACAGCCGCTCGGGCCGATGATGCTGACGAAGTCGCGCTCGTAAATATCGAAGCTGAGCCCATCAAGCACCGGCACTGGCCCGCCCTTGCCGGGAAAGGATTTGCGGATACCGTCCAGGCGGAGTTGAACCCCAGGAGCCGTCATGAACCCTCCGTGTGTGCAGGGCGACCCCAGCAAACTTCAGGCCAGCAGAATTATGGATACAGATGACTGACTGGGTCACCGCCTATGGAGAGATCAGCAAGGCGCCGCCAAATTGACGCTCCTCCGCCGCGACGTGGGCCTCCACGACGTTGGCCAGCTTGAAGCGGCCTCCGATGTCGAGGCTGACTTCCCCTTGGCGATGGCCTCGAACAAGTCGGCCGCATTGGCACGGAAGGTTGCCGGGTCGGCATGTGGGGAAAGACGGAGGGGCGCGTCAGGAGGAGGCATCCCTCCTTGTTGAGTCGCTCCGGGTCGACCGCCGGGGCCTTCCAGGCTGTCTTCGGGCTGGTCCGCCGATCCCTCGTGAAGCCCCGTCGCAGCCGTCGGAGGCTGCGGTGGAGCATTTCCCTGTCCAGAGGGAGGCAAAGGGCTGGCGAAGCATCGTCACGAAGGAGGCTCGCACGAGATCCGAATGCCCGTTCCAGGTCCCCACCTGTCCCGACCATCCGGCGGCGTCGTTCCCGTCCAGGGCACCGGCGCTGCTGGTGCGTGTCTAGGCTCGTGCCGACGATAGAAGGACGTGTATGCCCGGGCATGACCGCAATAATAGAAAGGTAAATTTTTATTCGAAGATCGTTTTTTTATTGTAATTACTGATAATATCGGATGCTCGTTGAAATCTGTCGCCACATATTACCTGATATAGTGTGACTATGGCGCGCTATAAATGCCGGCGATGAGCGCGCTGGGGGCGATGCGACGCCGGGGCAGGGTTGCCGGTTGGCCGACAGCAGGCAACCGAAGCGCCATGGAAGCCTCGACGCGTTAGTACCTCGCCCGACGAACGGATGTGCCGAGAAGTGCATTGCCATCGTGCGCATGCTGATGAGCGCTACCATCCGGGAATGCCAACCCATGGACAAGCTTGGCTGATCGGGCCAGTTTCCGCGCCTTCGAAGCAGAAAGGAACCTCATGATTCGTCTTCTAACCGCAATGGCCTCCCTTGCGCTTGTCGCGCAGCCCGCCCTCGCCCAACCGGCGAATCTGCAACCAACGCGCGACGTCACGGTCACCTACCGCATGAACGCCCCGGGCATGGCCGGCGTACCAGGGACGGCAGCACCGCCGCAGGGGATGCAGATGGCGTTCTCGGCCAGCGACGGCAAGCAGCGGATCGACCCGCCCGGCGGGATGGGATGGATGTTGGTAGACCGGAAGGCGAACACAGCCGTGATGGTGATGGACGCACAGCGGGCAACGATGGCGATGCCACCGGCGACGGTGGCGGCTATGACGCAAGGCGTGCCACCGGGGGCGACTTTCACGCGCAAAGGGACGGCCACGGTAGCCGGCACGGCGTGCACGGAGTGGGAGGTCGCCGCCGGGCCGGGGCGGGGGACGTCTTGCATCACGGAGGATGGGGTTCTGCTGCGGACGACGACCACGCCACCGGGCGGTACACCGACAACGGTCATGGAAGCGACACAGGTAGCCTACGGCCCGGTAGAGGCGGCGCGGCTGAAGGTTCCTTCGGGCTACACCGCCATGGCGACACCGGGCGGAGCCCCCGGAGCACCTGGTACGGCGCCGGGTCGCTGAGGTCTTAGGCTACTCGCGTCTAACAGAATGGGCATGAAGCGCGTCGGCCGGGATGGCTGGCCAAGCGAACCCGCCGTCTCACGCATCGCTGCCGCCTATTCTGCCGGTGAGCCAAGTTGCGTACCGGCTCACACGTAAAATGGACGACCCACCCCGCCGGCCTCGTGATCAGATTGGGGCGGCGGGGCTAAGCTCGCCTTCCCACTTCACAATCGGCCTAGACCGCGAACAGTGCCGTCCAGGGCTCACTCAGGCAGCGACAGCCTTGCGCGAACGACCAGCGCGCTTCTTTTCGGGACCGGGGGCCTCGGACCGCTCATTCGTGAAGCGTTTGCGAGGCATGGTATCCCCCCTCCTTCAGGGTTCAGGATACCCGAAGAACTGGCGCTCAGAGTGGACCAGTTTGCGGCTCTTTGCCGAGTTTGGTCAATTAGGCTGCGAGGAGGAACCGTCGTCGTAGGAGGTCGAGATTGGCGCGGCCGTACATTGCGCGCTTCAAGAGCTTGAGACGCATAATCTGGCCTTCGGCTTGCCCAATGCTCCATGGCAGTGTCAAACCACGGCCACGCAGCGAAGTGGGAGGGCTATTGGCACACTCCCAGCCCGAGCAAAGCCTTTTTGTGGTTCCTCTCGCCGTTTCAAATTCGACCACCATCCGAGCCTGAGACTGCAGTCGAATGATCGAAGCCAAATTCAAAATGAGACACCACTTGGCCGCTCATTCCGTTATCTTGATTGCCTGTAAGTTTGTATAGGACGGCTCTATGACGCGCGTGCCGCGACGCAAGCTCTGCGGCGTTTGACCGAACATGCGCAGGAAAGCCCGCCGCATCCGATTGCGATCGGCAAAGCCTGTGTCGCGGGCAACGACATCCATCGCATGGCGTCCGTCTTCGAGCATGCGTTGCGCAGCCTCCAGGCGGAGACGCTCTACGGCCTTGGCTGGGGACTGTCCGGTCTCCTCGCGAAAGATCCTGCTGAATTGTCGGGGACTTAAGCTCGCGGCGTCAGCGAGCTCCTCGACGGTCAACGGATTGGCCAGATGCTCTCGGGCGTAAACGAGCGCGCGGCGGACGCGGCCGGAGCGGGGCTCCAATTCGAGGAGCGCCGAGAACTGGGACTGGCCGCCCGGGCGGCGGTGGTAGACGACGAGCTTGCGCGCCACCATCCGCGACAGGTCCGCGGCGTGATCGTCTTCGATCAGGGCGAGTGTCAGGTCGATGGCCGCGCTCATCCCGGCGGATGTCCAGATGGGTCCGTCGGAGACGAAGATGCGGTCTTCGTCGACGCGGACGCGGGGAAACCGGGCCTGTAAGTCCCTGGCATGGGCCCAATGCGTGGTCGCGGAACGGCCGTCGAGCAATCCCGCCTCGGCCAACGCGAATGCTCCTGTGCACAGTCCCGCGACGCGTCGGGACGTCTGACCCGCCTCGGCGATGTAGCTGCGCAGGGAAGGCGTGATGGGGCGGGGAAGCAGCTCGCCGACGATCATCAAGGTGTCCGGTGCGACGGTGAGAGGAACCGTCTCGACTCGGATGCCCAGCGACGACCGGATCGTTCCACCACACTCGGACATCACTGTCAGGCGGTAGGCCTCGTATCCGAGTTCCACGTTGGTGAACTCGAAGGCCGATAGCGCGGCCAGTCCCATGACTTGGAACCCGTCCTCAAGAATGAAGCCGACCTCTGGCAACGAAACCACCACCGTTTATGTCCTGAATTGACGCTTTTACGTCATTTCAGACATCGCCGTCCAGTCGTAGTGTTGTGCCGTCGCAAACAGCCAGCGGCGTATTACGAAGGACTAGGACCATGAGTAACCAGCCCGGAACCGTGCTCATCACCGGAGCCTCCTCGGGCATCGGTGCGGTCTACGCCGACCGCTTCGCTGCGCGCGGCCACGATCTCATCCTAGTCGCACGCAACAGGGCGAGGCTCGATGCGGTCGCGGACACACTGTCGGGTCGCCATGGAATCACGGTCCGAGTCGTCGCGGCCGACTTGGCGGGCGCGGAGGGACGCCGAGAAGTCGAAGCGATCCTGAAGACAGATGCGAGCATCACTCATCTGGTCAACAATGCCGGCTTCGGCAGCGCCGCGCCCCTGGCGTCCGCCTCAGTGGACGAGATGGAGCAGATGATTGCGATCAACGTCACGGCCCCGATGCGTCTGACCTACGCGGCCGTGCCACGTTTCACAGCGCGCGGCAGCGGCACGATCATCAATATCGCCTCGATCGTCGCCATTGGCCCGGAGGTCCTCAACGGCGTTTATGGCGGCACGAAATCCTTCGTCCTCGCCTTCAGTCAGTCACTGCTCAAGGAACTCGCCGGCACTGGGGTGGCCGTGCAGGTCGTCCTTCCGGGGGCGACCGGCACGGAGTTCTGGGACATCGCCGGGCTGCCGTCCAGCAACCTTCCCGAGGGGTGGGTCATGTCTGCGGCCGATCTCGTGGACGCGGCGCTAGTCGGCCTCGACCGGGGCGAGTTCGCCACTGTTCCATCGCTGATGGAGGGGGCCGAATGGGAGACCTGGGAGGCCGCTCGCCAAGCGATGCTGCCACACCTGTCGAGCGCCGTGGTGGCCGACCGTTATCGGGCCAGTTGAGCCGCCTTACGCAGAATGGCCGACCTGGACTTCGCGGCCCCGAGTGCAGCAGGTTCAAGTCGGACCGCCAGCACGGGGCAGGCGAGATCTTTGTCGCGAAGCTGGTCTCTGTCCCGAATCGAAGACTGCCTCTGCGAAATCTGTTAATCTCACTGAATACTTCTGTGAAACTCGACGCAGGGAGAAGGCCGTGCTGACCATCGGCGTTCTAGCGATCCCAGAGCTGAAGCTGATGTCGCTCTCGGCCATGGCGGTGTTCCAGGTCGCGAACAACGTTGCCGGCGAACCCGTCTACGACCTGCATCTCATCTCTGAAGCGGGCGGTCCGGTTCAGACGAATGCGGGCTTTGCCGTGATGACCGAAACGCCCGGTGAGGCGGCGTTTGACACCTTCATCGTCGGAGCCTCCACGGGCGCGGGTGCGGGTTCAGCGATCCTCCTCGGGTTCGTGTGCCGGGTAGCCGGGCAGGCGCGGCGTGTCGCATCCTTCTGCCGTGGCAGCTTCGTGTTGGCGGAGGCGGGCCTTCTTGCGGGCCGTCGGGTGACGGCCCATTGGCGCGACAATGCGGAACTGGCGTTGCGCTTTCCCGACCTACGGGTGGAGACCGACCAGCTCTACGTTCGGGATGGGGCGATTTGGACCTCGGCCGGCATGACGGCCTCCATCGACATGGCCCTAGCTTTGGTCGAAGACGACCTCGGGCCGGGGGCGGCCCGCGAGGTCGCCCGCCGGATGCTCCTCGATCGCCGGCGCTCCGGCGGTCAGCCACAGGCTTCCAATCTCCTAGACTTGGAGCCCAAATCCGATCGGATTCAGCGGGCCTTTTTGTTCGCGCGCGGCCATCTGCGAGAACCGCTAAGCGTGGCCCGCTTCGCCGATGCCGCCCGCCTCTCGCCCCGGCAGTTCAACCGAGCGGTCCAGGCGGAGTTCGGCCTGTCGCCGGCCAAGGTCATCGAGCGCCTGCGTGCCGATGCCGCTCGGGTTCTGCTGGTGCGGAGCCGGCACTCCCTCGATGTGGTCGCCGCGGAATCCGGTTTTGCCGACAGGGAGCGGATGCGCCGTGCCTTCCTGCGGGTCTACGGGCAGACCCCGCAGGAGATTCGGCAGAGTCTTCTGCGAGACAAGCACGCCGCGTGAAGCCGCTGCATGTCCGAAAACGCTGCGTTTATGACGTTTGCGACGGTGCTAGTCAGATTTATACATGATGCAGTGTCGAGCGAACCTTTCGGAGTGAAGCGGCCATGGTGAAGCTAACGGTCAATGGCCGCCCACATGCTGTCGAAGCCGAGCCCGAGACGCCGTTGCTTTTCGTCCTGCGCGACACCCTCGGATTAAGCGGCACCAAGTACGGCTGCGGTATCGGTCAGTGCGGAGCCTGTACGGTCCTCCTCGACGGACAAGCGACGCGCTCCTGTCAGATCCCGCTGGAAAGCGTCGGGACGCAGAGCATCACCACCATCGAGGCGATCGAGCAGGATCCCGTGGGCGCCAAGGTCGTCGCGGCCTGGATCGGCATCGAGGTGCCGCAATGCGGCTACTGCCAGTCGGGCCAGGTCATGGCGGCGACCGGCCTCCTAAAGGGGACACCGAAACCGACCGAGGACGATATCGCTTCGGCGATGACCAATCTCTGCCGCTGCGGTACCTATAATGCCATTGCCGCCGCTGTGCGGCAGGCCGCGGCCTAAGTGGGGGATGGCACCATGAACCATCTCACGCCCTCGTGGCCGACCGCTGGCCGCCGCGAGCCTATCCGGAACCTGTCGCGGCGAAACTTTCTCAGTGCCGCCACCGGTGCACTCGTGCTCGGCGTCAACCTTGGTCCCGACCCCGTGGGGGCCGGGGAGCGGCCCGAGGGTGCGGCCGCCATCGCGCCCAAGCCCGGCACGCGGGTCGCGGCCTTTCTGGAGATGCGGCCTGACGGTACGGTGCGCCTGTTGAGCCCCTTCGTGGAGGGCGGCCAAGGCATCAATACCGGCCTGGCTCAGACCATCGGCGAGGAGTTCGACCTCGACCCGGCGCGCTTTGCCGTCGAATGCGCGCCACCCGGCCCCGATTACGCCGTCGTCAACGGTTTGCGCATGACGGGGGGAAGCTTTTCGACCCGTTCCAGCTACGCGGCCATGCGGCGCCTGGGCGCCACGGCCCGCGAGATGATGCTGCGTTCCGCGGCGGCCAAGCTCGGCGTCCCGCAGGGTCAACTCGCCACCGATGACGGCCGGGTGATCCACGCCGCCTCCGGTCGGTCGCTCGGCTACGGCGAACTCGCCTCCGCCGCGCTCGCCCTCCAGCCACGGGACGACGTAGTGCTTAAGGACCCCGAGAGCTTCCGATGGATCGGCAAGCCGGTCGCGCGGCTCGATATGCGGGACAAATCCACCGGCCGGGCGGTCTACGCGATCGACATCCGCCTCGACGGGATGCTCCACGCGGCGATCCAGCACGCTCCGCATCTCGGCACGGAGCCCGAGACCATCGCCAACGAGGGCGACATCCGTGCGATGCCCGGCATCGACTCGGTTCATCGCCTGCCCGGCGCGGTGGCGGTCGTGGCGGACTCCTGGTGGCGGGCACGCAAGGGCGCGGAGGCGTTGCAGGTGACCTGGACGAGCCCCGCTCGGGACGGGATCGCCACGGTCTCTCAATCCTTCTCGTCGGCTGCAATGCTCGCAGCCCTGAAATCCACGACAGAGCCCGGCATCGCCGCCGAGCAGGACGGCGATGTGACGGGCGCCTTCGCTTCGGCAGCGAAGGTCATCGAGGCGGAATATGATGCGCCCTACCTCGCGCATGCCCAGCTTGAGCCCCCCTCGGCCATCGCCCGGTTCGAGGCGGATGGCAGCCTCGACCTATGGCTGCCCAACCAGATGCCGGAACTCTTCCAACAGGTCGCGGCCGGAACGGCGGGAGTTCAGCCGGCGCAGGTGCGCATCCACTCGCCGATGCTCGGCGGTTTCTTCGGGCGCCATTTCTACTACGGGCCCGCCAATCCGTTTCCACAGGCGATCCTACTCGCCAAGGCGACCGGGCGCCCGGTTCGGGTGCTGTGGTCGCGAGAGGAGGAGTTCGGCATGGATGCGGTGCGTCCCTTGAGCTTCGCCCGATTCCGCGCGGCTCTCGGCAGCGACGGGATGCCTGTAGCTCTGCAAACGACGGCGGTGGGCGAAGGGCCTATCGGACGCTGGTTCGGTTCCCTGTTCAAGTCGCCGGTGGATTCGTCTGTCGTGGAAGGTCTGGACAAGAAACCATACGCCATTCCCAACCGGCGACTCGATTATGTAAAGGTGCCGCACCCGGTCACGATCGCCTTCTGGCGCTCGGTCGGTCATTCAATGAACGACTTTTTCTACGAAAGCTTCCTCGACGAGATTGCGGCTGCCGGAGCCAAAGACCCGTTCGCGCTCCGCATGGCGCTTCTGAAGGACAGTCCACGCCACCGGACCCTTCTTCGGGCCGTCGCCGATCTGGCCGGTGGCTGGAAGGGCGGGACGTTCCAGGCGGCGGACGGGACGCGTCGGGCGCGCGGTGTCTCCATGGCATCGCCCTTTGGTTCCGAGACGGCGACCATTGCCGAAGTCTCGCTGAAGGACGGCGAAGCGCGGGTGCATGACCTCTGGATCGCCATTGATCCCGGCAGCGTGGTCAACCCCGCCATCGTTAAGCGGCAGGTGGAGGGCGCGGCCGCCCTCGGGCTTTCCTCGACGCTCCTGGAGCAGGTCGTCTACGAGGACGGGCAGCGTCAGGCGCGCAACTTCGATGCCTATCCCATCCTCGACCGCGAGCGCATGCCGCGCGTCCATGTCGCCATCGTCGAAAGCGGGGCGCCGATGGGTGGGATCGGTGAACCGGGGCTGCCCGGCGTACCCCCGGCCGTGGTCAACGCCGTCGCGATGCTGACGGGGCAGCGCATCCGCAGCCTGCCACTCGCGAAATCCCGGTTGTCCGGTGCCTGATCCCGATCGCTTCACGTCGGATGTCACCCCGGGGGCCTGCATGGAGAAAGCGCGGCGATGACAATGCCTGTTGCCGCAGACGACCTGCGGCTTGCCTCCGCGGCGCGCAAACCTCTGTTCGATTACCTGCCGGTGAGCTTGTTCGGTTCCGTGATGGGACTGACGGGGCTCAGCATCGGATGGCGGCTGGCAAGCGCCCGGTATGGTCTGCCCCGGGTCATCGGCGATGGGATCGGCTGGAGCGCGCTCGCCGTATTCGGCCTCCTGGCAGTGGCTTACGGCGCCAAGGCGGTGACCGCGTGGACGAGCGTCCAGAGCGAGTTCCGGCACCCGATCGTCGGGAACCTCTTCGGGACGGTGCTGATCAGCCTGCTCCTGCTACCCCTCGTGCTCCAGCCACTCAGCCCGTTCCTGGCGGCGGCGGCCTGGATACTCGGCGCCGGCGGGATGATCCTGTTCGCCTTCCTGATCGTCAGCCGCTGGATGGGCAGCCGGCACCAACTCGCTCACGCGACGCCGGCTTGGATCGTGCCGGTGGTCGGCCTTCTCGACGTGCCACTGGCGGGGCCGGCGCTCGGACTGCCGCATACTCAGACCCTGATGATGTTCTCATTGAGCATCGGGTTGTTCTTTGCTGTCCCCCTCTTCACCCTGGTTTTTGCCCGACTGGTGTTCGAGGAGCCCCTGGTCCCGGCCCAGCGGCCCACTCTGATGATCCTCGTGGCCCCCTTCGCGGTCGGTTTCTCTAGCTATGTCGCGACGTTCGGCCGGGTCGACGCTTTCGCGGAGGCACTTTTCCTCATCGCCCTGTTCGTCTTCGCCGTACTTGTGGGCCGACTGCGCGATCTGCCGCGGTGCTGCCCGTTCCGGATCTCGTGGTGGGCTGTGAGCTTCCCGATCGCCGCCATGGCGGTAGCAGCGTTACGTTATGCGGGGCATGCTCAGGCAATCGCCGCGGATGCGCTGGCGCTGCTGCTGCTCGGCCTTGCCACGGTGATCGTCGCCGGTCTCGCGATGCGCACACTCGTCGGCATTGCCCGGGGCGAACTCCGTCAGCTCGCCGGTTGATGCACGTACTCCGTCGGCCGGCAAACGCGGAGGAGACTGTTCGAGGGCCGAGGCGCAGGCGGACCGGTGTGGTACCCGTCGCAAGATCGCACGTCTTGCCGGACGAAGATGCGCGATCGATTCTGCTTCCGATCGTACGATGGGGGAAGACATGGAAACCATCGGCCGCGACCTTCGCGAGATGCAGCGCGTACCCCTGGCCGCTGCGCATGTCGCCGCGCTCCGGGCCCTCGGCGCCGAGCGGCTCTACCTAACCGGGACGTTCCTCGCCCGCGCCGGCGAGCCGGCCGACCGCTTCGTCTACGTCATCGAGGGCGAGATCGAAGTGGTGAACCCCTTCACCGATGAGCGCCATCTTCCCTCGACCCTCGGGCCGAAGCAGTTCATGGGAGAAATCTCGATCCTGAACGGCGGCAACTGGTCGATGCCCATGCGGGCGGTCATCGACACACGCGTCATCGAGGTGCCGCGGGCCGACATGCTGCGACTGATGTCCGAAATCCCCGAAATGTCGGACATCGTCATCACGGTGCTGGCGGCTCGGCGGCGGCGGCAGCTCGATTCGCGCGACGGTACGCTGGTCCTGATCGGCGAGGACGACGACAGGGCCGTCCGGCGGATCGCGGAATTCGCAAGCCGTAACCGCTTCCCTTACCGATCCTACGCGCTTGGCACTCCGGAAGCGGGAGCCATCGCGGAAAGCTGTGCGATTTCCTCCGGTCGGCCGGCCGTTATCTTCGGCCGGGACGTCGTGGTGACGGATCCGACCCCCGACAAGATCGCGCAGCTGCTCGGCCTGAACTACAACCTCGTCGACGACGAGGCCTTTGACGTGCTCATCGTCGGCGGCGGCCCCGCCGGCGTGGCGGCCGGCGTCTATGCCGGGGCGGAGGGGCTCCGAGCTCTGGTTATCGAGGACCTGGCAGTCGGCGGCCAAGCCGGCACGTCAAGCCGCATCGAGAACTATATGGGCTTCCCGACCGGCATCTCCGGCGCCGACCTGGTCTGGCGCGGCGAGGTCCAGGCGATGAAGTTCGGGACGCGGTTCGCGATGCCGCGTCGGGTGGTGAAGCTGGAGCGGCTCGAAGACGACGCCTTCTGCGCGACATTCGACAACGACCAGCGGGTTCGCGGGCGCGCGGTCATCGCCGCGACGCGCGTGCAGTACCGGCGTTTGCCCATCGACCGCCTCGAAGCCTTCGAGGGCGCGGGCATCTATTACGCCGCGACGGAAATCGAGGCGCGCTACTGCAGGAACACCGAGACGATCGTCATCGGCGGCGGCAACTCGGCCGGGCAGGCGGCAATGTTCCTCAGCCGCTCGGCGGGCCATGTGCGCCTCCTGGTGCGCGGACAATCCCTCGCCACCTCAATGTCCAGCTACCTGTCCAACCGCCTGGAGGCGGATCCCGCAATCACGATCGAGTACGGGGCGGAGGTGACCGCCCTGCAGGGTGCGGATCATCTCGAAGCGGTGACGGTCCGGACTGTCGCCGACGGCACCCTGCGCAGGGTCTCGACCTGCGCACTGTTCGTGATGGTTGGCGCCGCGCCAAATACTGGCTGGCTTTCCGGCCTGGCCAAGCTCGATGCCAACGGGTTCGTGCTGACCGGGGAGGCGATCGGCGAAACCTCGCCTTACGCGACGTCGCAGCCCGGCATCTTTGCGGTGGGCGATGTGCGCGCCAATTCGGTCAAACGCGTCGCATCCTCGGTGGGCGAGGGGTCGGTCGTGATCTCCAAGGTTTGGGACTATGTCCACGCGTGATCGCCTTGAAGCCTCACATGAATGCACGTCAGCTTCTATGATCTCTCGTCCGAAAGCGGACAGGCAGGAACCCACCCATCCTGGTCCTCGTCCCGTTTTGAGGACAGCCCTGAAGCGGACCTTCCCAGCTTCCGCAAAGGGTCACTATCCAACGCCCAGCCTAGCCTGAGTTTTAGGTCTGCTATCGAGTGGCGTATGCGACGGCTTACGCTCTCGAACTCGGTCAATATCCGGCACTCAAAAACATCATCTTCGCTTATACGCTATCGCACCGGCATCCACCACGGCGGGCGAAATAACCCCTATCACAACGGGCGGCCTGAGAAACGAGGGTGGCGCGGTTCGGGCCGCGGCCCCGGCCGCGCAGGCCGATGCCCAAAATAATGGAGCTTCGAGGCCGCCGGCACGGTGGTTCGTCCGCCGGGACAACGAAGCGTCTGGCGCATGTAGGGGGATGGCGGTTAATGGGGTAAGCACTTGGTGGGGGAGGAACATTTGTCATGACCGAGAGCCCGGAGCCGTCCTCCGCCGCCGCGGACCCCGCCGGGCGGCTGTCCGAGGTGTCACGCCTCGCGAGCCTTCTGGCGGACCGCGTCCTCAGCGCGCAGATCGCCAGCCAACCCATTCCAAAAGCTCACATTCACGCCTTGCTGGACGCGGCCATCATTCTCGAAAAGTACGAGGTCAGGCTGCCGCCGCTGCTCGAACAGATGGTCGAGACGCTGGAAGACGAGGATGCCGGGAAGCCGGCCGGGACCGGGGCCGAAGAGCCGCCGACCGAGCCTGCCGAGGGCGAAGAGGCCGATGCCAAGCGCCTCGCCTGGTTGTTTCGTCCCTTCCAGGGGACGAAGAGCTGAGCCGGTCCGCATCGGCGAGCCGACGCTCGAGCTCGCTCAAGACTTTAAAACGTAACAGGTTTTGGCGCTCGGCGCCGGCTGGGTGAAGCCCGCCCCTTGAGCGCCGCAGGAGGTGGTGGCGCTCTGGAGGCGATGCGAGAAAGAACGTGAGGACGGCGCCAAGGGCAAGGCAGCGTCGTCGAAGGTCTTGCGGTGGTCGATGGTCACGCTGCCGACCGCGCTCCGTAGTGGAACTCGGCGATTTCCTGGATCAGGTCGCGCCTCTGCTCGTCGATCAGGTCCGGAAGGATGTCGTCACCTTCGCCGTCGATGGCCGAGAGGAGATGGACGTCCGGGAATACCCCCTCGAACGTGACCAACACCTCCGCCTGTGCGTAGGAATCGTGGGGGTCGAGACAGCGGTGGCTCATCATCGGGCAAACGGCGCTCCGTGAGATAAAGCAAAAAAGTGCCATACACCTGGCCTGACCGAGGAAAAATATAGCATGATAATGCTTATTTGCGTCTCGCGGCGGCACGCCGCCACACCCTGAGCGGGGTCCGGACAGCAACGGCGATCCGCCCGGTACCGCCACGCACCCCCCGTTTCGACCGCCACGCGACCCCCTCTTCGACCGCCATCCCTCGGTCCGTGGCATCCGCATCGCGGAACGGCGCATTCCCCAAGATGGTTGTCGGCGCGGGAGGGCCTCACATGCGCGCAGTGATCTTCGACATCGACGGCACGCTGCTCGACAGCGTGGATCTCCATGCCAAGGCCTGGGTCGAGGCCTTCGCCCATTTCGGGGTAGAGGCCGATTTCGTCGCGGTCCGGCGCCAGATCGGCAAGGGCGGCGATGAACTCATGCCGGTGTTCCTGCCGCCGGAGCGCGTGGAGCGCGAGGGCAAGACCATCGAGGCCTACCGCTCCGACCTGTTCAAGCGCGACTACCTCGACCGGGTGCGGCCGTTCCCCGGGGTGCGCGCCCTGTTCGAGCGGATCGTGGCGGCGGACATGCGGATCGCCCTGGGGTCGTCGGGCAAGAAGGACGAAGTCGAGCATTACCAGGAGATCCTGGGCATCGCCGATCTCGTCGACGTGGTGACCACATCGGACGACGCGGAACGCTCCAAACCCCATCCCGACATCTTCGAGGCGGCTTTGAAGAAACTCGCGCCCCTGAAGGCAAGCTCCATCCTCGTGGTCGGCGATACCCCCTACGACGCGGAGGCCGCGACCAAGGCCGGCCTGTCGACCATCGGCGTCCTGTGCGGCGGCGTCCCGGCGGCGGACCTTTCGAGGGCCGGCTGCATCGCCCTCTACCGTGACCCGCAGGATCTCCTCGACGGTTTCGATCGCTCGCCCCTCGCCGCCGGCTGACATGCGCTCATCGGGCCGAGGCCCGGTGGGAGCGCCGGGGAGGGGGCTCGCTTCGTCGCAGCCCGGAACAGGGACGGGTGGTCGTTCTTGTCAGAGCGACACCGCGCACCGCCGGGATGCGAAGCAATCGGAGCCGACAACGATGATGACGATTCGTCGAAGCCTTGCCGTCATGGTGGCTGCACTCATCGCAGGCCCTGCTTATTCTCAAAGCAAGCCTCTGGCGCCGCCGGCGAGCGATGCGATGCCGCCGGTCGAGCTGACCGTGACGCTCGAAAACGGAAAGCCCGTCTGCGCACCGGCCGAGCTGAGATTGCCCGCCGATACGAATGTGGAGCTCCACATCGTGAGCACGGCGAACGCCCCGGTGACGATCACCGCCGAGGGCCAGTTCGAGAACGCCAAGGTGCTGCACGCGGATGGCGACCTCGTCCATGTCATGAGCGAGAAGGGCTACACCGTGAAGCAGAACGGCAAGGGCGTCCTGCGGCTGCGGACGATGAAGGCGGGCGAGACGGCCTATGGCTGCACCAGCACCCGCAATGCCGATGCCCCCTTCGTCGGCAAGCTGGTCCTCACTCCGCCCGCCGGCTGACCGGGCGACAGGGCCGTTCGAGGCAGGACGCCGTGGGTTTTTCGCGCTGGCGTCCCGTTTTCGCGCCAATGCCAGGCGACCCGCCGGGTATCGGCCCGCATGGTCCGTCGGGCCGGCCCCGATCGTCGCAGTTTTTAACCCACTCTTTAAGCGGTCAGGCCCTATGAACTTCGTCCTGAGCGCCGTCGATACGAATCATCCCCCTGGCTGACCATCACGGCGCGGACAATCATGCTCGATTGTGAAGGCGCGAGACGATGGCCGTACCGAGTTCAGCACAAGCCAGCCGCAGCGACGGAAAGACGGCCCTGCTGCTTCAGTCTAAGGACCGCGACGGGACGTATCATTTCGCCGGCGACGATCATATCGATGGTGTTCTGATCGGCTCGAAATGGACGATCGGCACGCTGACCTACAGCTTTCCGGCGAGCGGGAGCTTCTACGAAGGGTCCGGCTACGAGAGTGATCCGTACCAGAGTGGCGACCCCGTCTATCACCAGCCCTTCAATCCGCAGCAGCAGGAGGCGACGCGCTACACCCTCGATCTCGTCTCCTCCTATACCAACCTGACCTTCCAGGAGATCACCGAGACCGTCACGGTTCATGCCGAGCTGCGTTTCAGCCAGACCTCCTGGATTGACGAAGGATCGGCCCATGCCAATTTTCCGTCGAGCAATCTCCAGGCCGGGGATGTCTGGTTCGGCACCTATACCGACCAGCCGTTCTACAGCGTTCCGGTGATCGGAAACTGGGGGCAGGCGACGAACATGCACGAGATCGGGCATGCGCTCGGCCTGAAGCATGGCCATCAGGATTATACGGACGCCCCTCTGAATGCCGAGCTCGGCCTCGCCGGCAGCCCGCCCCGCTACGGCACGGCGGCGCTTCCCCTGGAGAAGGACGGGCAGGATTGGTCGCTGATGACCTACCGGTCCGACCCGACCAATCTTGGCGTTTCGTTCGAAGGCGAGGGGTTCAACCAGCCTCAGACCTACATGCAGGACGACATCGCGGCCCTGCAGTTTCTCTACGGCGCCAATTTCCAGACTCAGAGTGGCGACACGACCTATCGCTGGGACACCAAGACCGGCGAGCTGTCCATCGACGGCATCGGCCAGGGCGCTCCCACCTCCAACAAGATCTCGATGACGGTCTGGGACGGCGACGGCCGGGACACCTACGATCTCTCCAATTATGCGACCGCCCTGGACGTGGACCTGCGCCCGGGAGCCTTCTCGACCTTCTCCACCGCGCAACTCGTCAACCACCAGGCCTATAGCGGCGGCGACGCGATCGCGCTCGGCAACGTCGCCAACGCGCTCCTGCACCAGGGCGATCTCCGCTCCCTGATCGAGAACGCCATCGGCGGCCGGGGGCATGACCGGATCGTCGGCAACACGGCCGATAACCGCCTCGACGGCGGTCTCTCCTCGGACAAGATGTTCGGCCTTGCCGGAAACGACACCTACCTCGTCGATAACGGGCGCGACATGGTTGTGGAGAGGGCCGGTCAGGGCACCGACTATGTCCGCAGCACCGTCTCCTACGCCCTCGGCGAGAATGTCGAGCACCTGATCCTCATGGGCGACGCCGCCAGGGCCACCGGCAACGATCTGGCGAATGCCCTGCGGGGCAATGCGGGCGGCAACGTGCTGAACGGCGGTGCCGCAAACGACCGGCTCTATGGCAATGGCGGCGCGGACACGCTCCTCGGCGGCCAGGGCAACGACCGGCTCGATGGCGGCGCGGGCAACGACACGCTCCATGGTGGATGGGGCGACGACGTTCTCATCGGCGGCCGGGGCAGCAACGTGCTGACCGGGGGACGCGGCGACGATGTGTTGTTCCTCGGCGCGGGCGCCGACCGAGCCGTGTTCGGCCTCCATTCGGGCGACGACAGGCTGTTCGATTTCAGCGCCTCGAGCGGAGACCGGATCGACCTTTCCGGCCAGACCTACTCCCTCGGCCAGTCCTCCGACGGCTATGCCCTGCTCGCCCTTTCGGGCGGGGGAACGGTCGAACTGGACCACATCCGCGTCTCGCAGGTCGATTCGGGGTTCTTCGTTTGAGGCGGCCAGGACTTCGAGCTGGGAAGACGTCACGCCGGGAATACTGATGCGGGTCTCTTTTCCGTCCAGTCTACGGCATTCACACATGTAAGGGCCGCGCGGCCCTCCTCCCCCTTGTGGGGAGGAGTTGGAGGTGGGGGTGGTCGGGTGACCCTCATGCTGCGGAGGCTGGCGGAGCCACCCCCACTCCTGACCTCTCCCCACAAGGGGGAGAGGGACGCGCTCTGCTTGTAAAAGCGGATGGCTGAATCCAGCAGTGTTTCAGAAGAGCCCCCTGACCGACGCACCGGAGGCGATCAGCAGCCTCACCCCGCCCCAGCCTCCACGACACTCACCACGCTGCGGCCGTTGCCGCGCTTCTCCACGCGGACCTGCACGGCGATGCGCTCGATCATCGCCGCCACATGGGTGATGACGCCGACCTTGCGGCCCCGGCCCTGGAGCGTCTCCAGGGCGTCCACCGCGAGGTCGAGGGTCTCGGCGTCGAGGGAGCCGAAGCCTTCGTCGATGAAGAGCGTGTCGACGAAGGAATCGCGGCCCTCCAGGCCGGACAAAGCGAGGGCGAGGGCCAGGGAAACGAGGAAGCGCTCGCCGCCCGAGAGGCTGCGGGTGGCGCGCACCTCCTCGCCCATGTCGCGGTCGACCACGTGGAGGGAGAGGTTGGCCGGGTCGCCGCGCACCAGCCGGTAGCGCGGGCTCAAGGCCAGCAGGTGCTCGTTGGCGAGCCGGACCAGATGTTCCAGCGTCACCCCTTGGGCGAAGAGGCGAAACTTGACGCCGCTGGCCGAGCCCACCGCCTCGTTCACCGCCTCCCAGACGGCGTAATCGGCCCGCGCCCCGGCGATCGCCGCCTCCAACCCGGCCGCCCGCTCCCGCGCCGCGTCGTCCCGCTGGAGATCGGCCGTGATGGCGCCGAGCCCCTGTTGATGGGCGGTGATCGTCTCGGCGAGGCCGGAGGCCGCCGCTTGCGTGGCGGGAGCGTCGATCTCCGGCGCATCGAGGAGGAGGGCGAGGTCGGCCCGCCGGGTGGCGAGGGCGGTCTCCGCCTCGCGCGCTTCCGCCATGCGCGCATCGACGGCCTGGCGCAGGGAGGCGCGGATCTCCGGGGGCAGGGCCAGGGCCTCCCGCACCGCCTCGACGCCGCGCGGGGCGCAGGCGGCGAGGAACGCGGCATCGGCCTCCTCGCGCAGCCGCCGGGCCGCGTCGCGGGAGGCCACCCCGTGCTCGGCCGCCGTCACCGCCGAGGCGAGGGCGGCATGGGCGGCGGCGCGGGCCTCTTCCGCCTGTTTCAGCGCGTCGCGGGCGCGCTTGCGCGCGTCGTTGATCCGGGTCCGGTGCGCGCCCGTCTCCTCGCCGCCGAGGAGGGGCGCACGTTCGGCCCGCAGCCCGGCGAGCTTGTCGGAGCGGGCCAGCGCCTCGCGTCCGGCCGCGTCGGCGGCGGCGCGGGTGAAGCCCAGGGCCTCGGCCGCGCCGGCGCGCCGGGATGCGAGGGACTGGGCCTCCCGGTCGAGCTTCCCGCGATGCCGGTCGAGGGCATGGTGCGCGGCGGCGATCTCGGCCACGCGCTCGGCCGCACCGGCCCCGTCCCGCTCGAGATCGGCCAGTGACAGGCCGGCACCCGCCAGATACGGCGCGATCTCGCGGCCGAGGGAGACGACCCGCTCCGTATGGCCCGAGACGCGGACCGTCTCGCCATTGGCGGTGAGTTCGGCCAGACGCAGGGCCTCGCGCTCGGCGGCGCGGGCGTGTTCCGCCGCCTCGATCTCACCGGCTCCCGCCTCGATCCGGGCGGTGAGGGCGTCGATCTCGGTGCGCAGGGTCCCGGCCCGCTCCAGGGCGGAGAGCAGCGGGGCGCGGTCGCGCTTCAGGGCCTCGACGAGGCCGGCGAGGGCGGGAGCCGCCTCGGCATCGAGCCGTTCCGGGATGGTCCCGTCCACCCCCGCTTCGTCCCGCGTGGCGAGGAGGTTCGGGTGCAGGTCGGCATAGGCGGAGGCCGCCCGACCCTGCGTAGCCTGCGCGGCCGCCGCCACCTGTTCGGCGTTGCGCGCCCGCGCGTCGGCGGCGGCGGCGGCCGAGGCGGCCTCCGCCAGGGCGTCCCGCGCGGCGGCGATGGCCGCGTCCTGTTCCGCCCGCTGGGCTTTCAGCGCCTCGGCCACCCGCCCCAGCCCATCCTGGTCTCGGGCATGCGGATGATCGGTGGCGCCGCAGACCGGGCAGGGCTGGTCCTCCACGAGCAGGCTGCGCAGATGCGCCGCCTGCTGCGAGACCGCCTCCTCGGCGAGCTCCGCCAGGGGGGCGACGGCCTTACGCATCTCCACGGCGCGGGCCTGCCGGGCGGCGGCCTCTTCCCCCGAGAGCCGCGCGGCCTCCTCGGCGCGGCGGGCGGCCTCCGCCTCCGTGGAGGCGCGCTCAACGGCGAGAGACGCCTCCGCGTGGCCGCGCGCCAGGGGCAAGGCCTCGCGCAGGTGCTCGGCGAGGCGGTCGATGGTGCCCAGGCGCGCCCGCGCCGCGGCCTCGCCGACCTTGTCCAGGGCGGCGGCGAGGCCGGCCCGGTGCTCGGCCGCCTGCGTCCGCGCGGCCTTCGCCTGCGCGATCGCCCGGTCCCCCGTGGCGATCGCGGCCGAGCGGCGGGAGGCCTCGTCCGTGGCCGTGCGGAGAGTGGCCTTGGCCTCCGCCAGTTCCGCGCTCAGGGTCGCGCGCTTGGCAAAGAGTTGTTCGGCCTCCTCCGTCCGGCCGGCGAGGAAGGCGCCGCCCGTATCGGCCGCGAACCGGGCGGCGACCTCGGCGCGCGTGGCCTCCGCCGCCGCGAGGCCGGCATCGAGCGCCTCCAGGGCTGTCCGCGCGTCCAGCGCCTTCGCCCCGGCGACGGTCGCCGCCTCGGTGGCATGGGCGGATTCGGCGGCCGCCTCGGCGATCCGGGTGTCGAGCTCGGCCGCCCGCGTCCAGACCGGCCCGAACGCCTTGAACCCGATCTCCGAGGCCTCGTCCGCCCTGGCGGCGGCGTCATGGGCCTCCCGCGCGGCCCCGGCCCGCGCCTCGGCTTCTCCGCGCGCCGCGAGGGCCAGGACCAGGGCCGCCTCGGCGGCGGTCAGATCCCGCTCCGCCCGCGCCGCATTCCGCGCCGGTTCGCGCAGGGGCTCCACCGCGTCGAGTTCGGCCAGCCTCAGGCTGTCGGGCCGATGGGTCTCCAGGGCTTGCCGCGCCACGGTGAGGCGGCTCTCGGCCGCCGCGACCAGGCCCCGTGTGTCGGCGATGCGCCGCGCATGGGCCAGCGCCGCGTTCAGGTCCGCCAGTTGGCCGGAGAGCCCCGCCACCTCGGCCTGGAGACGCGCCCGCTCTGCGTGCTTCTCCGCCCGCGCCGCCTCGTCGAGGAGGCCGACGGCGTCGCGATGGGCCTCCAGCTCCTTCACAGTGGCGCGCTGCGCCTCGGCCCCGGCATGGATCCGCTTCGAGATCTCGGAATAGATCGCCGTGCCGGTGATCTTCTCCAAGAGTTCCGCGCGCTCGCCCTCGGCGGCGAGGAGGAAGGCGTCGAACTCCCCCTGCGCCAGCAGGACGGTGCGGCGGAACTGGTCGAAGGTGAGGTCGGTAAGCTCGCAGATCGCCGCGTCGACGAGGCCGGCCTTGCTGTCGCCGACGGAGCCCCCGTCCGCAAGCCGGGTGAGGGAGCGGGTCTTGTTCTGGAGGCGGCCGTTGGCCTTGCCGCGCGCCCGGTAGACCGACCAGCGCGCGCAGTAGCCCTGCCCGTCCCGGCCGATGAAATCGACCTCGGCGAAGCCCTCCGTCGCCCCCCGCCTCAGGATCGCCCGCTCGTCGCCGATGGTGATGGGGTCGCCGCCGGGATCGGGCGCCCGCTCGCGCCCGCCGGTCGCCACGCGCGGATAGCGCCCGTAGAGGGCGAGGCAGAGGGCGTCGAGGATGGTGGACTTGCCCGCCCCCGTCTCGCCGGTGATGGCGAAGATGCCGGTGGCGCCGATGGGGCCGCCGGCGAGATCGACGGAGAAGGGGGCCGCGAGGCTCGCGAGGTTCTCGCCGCGGATCGCCAGGATGCGCAAGGGTCGTGGCCTCGTTTCGAAGGATGAAGGAGCCGGGTGGGGCGGAGTCTTCATAGCCCAGGATGACGGGCGGACGAGGGCGATGCCGTCGCCGCGCAACGATGTCCACACGCGGCGGGATGGCGGCAGGGCTGCGAACCAGGGGGAATGGGATGTGGCACGACACTGAACAGGCCACGTCGTCATTTTGGGTCCGCATCGCGGAGCCCGGAATCCAGAGCCGCTACCAGGTCACGGCTCTAGTTAGCGGGATCGGGTGGATTTCCGGGGGGCACGGCCTCGGCCTTGACCATCCGAAACGACCCGCGCAGGCTGGCAGGATGAAGAAACGTCCACCGGGTACGGTCTATGACACAGTTTTACTTTCACCTCCGTGGCCCAGATGGACTTGACTGCGACGATACAGGCCTGGATCTCGTGAGCGTTGAGGCAGCTTATCTTGAGGCCTTTAAGGCCGTGCCGGGAATGAGCTCTGATCTGGCCTCCAACGCGGAGAACCCGATCCGGTATGGCTTCGAGATCACCGACGCGCGTGGTACCATTCTGATGGTGCTGCCTTTCGCGGAGGTTCTGGATCACGGGCGAAAGCGTTCAAAACAACCCTCCAAGCTACGCTTCCGGAAAGGACGGGCTGAGATGAGGCGCACAGCGGGGCTGATTGTGGAGCTTCGCGATGCGCAAGTGAAGCTGAATGTGACATTTGCAGAGACTCAGCGTCTCCTCGACATGGCGAAGGGGACCCGCGGCTAGCGGCAAGTTTAAGAAGAGGCCTTACCGGTTGGAAGCAGAATAGCCGCTCCCGGGAGATCGGTTAAGGTCCGCTTCTCGGCAATTTCCGAGGCGAAAACCTTACAGCTTAGGGTTATACTTACGTCTGCTCGCTTTATGCGAAAACCGCAAAAAGCCGACCTGCGCTGGATGTCGCTGGCGCGATGGGACAACGGGCGGCCGGAACCACCGTGCATTGATCGACGCGGTGTAGGAAAGAACGCATGATGCTGGGACCCGACGAACGGCGTAGCATCGATCCGAAGGCTCAGAACGTGGTGATGGACCAGGACCACTTCCCGATCGTCGGCATCGGCGCGTCCGCGGGCGGCATCGAGGCGATGCGGGGCTTCTTCCGTGGGGTGCCGGCGACGCTCGGAGCCGCCTTCGTCGTCGTCACGCATCTCAGCCGGGAGCACAAGAGCCTGCTCTCGGACGTGCTGGCCCGGCTCACGCCGCTCGGTGTCGAGGTCGCCGTCGACGGCGTGCCGGTCCGGCCGGGCCGCGTCTACGTCATGCCGGCCGGTTTCGTCATGAGCATCGCGGGCGGCCGGCTGAGGTTGAAGCCGCTGAGGCCGGCGATCCGCGAGACCAAGCCGGTCGATATCTTCCTGACTGCCCTGGCCGTCGACCAGGGCGAGCGCGCGGTCGGCGTGATCCTGTCCGGCGGCGACGGTGACGGCGCCATCGGCATCAAGGCGATCAAGGAGCACGGCGGCCTGACCCTGGCCCAGACCCTGGATGGCTCCGGCCCCGAAGCCCCCGACATGCCCATCAGCGCGCTGCGGACCGGCTTCGTCGATTTCGGCGAGACGGCCGAACGGATGGGCGACCGGATCGCCGCCCACTTCGCCGCCATCAGTCCCGCCACGCAGGAAGGTCAGGCCGACCTGGTCGCTCGGGAGTTCGATGCCGAACTGCTGACCGAGATCTTCGCCATCCTCCGCTCGCAGGTCGGCCATGACTTCTCCGGTTACAAGCCCAGCACCTTCGTGCGTCGCCTGCAGCGGCGCATCAGCGTCGTCGGCGCGGCCGGGCCGGACAACTACCTGAAGCTGCTGCGTGCCGACCCAGCCGAGGTCGGGGCGCTGTTTCGGGATCTGCTGATCGGTGTGACGAACTTCTTCCGCGACGCCGCCGCCTTCGAGGCTCTCTCCACCCACGTCATCCCGAAGCTGTTCGACGAGCGCGCGTCGACCGATGTCGTGCGGATCTGGGTGCCGGCGTGCTCGACCGGCGAGGAGGTCTACTCCCTGGCCATCCTCCTGCGCGAGCACATGCTGACCCTGGCGGAACCGCCGCGCGTGCAGATCTTCGCCACCGACATCGACGAGCGATCGCTCACGGTCGCCCGGACCGGCCTCTACCCGAGGACCTACCTGTCCGCCGTCACGCCCGAACGGATCGCGCAGCACTTCGTCGTCGAAGGCGACAGCGTGGTGGTCGCAAAGGCCGTGCGCGACCTCTGCAGCTTCGCCCCGCACAGCGTGCTGCGCGACCCGCCGTTCTCGCGCCTCGATCTCGTCTCCTGCCGCAACCTGCTGATCTATCTCGGCGTCGAAGCCCAGCAGCAACTGATGCCAGTGCTGCACTACGCTCTACGCCCGCGCGGCTACCTCTTCATCGGGATGGCCGAGAACGTGACGCGCTTCGACGACTTGTTCGAGACGATCGACAAGCGGAACCGCATCTTCCAGGCCCGCGACGCGATCCTGCCGGCCCGCTTGCCACCAATGTCCGGGCCTGACACGCCGATCTTCGCGGGTGCCGGCCAGCCGTACCGGCGCAACGTCACGACACATGCGGCCCTGCGGCACACGGTCGAGACGCTGATGCTATCCGAGTTCACGCCGCCGCACGCGGTCGTGACGCGGACGGGCGAGGCCGTGCACTACTCGTCGCGGATCGGCGATCACCTGGAGGTCGTGCCGGGACAGCCGACTCGGGAGCTGGCTGCGATGGCACGCAAGGGCCTGCGGCTGGATCTCCGAACGGCGCTGCGCGAGGCGATAGAGGGCAACACCCCGGCCGTGCGCGACAGCATCAGCGTCGAACTGCCGGACGGCCGGCTCCAGACTATCTCATTGGTCGTCAAGCCGCTGAACACGGCCGGCGCGACTGAGCCACTGTTCCTGGTCGTGTTCAAGGAAGCCGCTGCGCCGGTCGTAAGGGAGCGGCAGGCCCTGGAGGCGAATGAACGGGACACGGCGTTCCAGGGCCTGGAACGCGAACTGAGCGTGACGCGCGAGCGGCTTCAGGGTGTGATCGAGGAGTACGAAACCTCCCTCGAGGAGCTCAAATCCTCGAACGAGGAACTGTACTCCGTCAACGAGGAAATGCAGGCCGCCAACGAGGAACTGGAGGCTTCGAAGGAGGAGACGCAGTCTCTGAACGAGGAACTTCAGACGTTGAATGCCGAGCTGACGTCCAAGATCGAGGCCATCGATCAGATGAGCGATGACCAGTCCACGCTGTTCGAGGGCATGAACGTCGCCAGCGTGCTCCTGACACCGGATCTCCACATCCGCATGTTCACCGCCGCCGCGGCACAGATCTTTGGCCTGCAGCCGGGCGACGTCGGCCGGTCCCTGCGCAACTTCTCGACGCCGATTCCCCTGACGTGGCTGTCAGACGAGATCCCGACGGTGCTGGCAACGAGCCGTCCCTCCGAGCGGACGATCGAGAGCACAGACGGCGCCCGCTACCATGTCCGGTTGATGGCCGCGTCCTCCAAGGGCAGCCGGACGCCCGGGATCGTCGCAAACTTCACGAACCTCTAGAGCGCTCTCCGCCGAAGTGGATGCCGGTTCGGCGAAAAAGAGCGCGGCACAACAAAGGCCTGGAGATGTGCCCCGACCCAACGTGGTCGGGCGCAACTCTAGTAGCGTGA
Organism: Methylobacterium sp. Leaf85; assembly: GCF_001422125.1. NCBI lineage: Bacteria > Pseudomonadati > Pseudomonadota > Alphaproteobacteria > Hyphomicrobiales > Methylobacteriaceae > Methylobacterium > Methylobacterium sp. Leaf85. Next base: position 306,810 of record NZ_LMME01000030.1, on the reverse strand, counting down.
CGCGGATACGGGTGCATACGCAAGGGCAGCGGGCGCAAGGGCAGCGGGCGACGGCACGCCTTGGCAAAGCCCGGTCGCCTCTGGTTCATGGGAGAGCGGATCGGGGCGCGGGCCTGTTCCGAAGGTCGAACGTCAACGTTCTGGCAGCTGGCCAACGTCCGATTACCAACCTCCTCGGACGCTTAGGGATGGGGACCAAGCGTCGGATTTCCCCCACTCGGAATCGGAACGGGAGCGTGGGGGCGATCGTTCAGGACGACATTTCAAACGGAGATACTGACCGGCGGGCGCCGCGACTTTGACATCGGACACCGGCTCGTGTCATCGGGCCGCGATGTCGAGGCCGGGCCGTCCCTCCGGTGAGGCGGGCCCTCGCGGGGAACGGCGGATCGACCTTGGCCGTTGGCAGGGACGTCGATCCTGTGCGGACGCGCGATCCGATCCCGCGGCGCGCCATCCCGCATCGACCCTCGCGACGGAGAAAGAGTGGCAGTGAGTGTCCTCGTGAACGGGGGCGAGTGTGGTGCGCTGATCGAGGCCATCGATTGGTCCGCGACGCCCCTCGGACCCTTCGCCTCCTGGCCCGCGTCCCTCCGCACGCTGACGGGGATGATGGTCGCCGCGCGCCAGCCCATGTTCGTCACCTGGGGGCCGGGGCAGATCGTCCTCTACAACGATGCCTATGCCCGGCTCATGGGCGCCAAGCATCCGGCCGCCATGGGGCGGCCCATCGCCGAGGTCTGGTCCGACATCTGGAGCGACCTCGCCCCCATCGTGGCCGATGCCTATGCGGGACACTCCATCCAGATGGACGACGTCGCCTTCGTCATGGAGCGCAACGGCTTTCCCGAGGAGACGCATTTCGCGTTCTCCTACACGCCGGTGCGGGAGGAGGACGGCACCGTCGCCGGCTTCTTCTGCGCCTGCACCGAGACCACCGGCCGGATCGGTGCCGAGAGCCGGCTGCGGCAGAGCGAGGCCGAGGTCCGCGGCGTCCTCGACGGGATGGGCGAGGGCTTCCTCCTGCTCGACCACGACTTCCGCGTCCGCCGCATCAACGCGGAGGGCCTTCGCCTCGACGGGCGCCCCTCGGAGGCGATCCTCGGCCGTCACCTCCTCGAGGTGTGGCCGGATGCCGAGCGGATGCCGACCTGGCCGCTCTACCGCCGCGCCATGGCGGAACGGGCCTCGGCCGAACTCACCTACCGCCACAGCTCGACGCAGCGGGACATCTGGATCGAGGTCAGGGTCTATCCCTCCGGCAGCGGCCTCTCGGTGTTCTACCGGGACGTCAGCGGGCGCCGGGCGGCGGAGGAGGCCCTGCGCGAGCGCGAGGAGCGCCTGCACCTCGTCATGGAGGGCGCGCGCGATCACGTGGTCCTCACGATGAACCCGCAGGGGATCATCACGAGCTGGTCGGCGGGCGCCGTCGAGGTGCTGGGCTGGACGGCCGCCGACGCGCTGGGCCGTGACGGAGCGATGATCTTCACATCCGAGGACCGGGGCGCCGGCATCGATGCGGCGGAACTCGCCGAGGCGGTGAACCAGGGCCGCGCCGATTCGGAGCGCTGGCACCGGCGCGCGGACGGGATGCCGGTGTTCCTCGCCGGCTCCCTCCACCGCCTGCCGCCGGACCCGCAGGGCCGTTCGCCCGGCTTCCTCCGGATCGCGCGGGACGAGACCCAGCGCAGGGCGCAGGCCGAGGCGCTGACGGAGAGCGAGGCGCGGTTCCGCAACATGGCCGACCACGCCCCGGTGATGATGTGGGTGACGATTCCCGACGGGTCCTGCATCTACCTCAACCGGCGCTGGTACGAGTTCACCGGGCAGACCGAGGCGGAGGCCCTCGGCCTCGGCTGGACCAAGGCGACGCATCCCGACGACGAGGGGCTGGCGGCGGACACGTTCCTCGCCGCCAATGCCGCGCACGAGCCCTTCCGGGTGGAGTACCGCCTGCGCCGGGCCGACGGCACCTATCGCTGGGCCATCGACGCCGCGACTCCGCGCTTCGGCACCGAGGGCGAGTTCCTGGGCTATGTCGGCTCGGTCATCGACATCGACGAGCGCCGGGAGGCGGAGGAGCGCCTGCGCCAGAGCGAGGGGCGCTTCCAGGCCATCGCCGATTCCATCGACCAGATGGTGTGGTCGACCCTGCCGGACGGGCACCACGATTACTTCAACCAGCGTTGGTACGACTATACCGGGGTGCCGGCGGGTTCCACCGACGGCGCGGGCTGGAACGGCATCTTCCACCCCGACGACCGGGACAAGGCCTGGACGGTCTGGCGCCATAGCCTGAAGACGGGCGAGCCCTACCACATCGAATATCGCCTGCGGCACCGCTCCGGGCAGTACCGCTGGGTGCTGGGGCGGGCGCAGCCGGTGCGCGACGCGGACGGGCGGATCGTGCGCTGGTTCGGCACCTGCACCGAGATCCAGGAGATCGTGGAGGCCCGCGAGGTCCTGGCCCGCTCGCGGGCCGAGCTCGAGCGCGAGATCGCCGAGCGCATCAAGGAGCGCGACCGCATCTGGACGCTGATCCCCGACCTCCTGATGTCGGGCACCCTCGACGGCCGCCTCCTCAACGTGAACCCGGCCTGGACCGAGGTGCTCGGCTACGACGAGGCGACCCTGCTGGCGACGCCGTTCTGGGAGATCATCCACCCCGATTTCCTCCCCCACAGCGCGGAGGCGGTGGAGGCGATGCGGCAGGGCCGCACCGTACGGCACCAGAACCGGGTCCGCACGGCGAACGGCGCGTATCGCTGGTTCGATTGGGTCAGCGCGCCCGTGGGCGAGGTGTTCTACGCGGTGGCCCGCGACATCACCGACGAGAAGGCCCGCGAGGCGGCCCTCGCCCAGACCCAGGAGGCCCTGCGCCAGTCGCAGAAGATGGAGGCGGTGGGCCAGCTCACCGGCGGCATCGCCCACGATTTCAACAACCTGCTCACCGGCATCTCCGGCAGCCTCGAATTGCTGCAGACCCGCATGGCGCAGGGGCGGCTGACCGAACTCGACCGCTACATCAACGCGGCGCAGGGCGCCTCGCGCCGGGCGGCGGCCCTCACCCACCGGCTCCTCGCCTTCTCGCGGCGCCAGACCCTGGACCCGAAACCGACGAACGTGAACGCCCTGGTCTCGGGGATGGAAGAGCTGATCCGCCGCACGGTCGGTCCGGCGGTGACGATCGAGGTGGTGGGCTCCGCCGGTCTGTGGCCGGCTTTGGTGGACCCCAACCAGCTCGAGAACGCGTTGCTGAACCTGTGCATCAACGCGCGGGACGCCATGCCGGATGGCGGCCGCCTCACCATCGAGACCGCCAACAAGTGGCTCGACGGGCATGCCGCCCGCGAGCGCAACCTCGACCCCGGCCAGTATCTCTCCCTCTGCGTCACCGACAACGGCACCGGCATGACGCCGGAGGTGATCGCCCGCGCCTTCGATCCGTTCTTCACGACGAAGCCGCTCGGCGAGGGCACAGGCCTCGGCCTGTCGATGATCTACGGCTTCGTGCGGCAATCGGGCGGCGAGGTGCGGATCTATTCCGAACTCGGCGAAGGCACCACCATGTGCCTCTACCTGCCGCGCCATTACGGCGAGGCCTCCGAGGTGGACGAGGCCGGCGCCTTCGCCGCCGCGCCGCGCGCGCAACGGGGCGAGACCGTGCTCATCGTCGACGACGAGCCCACCGTGCGCATGCTCGTGACCGAGGTGCTGGAAGAGCTCGGCTACACCGCCATCGAGGCGGCCGACGGCGCCTCCGGCCTCAAGGTGCTGCAATCGGACGTGCGCATCGACCTCCTCGTCACCGATGTCGGCCTGCCCGGCGGCATGAACGGCCGCCAGATGGCCGACGCGGCACGGGTGGCCCGACCCGACCTCAAGATCCTGTTCATCACCGGCTATGCCGAGAACGCCGTGGTCGGCAACGGCCATCTCGAGCCCGGCATGCAGGTGCTGACCAAGCCCTTCGTGATGGAAGCGCTGGCCGGCCGGATCAAGGACATGATCGCCTCCGGCTAGGGGGGAGGACGGCATTCGGCCCTCGCCGCCCTTCAGGGCGGCCCGGCGCGAGGGGGCGCGGCGCTCGTCACCCGCCCACAGTGGGGCACAGTTTTTGGCTCGCAAGGGCTTTGTCTTGGTATTTTCAGACAAAGCCATAACTGTATTTTAAATGGTGGAGTCATATCGAAGCAGAGCGGTTTTAGCACGAACCTGTTCTGTAGGGGCTCAAGATGGCTCAATTTCGTTATACGATGGACGGCGACTACGATCCCGAAAATTTCACTATAGGATATCAAGAACCAATCAACCCGGAGGCCAGGACGCTCGATTTCGGCCCTGGTGCCGTGGTCGATGGGTATGAAGAGTACGAAAATTTTCTCGTATACTTCCTGGATGGGCCGGGGATCGAATATGAGGCCCAGGTCTTCCAGCTGTCGACACAGATGGCTGGCCTCTACGGCGATTCCAGCGACTTCGATAAAATCACGCGGGTCACCGGCGGCGATTTCGGGGACGTGTTCCGCACCGGCGACGGCAACGACGTCCTGAACGGTGCCGGCGGCAACGATATTCTGGAGGGCGGTCGCGGCATCAACACCATCGACGGCGGCACGGGTACCAACACGCTGAGCTACGAGCATTTCGATGCGCCCACCGAAGACGGCTCGGGCGGGGTCGGGGTCGATATGAGGACCGGCGAAGGCTACGATTATGGTAGCGACAAACAACAGGACTCCTTCGTTAATATTGCCAACATTCGCGGATCGCAATATAACGATGGGATAGATGGTAACACCGAGAACAATGTCATCGAGGGTGGTGCGGGTGCCGACTATATGACCGGTGGCGGTGGCGTCGATACGTTGAGCTACGCGCATTCCACTGAGGGCGTGACTGTCGATCTCTCTGGACAAGACGGTCTCGAGGGCGACGCGGAGGGGGATCATTACCTGGGGTTCCTGAACGTACTTGGCAGTACGTCGAATGATGTCCTTAGTGGAACCGGCGACGCCAATACGCTGAACGGCAATGGCGGCAACGACGAATTGTACGGCCGGGGCGGCGACGATCGCCTCGTCATCGGCAACTCGCCCGTGAAGGTACAGGGCGGCCAGGGGACGGACCTGCTCTTCATCGCGAGGTTCGGCAACGTCGAACTCACCGACGAGTCGTTTGCCAGCATCGAGAGAGTTTATGTCCGCGACGGGGCGTCCCTCACCATGGCGGGCGTCGATATCGGCACGAAGATTTATTCGCAGAGCCTGAACGATGGCTCCTCCAAGATCGTCGGCACGGACGGCGCCGACCGCATCGTGGCCGGCAAGGGCGGCGACGTCATCACCGGCGGGAAGGGCGGCGATTCCCTTTTCGGCGGCGCCGGTGCAAACATCTTCGAGTTCGCCTCGGGCGATGGCCGCGATGTCATCCGCAAGTTCGACGTGACTGAAGATGCGCTCCACATCGGTCTCATCACGCAGAGCATGGATAACGTGAAGATCGGATCGTTCCACGGCGAGGCCAACACGATCATCACCTTCACGAGTGACACCGGAGCCTCGAACAAGATCATCCTGCTCGCCGTCACGGCCGATTCCGTGACGGAAGGCAGCTTCCTCTTCTGAAGTCTGCCCAGTCCTCCGGCCTGCCCGGTCGCGCGATCCCAGCGCGACCGGGTTATCGCCTGTGCCGAGCGCCGCTCTCGCGAGCGCTGGCGCGTCGAGGCAATCTTCTGCCGCCTCAAAGACTTCCGTCGTCTTGCCGCCCGATACGACGGCTGGCCCGCAACTATGCCTCTGCCGTCATCGCCTTCCGGAGCCGATCGAGGCGGGAACATAGCCGGGACAATACTGCATTGATTCACTATTTCTTTATATCTATAGAGTATTCGTTTTCCGCAACGCTATTCGCGTTGAGCGCCGCCTCCGTAACTCAATATATAAGCTGACGAGCGATCCAATGGCCGAGATCAGATGTTCATATACAGATTCGTATGACGAAGATAAGAGTGTCCTTCTCGAACTGAGCCGCTTTGCGTATAATGGAGTTGATTCTTCTTACAAAACGGTACTCGATAGCTATTTTGGTCTGGGTTTCTACAATAATGGCGCATTGGCCAGCTATATGGTTCCTTCCACGGTATCAATGCTCAGTCTGTATCTTGATTTCTCTGATAATAACGTTGACGTAAATTTCGATGGCGGAACTCAAGGCGACGTTCTGCGGGGCGGCCTCGGTGACGACGTCCTGAACGGCGGCGGCGGCAACGATATCCTGGAGGGCGGTGGCGGCATCAACACCATCGATGGCGGCGCCGGCACGAACACCCTGAGCTACGAGCATTTCGATGCGCCTACCGGAGACGGCTCGGGCGGGGTCGACGTCGACTTGAGGATCGGCAAAGGCTATGATTTTGCAAGTGAAAATCAACAAGACATCTTTGTAAATATTGCCAACATTCGCGGATCGCAATATGACGACGTCATAGCTGGCAGCGTTGAGAACAATGTCATCGAGGGGGGTGCGGGCGCCGACTATATGACCGGTGGCGGTGGCGTCGATACGTTGAGCTACGCGCATTCCATCGCGGGCGTGACTGTCGATCTCGCTGGAAACAGCGGCCTCAACGGCGATGCGCAGCAGGATGCTTATTTTGGATTCCTGAATGTAATCGGCAGTACGTCCGGCGATACCCTTTACGGAGACGGCGGCGCCAATACGCTGAACGGCAATGGCGGTTCCGACGAATTGTACGGGCGGGATGGCAACGATCGCCTTGTCATCAACAGCTCGCCCGTGAGTGTGGATGGCGGCGAGGGGACGGACCTGCTCTTCGTAAATAAAGGCAGTGTCGTCGTCCTGACGGACGACTCGTTCACCAGCACCGCCAGCATAGAGAAAATCTATGTCCGCGACGGGGCGTCCCTCACCATGGCGGGCGTCGATATCGGCGCGAAGATCTATTCGCAGAGCCTGGCCGATGGCGGCTCCACGATCGTCGGCACGGACGGCGCCGACCGCATCCAGGCCGGAAAGGGCGACGACGTCATCACCGGCGGCAAGGGCGGCGATTCCCTGTTCGGCGGCGCGGGTGCCGACACCTTCGTCTTCGCCGCGGGCGATGGCCGCGACGTCATCCGCAAGTTCGACGCGCTCAACGACAAGATCGACCTCCGCAGCCTCGGCGGGGAGACGGATGGCCTGGACTTCCGGCCGTTCCACGGCGGCGACAGCACCCTCATCACCCTGACCCACGAATCCGGACCGACCGACAAGATCATCCTGCTCGACGTCGGCTTCGGCGCCGTGTCGGAGGGCAGCTTCATCTTCTGACGCCCGCACGATGATCCCGCCTGTCCGGTCGCGCGATCCCAGCGCGACCGGGCAGGCGGGTCGAGCGTCGCTTTATTGCGCGCGGCGCGACAGCGACACGGCGTAGGCCGGGGAGCGGATCGCGAACATCGGGTCGTCGGCCGGGCCGGCGATGCCGGCGGGGAGGTCCACCACCGGATCGAAGGTGGACGCGTCGCAGATGGCGTCGGGCTCGAGAGCCGTGATGGCGAGGGTGCCGAGCGTCGTGCTCTTGCGGTTCTCCTCGGGCCACAGAGCGGTCGGGTCGGCGGTGGGGTCGCCGGCCTCGCCGTGGATCGCCACCAGGGAGAAGCTGGCCGGCCCCTTGGCCAGGCGCTCCTTCAGCTCGTCGGCATAGAAGCTGTCGGGCTTGGCCTTCAGCTCCTCGTCGGTGAGGCCGAGCTGGCCCGCATCCGCCACGGTCTTCAGCTTGACCACCTTGGCCTCGCCCTTGGCGTTGGTGAGCGTATAGGCGTGGACGCCCCAGTAATCGACGCCGGCAAAGCTCGCCGGGACCGGGCGCGCATTGAGCCAGGCCGCCTGTTTCGTGGTCTCCGGGTTGGCGGCGGCGAAGGCCTTGACCTTCTCGGCATCGGGTTTGCCGTCGGGGCCGGGCGCGCGGACGGAGACGAAATCGAACAGCTGCTGGGGCGTCCGCGCCGAGAAGACCGGCGCGGAAATGATGACGAGGACGAGGTCGCCCGCCGGGTCGCGCAGGCGCAGGGCGAAGCCCCGCGTCACCGGCTTGGCCTTGTCCGAGATGCCCGGGTTGCTGCCGCCCATGGAGAAGCGCGCGGTCACCGGCACGGTCTTGGCGAAATGCGGTGCCTTCGACAGCCCCGCCGCCTCGGCCGAGGGGGTGAACTGCCCGGTGAGGCAGACGCCCTTGGCGCCGCTGGCCCGCACGCCGGGCTTGTTGCCGCCGGCCACGAACTGGCCGTTGACGATGGCGGCGGCATCCGCCTCCTCGGCTCGGACCGGAGCGGCGAGGGCGAGCGCCATGGCGCAGCCGGTGGCGACGATCGAGACTTTCATGGCGCTGTTTCCCCCGTCGCCCGGCTCGCATCGGCATGGGCCGGCGAATCTCGATGGCGCACAATCGAATTGTAATACCTACAGGGTAACGGGCGCGTGACAAGAGACCGGTGCGGCGGGCTTCAGCCTTCGGCCTCGGCCCGGACGCGGTGGAACACCTCCAGATGCGCCGGCTCCGGTGGCGCGCCCCGCACGCGGGCGAAGGCGAGGCGGAAGAGGTCCTCCGGGTCGCGTTCGGAGAGGCGCACGAGGGGCGCCGCCTCGACGGCCTCCGCCACCGGATCGGCGGCGGGCGCCACGCGGGTGTCGACGATGCGCACGGGAAAACCGTCCGCGATCCGGTCCACCTCGGCCCGGTGGCCCGGCCCTAGCCCCTCGCGGGCGAGGCGGACCTGGATGTAGGGCCGCTCCTCCATCGGCAGGGCCGGGTCGAGGTCGAGGGCCTTGAGATGGTCGGCGAGGTCGGAGAGCCGCATGTCGCCGCGCGCGGGCAGGCGCAGGAACGGGACCGGGCGCGGGATCGGGATATGCTCCACCCGCGCCGGTCCGTCGCCCAGGATCACGAGGCTGACCCCGTGGATGTAGGGCTGCTCAGTGGCCGAGAGCGGGATCAGCGAGCCGGAATAGCGCACCATCCCGCCGCCGATGGTCTGGGCCTTGTGGAGATGGCCCAGCGCCACGTAATCGGCCTCCGCTGGAAACACGTCCGGCGGCACGGCATGTTCGCCGCCGACGAGGATGCGGCGCTCGGCCCCCTCCGATTCGGTCCCCCCGGCCACGTGCAGATGCCCGGTGAGGAGGAGCGGCAGGCCGCAGAGATGCGGCGTCGCCGCCTCCATCACCTGGGCGTAGAGGGCGCGCACGGCCCGGACGATGGGCGATCCCTCCTCCCGGCGTAGGGGGGGCAGGCAGGCGGCGGTGGGATAGGACACCGCCAGGATCTGGGCCGCCACGTCGCCGTTCTTCAGGACCGGCACGAGATGACGCTCGATGGACACGGCGCCGTCGCGGCGGCGGACATTGCCGATGACCCGGACCCCGATGGCCTCGAGGATCGGGCTCGGCGCTTCGAGGCGCCCGGCCGCGTCGTGGTTGCCGGCGGTCAGCACGATGGTCATGGCGGGGCGCGCCCGGTGCAGGCGCACCAGCACGTCGTAGAGCAGGGCCTGCGCCTCGCCGGACGGGTTCTGGCTGTCGTAGACGTCGCCCGCCACCACGAGGGCGTCGACCTCGTGGCCGACGACGATGGCTTCGAGATGGGCGAGCGCCCGCGCATGCTCGTGGGCGCGGGAATAGCCGCGCAGGGACTGCCCGATATGCCAGTCGCCGGTATGCAGCACGCGGATCACGTCATCGCTCCCACCTCGCCCGGACATCGCCCGTGCGGGCCGGGGCCTTGTAGCGCGCCGCCGCCGCCGGTCCTACCCGGCGGCCCGCCTCCGCTTTTTTGCAGAGAGCCTTAACGGCAGACGGTCACGGTCTTGACCACCCAGCCTTCGCCCGCCTGCCACAGCTTGCGGCGGCTGCGCCCGCACCGGAGCTCGTCCGGCTCGGCCGAGGTCCAGGTGACGGCGGGCGCCTCCGTCGACGGGGACTCGTCGGCGGCGGCCTCCTTGGCGGGGGATCCGGCGGCGGGCGCCGTCTTGGCCTTGCCCGTGTTGGCCTTGACCGTCCGCGACCGCTTGGCGGCCGTCTTCCGGGAAGTGTCGACGGCCTTCGCCTTGGCCGTCGACCACGAGGGGACCGGCTTCGGGCCGGCCAGGGCCGGGCCGGGCCCGGCGACGAGAAGCCCGAGGGCGAGCGTCAGGGCTGACGCGCCAGGGCGTGCGAACGAAGAGATCGGCACAGGATTCGTCCGTCTTCCAAGGATTCGATGGTGTTGAAATGCAAAGACGTATGTCGACGCGAACAGAGGTTTTTGCAATCGCAAGACTCGATGAAATCCCGACATCTCCCGCTCATTCTCGCGCCATGATGAAAGGTCCGTCGCCGGGCCGGCCTCGTGCCTGCCCGGCGACCCCACCCGGCCGCAATGCTGATGAGCGACGGGCCGGCGTGACGCCGGCCCCCGGGCTTGCTAAGTCACCGCACGATCTTGGCTTTAGTCCTCGCGCCCTGGCGAGGGGCCCATCCTCGAGTACCCCATGTCCGAACGCTCCGAGCCTGAACACACCGAGTCCGAACGCGTCATCTCCGAACGGCCCGTTCTCCCCGTCAGCCGGCGGACCCTGCTGAGCGGCGCGGGCGCGGCCCTGGCCCTGGTGGGTTCCCCCCTCGCCGCCCTCGCCCAGGGCCGCGGCCGGCTCTCCATCGAGTCGGAGGACGGATACGGCCCCTATGACGACGACCGTCTCTACCGGGACGAGGCCGGGCGGCTCTACCGCCGGCGAGGCGGGCGCTACGAGCCCTATGGCGAACGCACGGCCGCGCCGCGCTTCGAGGACGATCCCGACGCGGACCCCTATGCCGATCCCAATGCCCGCCGCCGGGCGCAGCAGCCGCCGCCGGCGAACCAGGGCAACGCGGTGGCGCGTCCGGTGGATGACGGGCCGATCGACTACGCCAAGGCCTATGCGGCGATCACCGACGAGCCGTTCCCGGTCCATGCCTTCAACTGGCGCAAGGCGAACCCGGTCTTCCTGCGCCAGGAGATCGCTTATACCGGCCGCGAGCCCCCCGGCACCATCGTGGTCGATCCGCGCGCGCACCACCTCACCCTGGTCCAGCCCAATGGCCGGGCGCGGCGCTACGGCGTCGGCGTGGGCAAGCAGGGCTTTTCCTGGTCGGGCGTCTCGACGGTGAATTCCAAGCAGATGTGGCCGGATTGGTATCCGCCCAAGGAGATGATCGCGCGGACGCCCAAGCTCGCCCGGTCGGTGACCCAGCTCCAGAGCGGCCTCGGCGTGCCCGGCGGCTCCCGCAATCCGCTCGGCGCACGGGCGCATTACCTGTGGCAGGACAACAAGGACACGCTCTACCGCATCCACGGCACCCTGGAGCCCGAATCCATCGGGCTCAGCGTCTCGTCCGGCTGCATCCGCATGATCAACCAGGACGTGATCGACCTCTACGGCCGCGTCGAGATCGGCACCCGCGTCGTCGTTCTGACCTGAGGCCGCCCGTCCCCGGCGGGCACGGCCCGCCGGGTTCTCTTTTCGTGAATTCGGGCAGATAGGGCGATCCCCCCGGAAGGCTCCCTCGGGGCCGCCACGCGGCACCTCGGGATGACGCAAGCCTCGGACAAACACGTCGAACGGCTCACGGCAAGTCCGCACGCGGGCCGCCCGCTCGAACCGCTTCCGGGCGAATGACTCCGCCCGGTGATGCCACGGCGACGCCGGAATTCGTGGTGGAACTCCGACGCTCGGTACCCGCCGAACGTCCAAGTCGGGTGGATTTTTGCCCGGCTACTTCCGGCAGGAACGGCGTTGAGGCGGACGTTGCTGACCTGTTCGCTCACAAACAGTTGCGGATACTCGTCCTCGCGTCGGCTGGCAGCGCGCCGCCCAGGCTAAACGAGCAAGCCCACTCATCGCCTAGAGCGCTCTCCGCCGAAGTGGATGCCGGTTCGGCGAAAAAAGAGCGCGGCACAACAAAGGCCGAGAGATGTGCCCCGACCCAACGTGGTCGGGCGCAGCTCTAGCGCAATCCCACGAAGGACGAGGGCAAGGGCTCGTAGCCGGTCCCGAGCAGCCGCTTAACCTTATCCGTCTGCATGTCGCCGATCATCGCCAACAGGTCGTCGCCTCCGTATCGCACTGACAGGAAGGCGCGATCCAACGTGTAGAAGGCAAAGCGATCGTCAGTGCGTAGCCAGCAGAAGGACTCGCCGTTCTCGCTCGTGGCGAAGAAAACCAACTCATTGTAGCGGGCGGCGACGCCTACGCTCTCCTCATCGTAGGGCTCCAGGCAATCCAGGTCGCCGAGCCGGCCGCCGTCAGCGATCCAGTGGGCGACGAAGTCGTCGAGCACGTCGGTCAGGCCGCGGCCCCGATCTTCGAACGTGCCAGAGGGGCAGCTGAACGGCATGAAGATCAGCAACAGGTCATTGGTCCGGCCGGTGCCGTAGGTCTCGGCGAAGGTGCGATAAGACGGCGGCAAGTCGCCGATGGCCGTCTCCAGGGCCGCAAGTTCGTCCTGCGTAGCCGCTCGGGTGATCTGGATCGAAGCGAACAGTCGCTGGGTCACGTCGCGGGGCTCGCCATTGGAGCAGGACGTTAAATCCGTGGAAGCGGCGTGGCCAGCCCTGACCCGAACGTCGGCTTACTACACCGAGCCGAAGTTGCCGCAAGGCCGACGAATGGCGGCTTTCGGGAAGCGCTGGCAGCGATCTTGGCGGCCGGCATGGATCGCGAGCGCACCCAGCGCCCGGGTTCCATCCGTCAGATTTTGACCGATAGGGACGTACCGGATCATCCGGCCTCGTCCGTAATAGTTCTCCCAAAACAGTCGTCCGCATCATCGACAGGGTATTTATCAGTACAATTGTCGATATGCAGAAAGTCTGCTCTCTAATCCCCCTCGACGATCAGTCGCTATCTCGCCTCGTGTTGAGTGCGGCGCTGTTCCAGAGTTTGATTGTCTGGGGGATATCATGCCTGTCGTTCATTATAGTCCCGGATCCGTATTCAATCCGGATCATTACAGCTTTGTATACATTTATGAGCCAATATACGACTCGAACAAGTCGTCTTACACGTATATCGCGAATTGGACGCCCGTCAAAAACGATGCTTTCAACGGAAGTTTTACGAACAACCATACCGGTATGAGGTACGATCACAAATTCTACGTTTGGGAATTGAGCTATCTCATCGACTTTTCCGACAACAAAGGCTCTGTTTTCCTGCAGGGGCACGTGTTCGACGACATCCTTCGCGGCGGGTCCGGTGCGGACACCCTTCTCGGCCTCGACGGCAATGACGTTCTCGAAGGGGGGAGGGGCCAGAATCGCCTGGACGGTGGAGGCGGCAACGACACCCTGCGCAGCACCGGCGAGGCGGATACGCTCCTGGGCGGGAACGGCAACGATCGTCTCGTCCTTCACCGCGCCGGAGCGGCCGTCGATGGCGGCGCGGGCAACGACAAGCTGTTCCTGCAGGGAGCGGACGCGTTCAGCTTCACCGACGACACGTTCAGGAGCATCGAGGCCGTCTATGTCGGGTCGGGGTCGTCCCTGGATCTGTCGGAGGTCACCCAGGGCGTGGCCATCGTCCTGTCGACGACTGCGAGCGCACCCCGCACCCTCGTCGCGACCCAGGGCGCCGACCACGTCACCGGCGGCAACGGCCTGTCGACCATAAGGGGTCAGGACGGCGACGACGTCATCGAACTGGCCGGCGGAATGGCATCCGTCTTCGGCGATGGCGGCGACGACACGATACGCCTCGGTTCCGGCGGACGCTATGCGAGCGGGGGGATCGGTAACGATCGCATCACCGGTGGTGCCCAAAGCAACTTTCTTCAGGGAGACGCGGGCGACGACTGGCTCAGTCTGGGGACGGGGTACGGTAGTATTTCCGGGGGAGCCGGCAACGACGTCATCATCGGGAGCAGCCGCTACCCGAGCGATCTCAGCGGCGAGGCCGGCAACGACCGCATCGTCGCGCGGTCCGGCGATGCCGAAATCCGTGGCGGCAACGGCTCGGACAAACTCTTCGGCGGAGGGGGGCGAGACACCTTCACCTTCGCCGGCGACTTTGGGCGGGACGAGATCTTCAAATTCGCTGTCGCCCAGGATTATCTCGACGTATCGGCGCTCGCGTCGAAGATCGAAGACCTGACCTTGACCTCGGTCCACAGAGGCGCGGACACGCAGATCACCGTCGTGGGCGACCCCGACCCGACGCATAAAATCATCCTGCACGACGTGACGAAGGCGGAGTTGATCGATGCCGGGCACTTCCTGTTCGGGTGAGCCGGCGGCCGGAGATCGGGCTCCGACGTCCCCGGCATCGGCCTGATCGACCCGGAAAGGCGCGGCGCGGATCACCCCGGGCCGCGCCATGGGCCGTCAGCCCTGCGCGAGCGTTCCATCCGACTCCGAATCATCGATGCCGAGCAGAGGGGTGCCGAACCCCTTCCCCGGGGGCATGGAGCGAGGGCAATCGACGGGCCTCGCTCCGCTCATGGCTGGGATGCGGAACTTTCCCCCCTGTCTCCGGCTTTTTCCCGTCATGGGGCGTGCGCTGGACGCCGCCCGCGATCGGAATTCAAACGGAGTTATGACGTCATGGCAAAGAGCTTGAGCGGACGCACGCGCGTCGACGGGGATCGCCTCAACACCCCGACCGATCTTGCCCCCGAGGCGACGAAGAAGATCGCCGAGGGCCTGACGGTCCTGCTGTCGGACCTCTTCGCGCTGTATGTGAAGACGAAGAACTTCCACTGGCACGTGAGCGGCCCGAACTTTCGCGATTACCACCTGATGCTCGACGAGCAGTCGCAGCAGATCTTCGGCATTATCGATGATGTCGGCGAGCGTGCCCGCAAGATCGGCGGCACCACCCTGCGGTCGCTGGGTCAGGCCTCCAGGCTGTCCCGCGTCGAGGACAACGACGCGGAGTATGTCGGCCCCCTCGAAATGCTGGCCGAGCTGCGCGACGACAACAAGACCCTCACCGCCAACATGCGCGAGCTGCACGAGGTGACGGACGAGGCCAAGGACGTCTCCACCACGAGCCTGCTTGAGGAGTGGATCGACCAGGCCGAGGAGCGCACCTGGTTCCTCTACGAGGCGACCCGCAACGCCACCGAGGGCGGTCACTGACCTCGACCGGCCGAACGCAGCACCCATGAAAAAGGCCCCGCATCCTCGGATGCGGGGCCTTTTTCGTCTCTGCCTCCGGCCGGGCCGGAGGCCAAGTCTCACGAGGCGAGGGTGATCTCGCCTTCGCGGACGGCGCGCTCGCCGCCGCCGGACTTGATCCGGTAGAACGGCTCGCCGGTCTGGTCCTCGGGAACGAGGCGGACGATCTCGAACACGTCGGCGGGATCGGCCTTGACGTCGGCATAGCCGATGCGGGCGCGGCGCACACGCTGCCCGAGCTTGAACTTATGGGCCATGGGAGTGCCTTTCTGTAGTCGACGCGAAAGGGGCTCCGCGTCCCCGGACGGGTGTTCGTGGTCGCGCGTCGCCTTGTCGAAAGCCTGTGGCCGAAAGCCCGTGACCTTGCGAAAAAAGGACGAGATGGGCGGCAGCTCCGTCCGGCGATGCCACCCTGCGCCCGAACCCTCACGGAGGACCGAGCCAACCCATTCGACGTAACGGGCCGATCGCTGACGAGCGACCCCGACGTCGAACCCAGTGGATGCCCGTCCCGAACCTATGGGTCGGGACGGCTCTCCGGGATTTCGTTTCGCAGCACCGGTCTCGGGGAAGCGGGATACGCCCCTCACTCAAGACCGATGCGGCACCGGTCCGCCCTACTTGCGGGCCTTGGCCTTACGGGCGGCGTAGCGCGCGTCGCGCTGCTGCTTCTGCTCGATGCGCGCGGCAGCGGCGAGGGCGATCTTCTCCTCGGCGACGCGAGCCGCTTCGATGGCCTGACGCTCACGCTCGGCCTCGGCTTCGGCGACGGCCTGCGCGGCGGCGGCAGCGCGCTCGGCTTCGCGGGCGGCGACGCGGATTTCGCGCTCGCGGGCGATGGCCTCACGCTCGGCCTTGCGGGCGACCACCGTCGGATCGTCGGCGGCCGGGCGGTCGCGGAAACGCGCCAGCGCGGCCTGACGGGCTTCCTGCGAAGCCTTGAGGCGGTCGGTCATGGAGTTTTCGTTGAATTGGCTCACACAGAATCCTGGTTTGGAATGCGGCGGGGCAAGGCCGCATAGGAAAAAGACGTCATCGAAAACGCAGGAAGCCGCTCTCCAATGAAGAGCGGCTCCGTAACCATTGTCGGATTCTCAGGGAACCCGGCATGGCTCATGCGGCACGTGGCTCAGGCGGCCTGGAGGCTGCCGGCGGACTGCTTGCCGCTACGCTTGTCGGTTTCCATTTCGTAGGAGACCTTCTGGCCTTCGGCGAGACCGCGCATACCGGCGCGCTCGACGGCGGAGATGTGCACGAACACGTCGTTGCCGCCGTTATCCGGCTGGATGAAGCCGAAGCCCTTTTGCTCGTTGAACCACTTAACAGTACCGACAGCCATCATAATCCTTCGCCCTTGCGGGCATCATAGTTCGGAGGTCCGGACGAAGATGTCAGGCCTTCTCCGTTGTCTCGATTCGCACCCGACTCTCGTTCAGCAAAAGCCGTTTGGCTTCAGCAAATGAAAATCTGATCACGCTTCGATCACCGTCATGTACTCCCAATGGCGGGATTTAGCAAATGCCATGAAAAACTTGGGCTTTGTTTTTGGTCGGGCGGAGGAAAATTTGCAGGGTATCCGGCCAATACGAGCACCGATGTCGCTCGGGCGACAGGCCCCGTTCCCCGGCTTCATTCGGCGCGGCGTGAGGCCAGCGGCAGGTCGAGCTGGGCGCTCTCGGTATCGCGCCCGCTGCGTCGGTCGAGAAAGCCCAGCACCGGCGAGACGCTGACCCCGTGCAGGACGATGGAGAGGAGGATCGTCAACCCCGCCGTGCTCCACAACAGGCCCGCCCCCTCGAACCGCGCATGCCCGAGGGCGAAGGCGAGATAGTAGATCGTGCCGAGCCCCCTGATCCCGAAGACGCTGATCACCGCCCGCTCGGCGAAGGGCTGGTCGTGCCCGACGAGGCTGACCCAGCCGCAGAGCGGGCGCACCACGAAGATGACGAGACACGCGAAGGCGGCCCCCGACCAGGTGAGGTCACGCAGAAGCCCGCCGCCGAGGGCGAGGCCGAAGCCGACGAGGAGGATCATCATCGCCAACCGCTCGAACGCCTCCGCAGACCCGTGGAGGGCGTGATGGTAATCGTGGCCCTGGTCGGACCAGCGCATGGCCAGGGCCGCGACGAAGACGCCGATGAAGCCATAGCCGTGCACCGCCTCCACGGCGGCATAGGTGAGGCAGGTGATGCCGAGAGCCACGAAGCCGTCGCCGGTGCGCGACAGGCGGGCGCGGTTCGGCAGGTGGAAGGTCAGCCAGCCGAAGCCCCGCCCGATGGCGGCGCCCAGGGCCACCCCCGCCAGGATCTTCCAGACCAGCGAGAGGCCGACCCATTCGGTCCACCCGGCGGCATTCAGGCCGGAGGAGGCGGCGAACGCGATGGCGAGGTTGACGAAGGGAAAGGCGAGCCCGTCGTTCAGCCCGGCCTCGGAGGTGAGGCCGAAGCGCATCTCGTCTTCCTCCCCCTCCGACGGCGGGCCGACCTGGACGTCGGAGGCGAGGACCGGGTCGGTGGGCGCCAGGGCGGCGGCGATGAGCAGGGACGCGGCGATGCCGAGGCCGAGGAGATGCGAGGCCAGGAATCCGAGGGCGAGGATCGTCAGGGGCATGGCGATGGCGAGGAGGCGCCACGTCACCATCCAGCTTTTCCAGCCGACCCGGCGGTCGAGCTTCAGCCCGGCCCCCATCAGCGAGATGATGACGACGAACTCGCTGACCTTCTCGATGAGGCGCAGGTGATGCTCCGGCCGGGGGGAGAACTCGCCGATCCCCGGGATCAGCGACAGGCCGGCCCCGATCGCGACGCAGCAGATCGGCAGTGACAGCGGCAATTGCCGAAGCACCATCGGCAGCCAGGCGGTGAGGAGCACCAGGGCTCCAAAGCCGCCGAGCGTGATGACATACGTGTCCATGGTACCCGATTCGTTCCTGTGCGCCCTCCGCCGGAATCGCCACGACCCACACGCAAGACCGATTTTTCAAGTTGTCCGTTTCCGGAAGGGAGCGCGGCCCCACCCTCCTCCCCCTTGTGGGGAGGAGTTGGAGGTGGGGGTGGTTGGGCGACCCTCAGCCGGCGGAGGCCAGCGGCGCCACCCCCACTCCTAGCCTCGCCCCACAAGGGGGAGAGGGACGCTGTCTGCCTGCATGCCGAGATGCGTTAAACCCGATCGCCGCCGTCAGGGCGTGCCCGGCCGCATCGTCATGTCCGGGTTGAGATCGACCCATCGGCGCGTCGCCGCCGCCTGGTAGAGCGCCTCGATCAGGCGGACGTCGCGCAGGCCCATCTCGCCGGGCGTGCGCAGCTCACCGCCCTCCGCGATGACCTGCGAAAGGTGGTCGATCTCGCCTGTGAACTGCACCGCGTCGCCCTCCGCCGTCAGGATCTCGTCCGCGCGTTTGGCATTGCCGACCACGAGGCGGTTGCCCTGGTAGGCGGTGCCGGGATCGAGGGTGGCGACCGCCTTGTCGCCCCACAGGTCGATCCGCTTCTTGTCGGCGCTGTAGCCCGACGAGACCGTGGCGTGCCGGCCCGAGGGGAAGACGAGCTGGGCCGTGAACACGTCCTCCACCTCGGCGAAGCGCGGATCGCCGGCAGGCGCATGCATCGACGCGGAGACCGAGGACGGGCTCTCGCCGAAGAACCATTGGATGCCATTGAGGCCGTAGATGCCGATATCCACGAGCGACCCGCCGCCGGCCACGGCCTTCAGCATACGCCACTGGTCGCGGGGCTTTCCCGGCTCGAGGGGGCGGTGATGGTCGGAGGAGGCGAAGCGCACCTCGCCGAGCTCGCCCGCATCCATCATCGCCTTGGCGCGCAGGTTGTGCGGCTCCCAATGCACCCGGTAGGCGATCATCAGGCGGCGGTCGGCGGCCTTGGCGGCGTCGATCATCCGACGGCACTCGGCGGAACTCGTCGCCATCGGCTTCTCGCAGAGGACGTGCTTGCCCGCCTCCAGCGCCTTGATGGTCAGGTCGGCATGGGTGGAGTTCGGCGTGATGACATAGACGGCGGCGATGTCCGCGTTGTCGGCCATCTTCCCCATCGAGGCGTAATCGTAGAGGCCGCCCGGTCCGATCCCGTAGCGGGCGGCGACGGACTTCGCCTTCTCCGGGTTGCCGGAGACGAGGGCGACGGCCCTGGAGCGCCGCGCGCGCTGGAAGGCGGGCAGGATCTGGGCCTGGGCGAAATCGCCGAGGCCGACCACGGCCCAGCCCAGATGCTTGTCGCGCGGCAGGGGCGGGGGCTGGTCGAGCTTGGGCTCGGGCCGGCCGGTGGGGGTGGCGGGGATCGCCTGCGCGGCGGCGCGCTCGGAGGCCAGCACACCGCCGATTCCGGCGAGGCTGCCGGCCATGAAGAGGCGGCGGGACGGCGTCGTATGCGAGGCGTCGGACATCGGATCTCCGGATCCATGAGGATGGAATCTCGCGGCCGGATCGAGGATGCCGCCCCGGACAACGCATGACGCTCCGATCGGATTCCATCGGAACCTGCGGTGGAGGCGCGCGGGGGGATTAAAACCTGAGACCCACCTCGGCGGGTCTCAGGCGCCAGGCGGTTTTTACTGGGACGTGGTTTTTACTTGAACGTCTTGCGGGGGTCGAAGGCGTCGCGCACGGCCTCGCCCGCGAAGATCAGCAGGCTCAGCATCACCGCCACCACGAAGAAGCCGGTCAGCCCGAGCCAGGGGGCCTGGATGTTGTCCTTGCCCTGCGCCAGCAGCTCGCCCAGCGAGGCCGAGCCGGGGGGCAGGCCGAAGCCGAGGAAGTCGAGGGAGGTCAGCGTGCCGATCGAGCCGTTGAGGATGAACGGCATGAAGGTCAGCGTCGCCACCATGGCGTTGGGCAGGAGGTGCCGGCTCATGATGCGGATGTTGGAGAGGCCGAGCGCGCGGGCGGCGCGGACATATTCGAAGTTGCGCGCCCGCAGGAACTCGGCCCGCACCACGCCGACCAGGGCCACCCAGGAGAACAGCAGCAGGATGCCGAGCAGCACGAAGAAGCCCGGCGCGATGAAGGCCGAGATGATGATGATGAGGTAGAGGGTCGGGATGCCGCTCCAGACCTCGATGAAGCGCTGCAGGGCGAGATCGACCCAGCCGCCGAAATAGCCCTGCACCGCGCCGGCGATGACGCCGATCACCGAGGAGACCAGGGCCAGGATGAGCCCGAACAGCACCGAGATGCGAAAGCCGTAGATGACGCGCGCCAGCACGTCGCGGGTGGTGTTGTCGGTGCCGAGCCAGTGCATCTCCAGGCCCTTGCACCCCTCCCGGCCCGTGGTCTCGGCGCCATCCTGCTTGGCCGCGGCCTGGCACTGCTCGTCGGTGAGCATCCAGGTGGGCGGCGAGGGCGAGGGCGTCGGCAGCCCGTCGATGATCGTGTCGTAGGAATAGGGGATCGGCGGCCAGACCGCCCAGCCGTGATCGGCGATCTCTTTCCGCGTCTCCGCAGAGCGGTAGTTCGGCCGCGCATAGAACCCGCCGAACTTCTCGTCCGGGTAGTCGATGAGAACGGGAAACAGGATCTCGCCCTTGTAGGACACCACCAGGGGCCGGTCGTTGGCGATGAACTCGGCGAACAGGCTCAAGCCGAACAGGCCGACGAAGATCACGAAGGACCAGAAGCCGAGCCGGTTGCGCCGGAAATTCGAGAGCCGCCGCCGGTTCAACGGCGACAGCCCCCGCACCACCGGCGCGAGGGGAGGCGGAGCGGTGACGGGGACGGCTTCCGCGGGGCGGGCGATCTCGTTCATGAGACCGCCCCTATTGGATTGTGCGTCAGCCGTCGAGACGGACGGCCGTTCCCTCGATCTCGTTGGGGCGCAGGCCGCCGGTTTTCTCGAGGTGGCGGCGCAGCAGACGGACGTTGCGACGATTGGCCTTGAACGCCGCGTCGAAGATGTCGCCGGCGAGCGGCACGGCGCCGATCACCCCGTCGAAGGCCACGTTCATGGCCATCCGGGCGAGCAGCCATCGCGGTGCCCCGAGGCGGCGCGCCTCGTAGACGATGTAGGAGGCGAGCAGCATGCCCGCCGCATCGCCGATGATCGGAACGAGGCCGACGACGGCATCGAGCCCCACCCGGCGGTTGATGCCGGGGATCACGAACGCCGAGTCCATGAGGTGGGCGAACTGCTCCAGCCGCAGGAGCGCCGCTTCCCGGCTGTCGGGCTCGGCGCGGAAGCGCGTGGCGTTCCCCTCGCGCCGGCCGAAGGCGCCGTTGGGCAATTCGCGGGAGGGTAATTCGCGAGTGGGGAAGACGGCGTCGTTGAAGGCCATGGCGGGGCTCCGGGGGATGCGCGTCGTGGTCATGATGCAGGATGTGGCCCTGCCCGGTGCCGTCCGCAAGCGGCGGGGCCCTGAGACCTCCCGGCCTCACGCGGCCCGACCCCGCATCAGGCCGGAGAGCCGCTCCAGGGCGGCGTCGAGGGTCGCGTCCCGCTTGGCGAAGCACAGCCGCACCAGGTTGCGCACTGCCCCCCGCGCATAGAAGGCGCTGATCGGGATCGCGGCGACGCCGTGCTCGCGCACCAGGGCCTGGCAGAAGGCGACGTCGTCCGCATGCCCGAGGCGCGGCCCCAGCTCGCCGATGTCGATGGTGAGGAAGTAGGTCGCCTGCGAGGGCAGCACGGAAAAGCCGAGCCCGGTGAGCCCGGCGCTCAGCCGGTCGCGCGAGCGGGCGAAGCGCGCCCGCATGTCGAGGAAATAGGCCTCGTCCTTGGCCAGCCCGTAGGCCACCGCCTCCTGGAGATTGGGCGGCGTCGTGAAGGTGAGGAACTGGTGCGCCTTCGAGACCACCTTCAGCAGGGGTGGTGCCGCCATGACGAACCCGACCTTCCATCCGGTCAGGCTGAAGATCTTGCCGGCCGACCCGATCTTCACGGTCCGCTCCCGCATACCCTCGAACCCGATCAGCGGGCGATGGGGGCGTCCGTCGAAGGTCACGTGCTCCCACACCTCGTCGCAGACGGCCGTCACGTCGAACCGCTGGCAGAACCGCGCCAGCAGGGCGAGGTCCTGGTCCCCGAACATCGTCGCGGTCGGGTTCAGCGGGTTGTTGAGCACGACGACCCGCGTGCGCTCGGAAAAAGCTTCCGCCAGCGCGTCTTCGTCGAGGCGGAAATGCGGAGGCCGCAGGGTGACGAAGCGCGGGATGCCGCCGGCCTGCCGGACGATGGGCAGGTAGGCGTCGTACATGGGCTCGAACAGCACCACCTCGTCGCCGGGCGAGACCAGGGCGAGCAGGCTCGCGGCCAGGGCCTCGGTGGCCCCCGACGTCACCATCACCTCGGTCTCGGGGTCGAGGGCGAGGCCCTGATGGCGCTCGTAATGGTCGGCGATGGCGCGACGCAGGGTCGGCAGCCCCATCATCGGCGGGTATTGGTTGTAGCCGTCGCGCAGGGCCTCGGCGGCCTTCTCGCGCACGTCGGCCGGGCCGGGATCGTCGGGGAAGCCCTGGCCGAGATTGATCGCGCCGAGGTCGCGCGCCAGCACCGACATCACGTCGAACACCGTATTGGGGAGATCGGCGAAGACAGGGTTCATCCGCAAAAACGCTCGTGGCTGGCGGGAGTCGACCGGCGGGACGTCCATCGGGCGCCGCCCGAGGGCCCAGGATATGCGCACATCCGGCAGGCGTCACCGCCCCCGCCCCTGGAAGGAGAAGGGGACAGGAGCGTCCTGCGAGAGCGTGTGACTGTCGTAGCCGTGCGGGAGAGGCGGATCACGCCGCGCCGTCGTCGGGTTCCGGGGACGGGCCGCCCGACAGGATGGCGTAGAGGCCCCGCGCCTCGGGGGCGGGGCCGCGCCGCTCGCCGAGTTCCAGCACCCGCACCACCGCCGTCACATGGGCGGCGGCGACGGTGACCACGTCACCGATGCCGATCCCCTTGGCGGGATTGTCGGCGCGCGTCCCGTTCACGCGGACGAAGCCGTCCTCCACCAGGGCGGCGGCAAGGGAGCGGCTCCGCGCGAAGCGGGTGAACCAGAGCCACTTGTCGAGACGCTGCCGCCCCGGCTTCATCCGCCCTCTTCAGCGCTTGCCGCCGTCGCCGGCTTCGAGCTGTGCCTTGAGCGCCGCCAGCTTGGCGAAGGGCGAATCCGGGTCCGGAGCCCGCTCGCGGCGCTGCGGACGCTGCTCCTGCTGCGCGGCGGGACGGCCTTCGTCGCGGCGCTCGGGACGGACCCGGCCGGGCTCGAACCGCTCGCGGCGGGGGGGACGTCCACCCTCGGGCCGGCCGCCATCCCGGCGGCCTCCCTCGGGCCTGTCGCCCTGGCCGCCGCGGTTGCGCTCGGCCCCCTCGGGACCGCCCGCGCGGGGAGCGCCGGCATGAGCGGGGCGCCGGTCCTGACGGCCTTCGCCCGGCGCGCGGTTGCCCGCCGGTGCGCCGTCACGGCCGCCGCGTGGGCGGTTCTGCCGCGGGGCGGAACTGCGCTGATGCCGCTGGAGACGCCAGATTTCCACCAGCACCGGCTCGGCCGGGACGGAATCCGTGGCGGCCTCGGCCTCGGCAGCGTCGTCGGAGGCCGTCTCGGCGGTTTCCGCCTCGATACCCGCGAGGGTCGCGGATTCCGCCACGGGGACGGGGGCCGCCTCGGGCTCCCCAGAGGCCTCCACCGCCGTCTCGGCGGCGGCCGGTGCCGGCTCGTCCTCGGCAGGGACGGCCTCGACGGTGCCGGTCTCGGCAAGGTCTGCCTCGGAAGACGCGGCCTCCTCGGACACCGCCTCGGGATCGGGCACACCTTCCGCCACGGGCTCGGCCGTGTCGGTCGAGGCCTCGCTTTGGGAAGTGGTCTCGTTTTCGGAAGCGGTCTCGTCTTCCGGCTTGGCCTCCTCGTCGGTCGCGGGTGCGGCCTCCTCGGACACCGTCGCCGACCCGTCGGTCGATGCGGTCGCCGGGGCGATGGGCTGGGTCGCGGCGGCGGGGCGCAGCGGCACGGTGATGGCCGGGCCGGGGCGGCTCTCGGCGACGTAGCCGAGGGATTTCAGGATCGATCCGAAATCCTCGCCCGAACAGCCGACGAGGGAGGTCATGCCCACGGTGGCGACGAAGGCGTCGCCGTCGGCGGTGCCGGCCGGGGCCTCGCCGGGGGTGGTGCCGGGCACGTAGGTCACCGCCGGGCGGATCAGGTCGGCGAGACGCTCCAGGATGTCGACGCGCACGGCGCGCTCGCCGCAGACGCGGAAGCCGGCGGCGCGGTAGAGGCCCTTGGCGATTTCGGGATCGACCTTGATCGATGTGCGGCCGGAACCGGCCAGATGCGCGATCTCGTCGAGGCCGCGCTGGTCGAGGCCGCCGTTCTTCAGCGCCCAGAGCTGGGCGGCCAGGGTGCGCGGCGCCGGCTTGAGCAGGGCCGGCAGGAAGATGTGATAGGCGCCGAAGCGGACGCCGTGGCGGCGCAGCGCCCCGCGCCCTTCCTGATCGAGGGTGCGCATCTCGTGCATCACCTTCGAGCGCTCCAGGACGCCGAGCGATTCGACCACCTGGTAGCCGATGCCCTTCGAGAGGCCGACGAGGTCGGCCGCCGTCTCGATCTCGATCAGCGGGCCGAGGAGGCGGACCACATAGGCCTTGAGCCAGGCCACCAGCCGGGTCTCGACCTTGTCGCGGGCCGGGCCCGTGAGTTGCTCGTCGGCGAGCAGCCGCACATGCGGCTCGAACAGCTTGTCGCCCGGCATCAGCTTGGCGACCGGGTCTCCGGTCCAGCGGATGATGCCGTCATGGGACAGGACCAGGGACGAATCCGCCGCGGCCGAGAAGCGCTCGGCGCGCGCCTCGATCTCGCCGCCCAGCGCCTTTTCGGCGGCGCTGCGCAGGGTCTTGGCCTCGTGGCCTTCCGCGCCCGGGTCGGCGACGAACTGAAACCCGTGCAGATGGCCGACATGCTGGCCCTCGACGGTAACGTCCCCGCCGGCGGTGATCTCAGCTTCCAACATCGTATTCTCTCTCAGGCGCCGCATCAGGACGCTAGTGCGCCGATCGACGAAACGGCTCGCAAGGCGCTCGTGCAGGGCGTCGGACAGCCTGTCCTCTACCCGACGCGTCTCGCCCTGCCAATGCACCGGATCAATCAGCCAGTCCGGACGGTTCGCGACGAAGGTCCAGGTTCGCCCCTGGGCGATGCGCTGGGACAGGGCGTCGATGTCGCCGTCGGTGCGGTCGATCATCGCCACGTGCTTGGCGAACCAGTCGTTGGGGATGCGCCCGGCCATGCCCCGCATGAGGAAGCGGAACAGCTGGGCCACGAGATCCGCATGGGTCTGGGGATGGACCTTGCGGTAATCGGGCACGCCGCAGGTGTCCCAGAGGCGTCGCACCACCGTCGGATTGGTGGCGATGTCGCGGATGTCGTCCTCGCGCATCAGGATTTCGAGGGCGGATTGGTCCTCGCCCATGGGCGCGCGGGTGAGCCCCTTCTCGTTGGGATGCGCGTCCAGGCTCTCCTGAAGGGCCTTCAGCGAGGAGAAGTCGAGATCGGGGTTGCGCCATTGCAGCACCCGGAGGGGCTCGAAATCGTGGTTCTCCAGGGCCTCGATCATCTCGGGCTCGAACGGGGCGCAGCGCCCGGTCGACCCGAAGGTGCCGTCCGAGAGGTGGCGGCCGGCCCGTCCCGCGATCTGCCCCATCTCGGGGGGCGTCAGCCTGCGGAAGCGCGTGCCGTCGTATTTCCAGTTGGCCGCGAAGGCGACGTGATCGACGTCGAGGTTGAGGCCCATTCCCACAGCGTCGGTGGCGATGAGATAATCGACGTCGCCGGACTGGTAGAGCTCCACCTGGGCGTTGCGGGTGCGCGGAGACAGCGCACCGAGCACCACGGCGGCTCCGCCGCGCTGGCGCCGGATCAGCTCGGCGATGGCGTAGACCTCCTCGGCCGAGAAGGCGACGATGGCCGTGCGCCGGGGCAGGCGCCCGAGCTTCTTCTCGCCCGCATAGGTCAGTTTCGACAGGCGGGGGCGGGTGGTGGTGTGCACGCCGGGAATCAGCGACTGCACCAGGGGCAGCATGGTGGAGGAGCCGATGAGCAGCGTCTCCTCGCGCCCGCGCTGGTGCAGCAGGCGGTCGGTGAAGACGTAGCCGCGGTCCATGTCGGCGGCGAGCTGGATCTCGTCGATGGCCACATACGCCACGTCGAGGTCGCGCGGCATCGCCTCGATGGTGGAGATCCAGTAGCGCGGCCGGTCCGGCTTGATCTTCTCCTCGCCGGTGACGAGGGCCACGTGCTCGACCCCCACCCGCGCCACCACGCGCAGGTAGACCTCCCGCGCCAGCAGGCGCAGGGGCAGCCCGATCATCCCCGTGGGATGCGCGAGCATCCGCTCGATGGCGAGATGGGTCTTGCCGGTATTGGTCGGCCCGAGCACCGCCGTGACGCCGCGCGAGCGGGCCTGCGGGGGGAGGGAGCGGCGCGTCATGTGCGAGGGGCTGGTCCCTTCGGCCGAGAAGCCGGCGGCAGGTTCTTGCGGCGGCCCGTGGATGAGGCCGCCTAGGTGTCATACCAGACGATGATGAGGAGACCTCATCGTCGTCTGCCCGCGCGGCCGCGCGGCGGCGGGCGTCCGCCGAACGCGCCGATCCCGGCCATCGGTCGGGATCAGTGCCGCTTGGGTCAGTCGTCGCTGCGCAGGGGCCGCCCGGGCGGCCGGACCCCACGCTGCGTCTCACCGCCATATGGGGCGCCACCGCCCCGATAGCCACCGCCCCTCTGCCCATAAGGATCGACGTAGATCTCCACCGGGTCCGCCGGCCGCTGCGGCGCCAGATCGGCGCAGAGCGTGTCGGGCATGGCGACGAGGGGGCCGCGTCGGGAACGCTGTCCCTCGATCACCTCGGCGGAGGAATAGGCGTCGCCCCCGCAGGGCGAGATGTCCGTGCTCAGCCCGCCGGCACAGGCGGGGCCGGACCATGCCGGCGCGCCGATCAGGATCGCGGCGAGCGCGACGACGCCACGCAGAGGGAAGGGGCGGCGCGTCATCGGGTGGTTCCGGTTCCGGGAGGGATGCGCCAGGCGGCCGCAGCGGACAGGGCCTCGCCGAGGGCCGCGAACCCGCCCTCCAGGTCGTTGCCGGACAGGGCATAGCCATGCGCCCCGAGGCCGGTGAAGCGTGCGCCCGCCCTGCGCCGGGGGAGGATCGGCAATGCGGCCGATAGCGCCGGATCGACGCGCAGCACGAAGAAGCGCTGGCGGCTGAGCATGACCGGCCGCAGATCCTCGATCGCGTCCCAGGGGATCCAGTCCGTCGACAGGCGCCGGTCGAAGATGCCCCGGCGCCCGACGGAGACCAGCGTGCCCGAGCGGAACATCCGGGGCGCGCCGACGAGGCTGGCCGCGCCGAAGAAGATCAGCCCGAGCCACAGCATGAATTCGGTGTACCCGCCGGGCGCCATCTCATGCCCCCGCGTCTCGGGACGCACATGGAGCATCCATGCGGCGGTGGCGGTGAGCCCGACGGCGATGAGGAACAGCCCCGCCGAGCGAAGGCGCGAGACCGCGATGTCGACCTGCCCGTCCACGACCTGCCCGTCCATGATTCAGACGATTCCCGCCCGCCCGGCCGGAGCCGCGTCTATTGATCGACCAGGGTCGCCTGCGCCACCTGGCCCGACGCCTGACCTGCGGCTTGGGCGGTCACGGTCTGGGCTCCGCCCCGGTTCCACCGGGTCGCCTCGATGATGTTGGTGCCCAGCGTCGTGCGCACGGCGATGCGCACCGGCAGCAGCACGCGGGTGCCCTCCACGGGGGCGAGCCACACCGACATGTCGCGGTTGTCCTCCATGAACTTCACCCCCGGCCGGTCGGGGCGGTGCCCGGCGATGGCCTGATAGCGGGCGTTGCAGACGAGGACGGGGCCGGAATAGCCGGGCTTCTCGACGGTGCGCGTCTCGCCGTAGCTGAGCACCACGTTGAAGCGCGTCGCGCCGTCGAAGACCGGGATGGTGCGGTTGCAATTGGCCTGGTCGGTGAGCTCGCCGCGGCTCACCGCCGGCATCATCAGGGCGCTGGCCGGATCGACGATGCCGCGCTTGTTGGCCGGGGTCACCGGCACCCGGTCGCCCATGTCGATCAGCGGCGGCGTCACCTCCGATTGGGTGACGTTGCCGCGCGCCAGCGCCATCCGCACGGCGATGCCGGAATTCGAGGTCTTGGTGGAGATGGCAAAGGCGCTCGGCTGCGGCCCCTCCGCGATGAGGCCGCTGGCGCGGGCCGAGCCCATGCCCCCGGTCACGGCGCCCACGAGGCCGGTGAGCCTTGCCGAGACGTCCATGCGGTAGCGCGCGCTCTCGAACTGTCCCGACACCTGGGCGGTGCCTATGGGAATGCCGGCCAGAGCGATGCCGTAATCGACGGTGACCGTCGCCGGGGCGGCGGCGGTGGCTTTCGGCCGCGCGAATCCCTCGGAGGCGGGAATCGCCCCGAGGGTGGCGAGGAGGCTGGCGCGAAGGAGGCGCGTGGCACGCATGGCTTGAGGCTCTGAGGTTCCAGGGCGTGGCGCCGTGCGGCGGAAGAGACCGGGCGGCATTGTTCCGCCATCGTCTCCGCTCGTGGTTAACACATCGTATGGACGGCGCGGCGCGAGCCTCGTGAATGCCACGGCGTCGGCCTCGGAGTACGGCCTTTCTCATGGGCAAAACTCGGCTCCGCCCTTGACGGATGCCCTGCCGCTCCCCTATAGGCTCGCGCCTTCAATGAGACGCCGCTCGATCGGTTCTGGCGTGCGTGAGGCCCGTGGCGCATTGCGACCGGCCTTCCGCCATCGCCTGGTCTGACGCGGAACGAGACGGGAATTAGAACAATGTCGCGCCGTTGCGAACTCACGGGCAAAGCCGTGCAGACCGGCCACCTCGTGAGCCACTCGAACCGTAAGACCAAGTGCCGGTTCCTGCCGAACCTGTGCCAAGTCACGCTGCAGTCGGACGCCCTCAAGCGTCGGGTGCGCCTGCGCGTCACGGCCCACGCCCTGCGCTCGGTGGAGCACCGCGGCGGCCTCGATGCCTTCCTCATCAAGGCGCGCGAGATCGAGCTGTCGCAGACGGCCCGTCTGATCAAGCGCGAGCTCCACAAGAAGCTCGCCGAAGTCGAGACCCCGGCCGCCGCCTGAGGCTGCGATATCGAAGCGCCGGCGAGAGCCCGCTTCGATCACGCTCGACGTCTCATTCTGATTTCGAACGGCCGCCGCATGCTTCGTGCATGCGGCGGCCGTTCGCGTTGATTCCACCGTCCCTGCTCTCCGGCTCTCTCCGATGACCGTGCTCTCGCTCATCGCCCCGATCTTCGGGCTGATCCTCATCGGCTGGGTCGCGGCGCTCGCCGGGTTCCTGTCGGAGAAGGTCAGTGACGGCCTCTCCGAATACGTCTTCGCCATCGCGGTGCCGGCGCTCATCATCGCGACGCTGACGCGGCCGGGTCTCACCGGCGAGGTCACCTGGTCGTACTGGTTCAGCTATTTCGGCGGCGCCGGCCTGTCCTGGCTCGTCGGGTCGCTGATCGGCCTGCGCCGCGAGGGCGTCGGGCGGACGGGGGCGATCCTGCACGGATTCGCGGCCAGCCAGTCGAACACCATCTTCATCGGCGTTCCGATGATCCTGCAGGCCTATGGCGACGCGGGCGCCTTCCCGCTCTTCATGCTGCTCGCGGTCCACCTTCCGCTGATGATGGGCTGCGCCACCTTCCTCATCGAATCGGATGGGAAGCAATCGGTCCTCCAGCGGGTGAAGGGGCTCGGCCTCGTCCTCTTCCGCAACCCGATCTTCCTGTCGCTGATGCTCGGTCTCGTCCTGAGAAGCTTCGGGCTCGCGCCCGGTGGCATGGTCAAGTCGCTGGTGGATGCGCTGGCCGGCACCGCCTCCACCTGCGCGCTGATCGCGCTCGGCGCCGGCCTCGTGCGCTACCGGGTGCTGCACGACCTGCCCGGCGCCATGGTGGTGACGACCCTGAAACTCGTCCTGCATCCGCTGGCGGTCTGGGTCCTGGCCTTCCACGTCTTCACCATGCCGCCGGCCTATGCCGGGGTCGCCACCCTGTTCGCGGCGATGCCCGTGGGGATCAACTCCTACCTGCTGGCCGTCCGCTACAAGGCCGAGACGGGGTTGATCGCCGCCGCCGTCATGCTCTCGACCCTGCTCGCTGTGGCCACCACCGTGGCGTGGCTGGCGATCCTCGGACACCGCTGAGACATTCGACGCCTTGACCGGCGCGGGCAGTGTTTGTACCGATCGGTACAGACAAGCGCAGGAGCCCGAGCCCATGTCCGAATCCCGCCCGCCACTGCCCCCCTTCACCCGTGACACCGCGATCCAGAAGGTCCGCGCCGCCGAGAACGGCTGGAACGGCTGCAACCCCGAAAAAGTCTCGCTGGCCTACACGGCGGACAGCCGCTGGCGGAACCGGTCGGAATTCTTCTCGGGCCGTCCGGCCATCGTCGCGTTCCTCACCCGCAAATGGGCGAAGGAGTACGAATACCGGCTCATCAAGGAGATCTGGGCCTTCACCGACGACCGCATCGCCGTGCGCTTCGCCTACGAATTCCACGATGCGGCCGGCGACTGGTTCCGGGCCTACGGCAACGAGAACTGGGAGTTCGACGCCCATGGCCTGATGCGGCTGCGGCATGCCAGCATCAACGACCTCGCGATCTCCGAATCGGAGCGCAAGTTCCACTGGGACCGCGCCGCGCCGCGCCCGGAGGATCATCCCGGCCTCACCGATCTCGGGCTCTGACCTAACCATGACGAAGAAGCCGGGGGCGCGGGAGGATGCGCTGCCCGCCATCGCCGAGGTCTTTCGCGAGTACGGCTACGAGGGCGCGAGCCTCGCCCTCATCGGTGCCCGCACCAGCTTGGGCAAGGGCAGCCTCTATCACGCCTTTCCCGGCGGCAAGGCCGAGATGGCCGAGGCCGTCCTCGCCGCCATCGGCGCGTGGTTCGAGGAGACGGTCTACGCGCCGCTGCGCGACGATCCCGATCCACGGGCGGCGATCCGGCTCATGCTGTCGGAGACGGATGCCTATTTCCGCTCGGGCCGGAGGGTCTGCCTTGTCGGCGCCTTCGCCCTCACCGAAGGACGCGACGGATTCGCGGACCGGATCGCCGGCTACTTCCGGGATTGGCGCGAGGCCCTGGCGGAGGCGCTGATCCGCGCCGGGCGCCCGGCCGCCGAGGCGGACTCCCTCGCCGAGGACGCCGTCCTGACGATCCAGGGCGGCCTCGTCCTCGCCCGCGCCCTCGACGATCCGGCCGTGTTCGGCCGGATGCTGGGGCGGTTGGAGGAGCGGTTGGTGTCGGAGTGAGCGATGTCTGGTGGCGTGGGCGTCCCAGTCAGTTCGAAGGCGAAGCGGTCATCTCATCGATGCGAGCCGTTCGATCGCACATCATACGATGGTCAATCGAGGCCGTTCAGCCGGCTCGGCCGCGAGCCGTCGAAAAATCCCGAGCACGTGGTCCGGCGACGCCCGAGTCGCTGCCCCGTTGGCCACGTCTTCCTGGGACCACATCCAAGAGCGTGCGGGATCGCTCCGCATGGCCCAGGTCGGAAAAAGACGTTTGGTGGCGACTTCGTATGACAGGCGATTGATCTCGAGATGTCGATCGTCTCTGAGGATCCGCGCATACGTCGCATCGATGGCGTCCGCCTCGCCTTCGAGAAGCTGAAGGTAGATGTCTCCGCGGCAAATCAGGGCGCCCGTCAGACCGTCCCGCGTATTGCAGCGCCGCGATTGGGCGAGGATGCTATCCAGGGCAGAGTGATCGAACCCGAACGGACGGGACGCATAGATGAGCTGCACGAGGTTCATTGTATCAGCCTCACATCGAGTTAGGTCTGAAACTCTGGGATCACGCTGAAGCCATGGCCCTCGAATCGGGGCGACGCCTGGTTTCGAGACCGATGTCGAGGAGCCTCTGAGCCAGGAGGACAGCCGTCGGTGCGTCGACGGCCGATGCGTCCGCTCCGACACGCTCGACGAGTTCGGGCTTGTCGAGGAAGACGGGGCCGCCCACCATGATGCCCACGTGACGATTGCGTGAGACGTCGCGGATCGACCGGATCGAGGCCGTCAGCCCATCGAGGCGAGTCTCGCAGCTCAGCGTCAGCCCCACGACGTCGAACCAGGCGGAACCCACGAGGCTCGAGATCTGATCGGGGCTGGACGCCAGGCCACTCACGACCTGCCATTCGGCGACTTCCAGGAACTGTTCGACGACGGCGACGCCGAACGTATGCAACTCGCCCGGCGCTCCCATCAACAGCGCGGAACGGCGCTCGTCGCCGGAGGAAGCCTTTGGTTCGGATCTGTATTGCGAGAGGAGCAGCTGAAGGCGAGCGACGCCCACGGTCACCTCGATGAAGTCGCAGAGATCTTCGTCCCATAAGCGTCCAAGCAAGGACGCGGCAGGCGCCAGAAGTTCCAAAAACATGCTCTCGGCGGAGTGGCCCTTGGCCAGATGATCTCTGACGGCGTCCGATGCCGGCGCGAGGTCCGGCCCGAGGAGGAGCTGCGTGAAGGCTTCGATCTGCTGCGCAGTGGGTTTGGCGAGCGCAGCGCTCGCCGCGGGCGCGAGTTGCGGGTGAAGCAGCTTCAACCGAGGGATGATGTCCGTTTCGACGATGCGGCTGAGAGCGAGGGCGCGATGGCGGCTTTCCTCGGCCGTGCGTTTGCGCGCATATGCAAGCCGAGCCTCCGAGACCCAACCGGCTTGACGCGCCGACGGGTCGGTCCACGTAGCGGTGGACGAAGCGAGGTTTGACATGGTCCGCTCCCCTGAACTCTCTTCCTCTGCAGGGGGCGCTTGCCGGTCGATTCCGTGCACCTCTTGGGCACATCAGAACGCCGCTCCGAAAAAATGTAAAGGAGCTTGCAAGAAAATTCCGAATCCGGATGCCATCCGATCCGTCGGGAGAGCCGGAAAAGACGTCACTTCGTTTCGCCGGTTTCGTGCCCAAGATGACCATGAACACGACGCAGGTGTCGGATCGGCCGAAGGCTGCCGGGCACTCTTCTACTTAGCTTTGTCCAAGCGAACGGATGGGGCCCGAGTCGAGGTGCTGAATTATTCGCGTCAGTGCCGCGACATTGTCTTTGTCGTCGGTGCTTTCGAGGGCGTCCTGTAGGACGAGGCGGATATCTTCGGCTTCCACCTTTTCCATGTCCCAGTTCGGATAGAGACGCTCCCGCTCTTCCTCGCTCTGGCTCAGCGTAACGATGTCGTGATGGCGTGAATCATGATGCAGGCTCGCGATGAGATTTTGCATCTGCGCGGCCGGTCCCTCGATCCACTGGAAGAAGATGCCGCTGCCGAAAACCAATACGCCGGTGATGCCGCGCGCGAGGTTGTGGCGCTTGGCCGACTCGACGATACGGCCGACCTCCGCGTCATCGACGCC
This sequence comes from Methylobacterium sp. Leaf85, assembly GCF_001422125.1. Lineage (NCBI taxonomy): Bacteria > Pseudomonadati > Pseudomonadota > Alphaproteobacteria > Hyphomicrobiales > Methylobacteriaceae > Methylobacterium > Methylobacterium sp. Leaf85. The sequence continues at coordinate 273,233 of NZ_LMME01000030.1, read as the reverse complement.
GTCGGCGGCACGGCTGCAATAGACGAAGTGATAAAGCGCGGGCAGTGCGCCCTCGTCCGACTCAGCGCCACGGAGAAAGCCGTATTCGTCCAACATGGGTCGATCAGCTCCATCGATGCAGGACGGGCCGTTCCGCCCCATGCACGGGTGGCACGATAACGCATCCGGCCCGATTTGGAACCGGAACCGGATCGCCCGGGTCGTCGCGCGGAGATGGCAGGTCCGGCACTCCGTCCAGTATCCGGGCAAGAACCGAACGGCGAGCCGATCGTCCCGCTTTCACACGCACGTTTCGACTGCCGGATGATGGAAACCAAGAGTGCTCACAAAACTCCCGATCACGGTCGGCGCTCGCTCGAAGCACGACAGCGCAGCGGGAGTTTCGTGAGAAGCACTAACGCCGGCCGCCCGCAACCTTGCGCCTCGGCACGGCGCCGCCGCCCGCATCCTCCTCGAACAATTCCGCCAGCTTCTCCGTCATCGCCCCGCCGAGCTCCTCGGCGTCGATGATGGTGACGGCGCGGCGGTAATAGCGGGTCACGTCGTGGCCGATGCCGATGGCGAGGAGTTCGACCGGTGAGCGGGTCTCGATATCCTCGATCATCCAGCGCAGGTGGCGTTCGAGATAATTGCCCGGATTGACCGAGAGGGTCGAATCGTCGACCGGCGCGCCGTCCGAGATCACCATCAGGATCTTGCGCTGTTCGGGCCGGGCGAGCAGGCGCTTGTGCGCCCAGTCCAGGGCCTCGCCGTCGATGTTCTCCTTGAGCAGGCCCTCGCGCATCATCAGCCCGAGGTTTTTTCGCGCCCGGCGCCAGGGGGCGTCGGCGCTTTTGTAGACGATGTGGCGCAGGTCGTTGAGGCGGCCCGGCGCGTTCGGCTTGCCCGCCGCCAGCCACGCCTCGCGCGACTGGCCGCCCTTCCAGGCGCGGGTGGTGAAGCCCAGGATCTCCACCTTCACGCCGCAGCGCTCCAGGGTCCGTGCCAGGATGTCGGCGCAGGTGGCCGCCACCGTGATCGGCCGGCCGCGCATGGAGCCGGAATTGTCGAGCAGCAGCGTGACGACGGTGTCGCGAAAATTGGTGTCCTTCTCGCGCTTGAACGAGAGCGGCTGGAACGGGTCGGTCATCACCCGCACGAGGCGGGCGGGATCGAGCTGGCCCTCTTCGAGGTCGAATTCCCAGGCCCGGTTCTGCTGCGCCAGCAACCGGCGCTGCAGCCGGTTGGCGAGGCGCCCGACCACGCCCTGGAGATGGGCCAGCTGCTTGTCGAGATAAGTGCGCAGGCGCGCGAGCTCTTCGGCGTCGCAGAGGTCCTCGGCGTCGATCATTTCGTCGAAGCGCGGGTTGAACACCTTGTATTCGGGGCCGCGCGGCTCGACCGGCCGGTTGTTGGGCGGACGCTTGGCCTCGGAGGCCTCCTCGGATTCGGCGTTCTCGGACTCGTCCGGCAATTCGCCGGAGGGCGCGTCGGCGGCTTCCGTGGCGCCGTCCTGCAACTCGTCCGAGGCCTCCTCGGAGGTCTCCATCTCGGACTTGTCGCCCTGGGACTGCTCCTCGGCTTCGCCCTCGCTCGGGGTCTGCTCGTCGTCCTGCCCTTCGTTCTCGTCCTCGTTGTCGTCGTCCTCGGGGTCCAGCGGCGTCTCGTCCGCCATGTCGAGGGAGGACAGCAACTCGCGCACGGAGCGGGCGAAGGAGCGCTGGTTCTCGAGATTGCCGATCAGTCCATCGAGGCTGGGACCGGCCTTCTCCTCGATATGGGAGCGCCACAACTCGACGATCTTGCGCGCGGCCTTCGGCGGGGCTTCCCCGGTCAGGCGTTCGCGCACCATCAGGGCGACGGCATCCTCCATCGGGGCGTCGGCCCGGTCGGTGATGTCCTCGTACTTGCCGCCGCGATGGTAGCGGTCCTCCAGCATGGCCGTGAGGTTCAAGGCGACGCCGGCCATGCGGCGCGAGCCGATGGCCTCCACGCGGGCCTGCTCCACGGCATCGAACACGGCGCGCGCGCCGGCATTCTCGGGCGCCAGGCGGCGATGGACGGCGACGTCGTGGCAGCCGAGGCGCAGCGCCATGGAATCGGCGTTGCCGCGCAGGATCGCCACATCCTCCGGCGTCAGCTTGCGCGGGGGCTCGGGCAGGCGCGCCTTGTCGCCGGTGAGCGCCGGCCGGTCGCTGGCATAGACCACCTCGATCTCGGAGCGCTTGGCGATGGCGCGCAGGCATCCGGCCACCGAGCGCTTCAGCGGTTCGGCGATGGGCTCCCGGCGTTCGCCGGCTTTGCGGTTCGAGATGGCCACGATCGCTACTTCTTTACAGAATCGAAATCGAAGGGACGCTGCAGAATGTCGTCCCACGAATAGGGGCATTCGGAGGGAAACTCATCCGGCGGCAGGTGGGTCTCGTCGGCGGCCCAGTCGCGCGCGTCCGGGTAGGCGTCGCCCAGGGCCTCGTCGATGCGAGGCTTCAGCCCCGGATTGCTCGACAAGATCCGGGCGTAGCGCCGCCGCTGCTCACGGATCGAGAAGATCCAACTCGGGGTCCGGTGCTCCGGCTGCTGATCCCATTTCAGCATGTGCATGACGAGGACGCGCAGGGCGCTCTGGAGCTTGGCGAACTCGCTCCTCGACAACCCTTCCAGCTCCTCGGCGATGTGTTCGACGTCGAGCGCATCGACCCGTCCGGCCCGGAGCAGGGCGACCTGCTCCTGAACCCAGGTGTAGAGGTCGTCCTCGTAGCGCGTCCGGCCCGAGCGGGAGGTCGCGCCTTCGGTCGGTTCGCCCTTCAAGGCCGGTTCGGCCATCGCGTCCTCCGCGTCGATCCTCAGCTCAGCGCCACGTTCATCGCGCTCTCGGGCAGTTCCTTGCCGAAGGCGCGCTGGTAGAATTCCGCCACCAGGGTGCGCTCCAGCTCATCGCACTTGTTGAGGAAGGTCACCCGGAAGGCGAAGCCGATATCCTGGAAGATGTCGGCGTTCTCGGCCCAGGTGATCACCGTGCGCGGGCTCATGACGGTGGAGAGGTCGCCGTTCATGAAGGCGTTGCGGGTCAGGTCGGCCACGCGGACCATGCGGCTGACGATGTCGCGCCCGCCGTCGCGCTGGTAATGCAGCGCCTTCGACAGGACGATGTCCACCTCGCGGTCATGGGCGAGGTAGTTCAGCGTCGTCACGATGGACCAGCGGTCCATCTGGCCCTGGTTGATCTGCTGGGTGCCGTGATAGAGGCCGGACGTGTCGCCCAGCCCCACCGTGTTGGCGGTGGCGAACAGCCGGAAGGCCGGGTGGGGGCGGATCACCCGCTTCTGGTCGAGGAGCGTCAGGCGGCCGGAGACTTCGAGCACGCGCTGGATCACGAACATCACGTCCGGGCGGCCGGCATCGTATTCGTCGAAGACCAGCGCCACGTTGTTCTGCAGCGCCCAGGGCAGGATGCCGTCCTGGAAGGCGGTGATCTGCTTGCCGTCCTTCAGCACGATCGCGTCCTTGCCGACGAGATCGATGCGGGAGACGTGGCTGTCGAGGTTGATCCGGATGCAGGGCCAGTTCAGGCGGGCGGCGACCTGTTCGATATGGGTCGACTTGCCGGTGCCGTGATAGCCGGTGACCATGACGCGGCGGTTGCGGGCGAAGCCCGCCAGGATCGCCAGGGTGGTCTCGCGGTCGAAGATGTAATCCGGGTCGAGATCGGGAACGTGCTCCTCGCTCTGCGAGAAGGCCGGCACCTGGAGGTCGAGATCGATGCCGAAGGCCTCGCGGACGGAGACGGTCCGGTCGGGCAGCGAGGCGGGGGTGTCGTCAGAGAGCATACGGGACCTCGTCGGGGCGGGCTCCGGCATGGGCCGGGCTCGCGGGATCTATCACGGTGGGCATTGCCGGTTCCCGCGCGGGGCAGGACGTGGAATGCCACCTTGTAAGGGGCTGCGTCGGCGGACGCCAAGGGGTGCGAGGACTCGATATAGGGCCTCCCGCGCGGATTGCCGCCTCACGCCGCACGAGATTTCGAAAAACGCTGCATCGATCGTGCCGGTTCGCGGCAACCTGATCAGCACAGGCCGGCGGCGCGCAGGGTGTCGTGGGCGCGGATGATGTCGCGCAGGCGCTCCTCGAACGAGCGGTCGCCACCATTGGCGTCGGGGTGGAAGCGCTTCACCAGCACCTTGTACTGCGCCTTGATGGCGGCGGTGTCCGCGTTCTCGTCGAGGCCCAGCACGTCGAGGGCCTTCAGGGCGGCCACCGTGAGGCGCGGCCGGCTCGGCTCGGGCTTGGCCCGGCGCGAGGTCTCGCCGACGCCTTCGCTGCGCAGGATGTCGAGCGGGTCGACATAGGCCCAGTCGCGCTTCGGCTCGCCCGTTTTCGCGCCGGCCGCCCGCGTCGCCGGGTTCACGCCCATGGCCCAGGTCGGGCGGTGACCGATCACGGCATCCTTCTGGTAGGCCTGGACGGCGGCGTCGTTCATGCCGTCGAAGTAGTTGTAGGTGGCGTTGTAGGCGCGCACGTGGTCGATGCAGAAGCGCCAGTACTGGCCTTCCGCCTTGCGGCCCTTGGGAGCGCGGTAGAGCCCGGCATTGGTGCAGCCGGGGGTCTCGCAGCCCGTCTGGGACGCGGCCTTGGCCTCGTCGCAGGTGGGCTTTCGCTTGATGCGGATGCTGTCGAACAGGCGCGAGTTGAGATCCATGGTGGGGCGATTATGAGAGGGCGTGTCCGAGACACAAGGGCGGCGGGCCTGATGACGCATGCGGAGATCGGGGGTTGACGACCCCGAAGCCTCCAGGCGCCTACGGGACGGGAACGAAGCGACGGAAAGACGAGGACACGATGGCCGGCACGCTCAAGGATTGGATCACCGGAGCGCTCGACGCGCAACTGGCGCCGCAGGCCCTGGCGGTGGTGGACGAATCCCACCTCCATGCGGGCCATTCGGGCGCGCGGCCCGAGGGGGAGACGCATTTCCGGGTGGAGATCGTCTCGGCCGCCTTCGAGGGGAAGAGCCGGGTCGATCGCCACCGCATCGTGAACGGCGTCCTCGACGAGGCGTTCAAGCGCGGGCTGCACGCCCTCGCGGTCAAGGCGAAGGCGCCGTCCGAAGCCGCCTGAACGGCTCCGGCATACGAGGAAGATGGTGGCGATGGCCCTGCAATGCACCCCGCATCTCGCCATCGACGAGGCGGAACTCGAAGAGACCTTCGTGCGCTCCTCGGGGCCGGGGGGGCAGAACGTCAACAAGCTCTCCACGGCGGTGCAGCTCCGCTTCGATGCGCGGCGCTCGCAATCCCTGCCCGACGCCGTGGCGGTGCGCCTGATGCGCCTCGCCGGGCGGCGGCTGACGCTGGACGGCGTCATCGTCATCATGGCCCAGCAGTTCCGGACGCAGGACCGCAACCGGGCCGATGCGCGCGAGCGCCTCGCCGCCCTCGTCGCCGAGGCGGCGGTGCCGCCGACGCCGCGCCGGGCCACGCGCCCGACCCTGGCCTCGAAGAAGCGCCGCCTCGACGAGAAGTCCCGCCGCGGCGCCACCAAGCGCCTGCGCAGCGACGGCGGGGGCGATTGAGTTACTTCACCGGTCCCCTCGCGTCCGGCGGATGGTATTCCTCGGCGCCGGTGACGTAGGCGCTGCCGGGCTTCAGGACCGTGAGGGCGATGGCGATCAGTGCGAGGAGCGCCGCGAGGGCCGCCGGGAACAGGAAGGCATCCTCGCCGTAATGGGTCTGGAGGAAGCCGCCGGTCACCGCGCCGGTGCTCAGGGCGCCCCAGAGGGGGGCCTGGATCCAGAACGAGGGCGCGACCTTGCCCATCAGGAGGTTGGCGAGCCCGGTCCCGAACCGCACCACCGCCCCCGTGACATAGGTGAGGGCGAGGCTGCGCCCGGCCTCGTCCTGCAGCGTGGCGTTCTGGAGGCCGAGCGCGATGACGATGGGATAGACGTGCAGCGGCCAGGAGAAGGTGCCGTAGGGCATGACGAGGCCGATGGCGAGGAGCACCGCCTGGAGCAGCAGCATCACCGAGAGCCGCCAGCGCCCGACCCAGGCCGCGATCAGCGTGCCCGCGAAGGCGCCGAAGCAGAACATGACGATGACCGAGCTGACCCGCGCCGTGCTCTCCCAATCGAACTTGCTCACCGAGACGCCGAAGCGGGTGGTGTTGCCGCTCATGAACGACATGAAGAGCTGTGAGAATTCGAGGAAGCCGATGGAATCGGCGCAGCCGGCCAGCGCCGACAGGGCGAGGGCGAAGGGGATGCGCGTCGTCGGGCTGGCGGGAAACGACTTGTCGGTCTTGTCGGCCATGCGTCTGCACAGGCTCCTTCGGAAGGACGGATCGGACTGAGTGAGGCCCGACCTTACCGATCGGGCGCCGCGGAGGAACCGCTGGCGTCCGCCCGATGGGCAGGGCTTGGGGAGTGCCGTGCCGTGCAACACATGACGAGAGGGTTCGGTTCAACCCAATCGTGCACAATCGGGATTACGGCGCGCCAGCCTCGGAACGGCTCGCATTGGCATGCCAGCGCGAGCTTCGCTCAGGCCTTCGGGGTGCCTCAGGGTCTGGGACGCAGCACCGCCACCCGTCCCTCGACGTCGATCCCGCGTTCACGCCGGATCGCCGCCGGTGCGAGGCGCGCGAGGTCGAAACCCGCCTCGTCCGCCACCTGCCGGAGATAGCGCTCGCCATGGGCGTAGCGGGCATCGGCGCCGAGGACGAGGCCGCCCTCGGAATGCCACTGCACCGTGAAGGCGACGAGGCCCGAGGGCCGCAGGATGCGCGCTGCGTCCGCCATCACCCGCGTGAGGCCGCCCACATAGATGAAGACGTCCGCCGCCACGACGAGGTCGGCACTGTCCGAGGGCTCCTCCGCGAGAAGGCGGGTGAGATCCCCCTCCACCAGACGGTCGTAGCGCTTGCGCCGGGCGGCCTGCGCCAGCATGCCGGGGGAGACGTCGATCCCCGTGAGGGTCCGGGTCCGGCCGGCCAGCGCCTCGCCCATCAGGCCGGTGCCGCAGCCGAGGTCGAGCACGTCGCCGAAGCTCTCCGGCGCCGCGTCCAGGGCGTCGAGGGCCTCCACCAGCAGGTCCGGCCCGCGATACTGCAGGTCGTTCACGAGGTGGCGCTCGAAACGCGGGGCGTAGCCGTCGAACAGGGCGCGGATATAGGCCGGCGAGATCGAGCCGAGGGCATCGCCCTGGCCGATCTGGACGAGGCGCAGCCGCGCGCCGAGTTCGTCGTGCGGATCGAGATCGAGGGCGTTGCCATAGGCCCTGAGGGCGGCGTGGTGGTCGCCGGGGTCCGCCGTGGCGAGGTGGCGCGCTTCCCGCGCCCTCCCGAGGAGGAACCACGCGGCGGCGTAACGCGGCGCGATCTCCAGGGCCTGCTCGGCCATCTCGGCCGCCCCCTGCGCGTCGCCCTCCACGAGGCAGGCCTCGGCATAGGCGTAGCGCCGGTCGGCGAGAAGGTCGCCCGAACTGTTCTGAAGTGACGTCTGCGCTCGCGGGTTCATGCGAGCGCCCTATATCACGTCGCATGATCCGCCATCCCCATGTTCGGCCCCCCGCAGTTCGGCATCCCGCATGAGCCTGAGTGCGAGCGACCTCCTGACCCTGACCCGCGAGGGGCTGTATTGTCCGCTGGGCGGATTCCACGTGGACCCGACCTGGCCGGTGCCGCGCGCGCTCATCACCCACGGCCATGCCGACCATGCCCGGTCCGGCCACGGCCAGGTGCTGGCCACGGGCCAGACCCTGCGGATCATGGCCGTCCGCTACGGCGAGGATTTCTGTCAGACCCGCCAGGAGGCGGTGCTCGGCGAGGAGATCCGCATCGGCGACGTCACCGTGCGCTTCGCGCCCGCCGGCCACGTCCTCGGCTCGGCCCAGATCGCGATTCAAGCGCAGGGCGTCCGGGTGGTGGTGTCGGGCGATTACAAGCGCGCCTACGACCCGACCTGCCTGCCCTTCGAGGTGGTGCCCTGCGACGTCTTCATCACCGAGGCGACCTTCGGCCTGCCGGTGTTCCGGATGCCGGACACGAAGGACGAGGTGAAGAAGCTTCTCGACTCGGTCGCCCTGTTCCCCGAGCGCGCCCACATCGTCGGCGCCTATGCGCTCGGCAAGGCGCAGCGGGTCATGGCCCTGCTGCGGGAGGCCGGCTACGACGAACCGATCTATCTCCACGGCGCCATGGAGAAGTTGACCGAACTCTACAAGCGCGAGGGCATTCCCCTGGGCGAGACGCCGAAGGTCGTCGCTGCGGAGCGCGGGAAACTCCACGGGGCCATCGTGCTCTGCCCGCCCTCGGCGATCCAGGACGTGTGGTCGCGCAAATTCCCCGATCCCGTCACCTCCTTTGCTTCCGGCTGGATGCGGGTGCGGGCGCGTGCCCGGCAGAAGGGCGCCGAACTCCCCCTCGTCATCTCCGACCATTCCGACTGGCCCGACCTCTGCCGCACCGTCCGGGAGACCGGGGCCGGCGAGGTCTGGGTCACCCACGGGCAGGAGGACGCCCTGGTGCATTGGTGCGGGACACAAGGGATCAAGGCCAAGCCGCTGCACATGCTGGGCTATGGCGATGACGGCGAGGGCGAGCCCGCCGCGCCGGCCGAGGAGGCCGCCGCGTGAACGACTTCGCCCATCTCCTCGACCGCCTCGCCTACGAGCCGCGCCGCAACGCCAAGCTGCGACTGCTGCAGGATTACTTCGCCCATGCGCCGGACCCGGAGCGAGGCTGGGCGCTCGCCGCCATGACCGGCAACCTCAGCTTCCGTGAGGCCAAGCCGGCGATGATCCGCGGGTTGGTGGAGGCGCGGGTCGATCCGGTGCTGTTCGCGCTCTCGCATAACTATGTGGGCGATCTCGCCGAGACCACCGCGCTGATCTGGCCGGTCTCCGCCGCTTCCCCTCTCCCCGCCGGGCGGGGAGAGGGCCGCGACGACCTCGGCGTCGGCGCGGCAAGCCCGGAGGGCGAGGGTGAGGGGGTGTCTCCGGACGAGGCTCCTCCGGCTTCGCCCCCTCACCCTCGGCTGCCGCCTCGCTCTGCCGACGACGAGGTCGGCAGAGCCCTCTCCCCGCGTGCGGGGAGAGGGGTTGGTCCAGGCCACAACAACCCACCCCCGCACATCCCCACCCTCGCCGAGGTGGTGGACACGCTGCGCACCACGAAGAAATCCGACCTGCCGGCCCATATCGCCGATTGGCTCGATGCCCTCGACGAGACCGGGCGCTGGGCACTTCTCAAGCTCATCACCGGGGCTCTGCGCGTCGGCGTCTCGGCCCGCCTCGCCAAGACGGCGGTGGGGGCGCTCGGTGGCCACGAGGCCGATGCGGTGGAGGAGGTCTGGCACGGGCTCGAGCCGCCGTATCTCGGCCTGTTCGCCTGGGTCGAGGGGAGGGGGGAGCGCCCCACCACCCTCAACTCGGCGCCGTTCCGCCCGCCGATGCTGTCCCACCCCATCGACGAGGAAACGGACTTCGAAAAACTCGACCCGGCCGCCTTCTCGGGCGAGTGGAAATGGGACGGCATCCGCGTCCAGCTCTCGGGCGGGCGCGACGAGGCCGGGGAGCAGGTGGCGCGGGTCTATTCGCGCACCGGCGAGGACATCACGCACGCCTTCCCCGATCTCGCCGAGGCGATCACCTTCACCGGCACCATCGACGGCGAGTTGCTGATCCTGCGGGAGAGGCGCGTTCAGAGCTTTAACGTGCTGCAGCAGCGCCTCAACCGGAAGGCGGTGACGCCAAAGCTGCTGGAGGAGTTCCCCGCCCATGTCCGGGCCTACGACCTCCTCACGGCGGAGGGCGAGGATTTGCGCCCGCTGCCCTTCGCGACCCGCCGCGCCCGGCTGGAGGGGTTCGTCGCCGCGCTGGATCACGCCCGCATCGACCTCTCGCCGCTCGTGACCTTCGCCACCTGGGACGATCTCGCCGAGGCCCGCGCCGATCCCGCGAGCGTGGGGGCGGGCGAGGATGCCGACGCCATCGAGGGGGTGATGCTGAAGCTGCGCGACAGCCCCTATCTCCCCGGCCGTCCCAAGGGGCCGTGGTGGAAGTGGAAGCGCGAGCCGCATCTCGTGGACGCGGTGATGATGTATGCCCAGCGCGGCCACGGCAAACGCTCGTCCTTCTACTCGGACTATACCTTCGGGGTCTGGCGCGAGCGGCCGGAGGGCGGCCGGGAACTGGTGCCGGTGGGCAAGGCCTATCACGGCTTCACCGATGCGGAGCTGGCCAAGCTCGACCGCTACGTCCGCAACAACACGACCAAGCGCTTCGGCCCGGTGCGCGAGGTGGCCTACGGAATCGACGAGGGGCTGGTGCTGGAGATCGCCTTCGAGGGGGTGCAGCGCTCCACCCGGCACAAATCCGGCGTCGCCATGCGCTTCCCCCGCGTCCATCGCATCCGCTGGGACAAGCCGGCCGCCGAGGCCGACCGGATCGAGGCCCTGGAGACCATCCTGGCCCGCGGCGAGCGCGAGATCGCGCCGGGCGCCGTCATCGAGGGAGAGACGCCATGAGAGGTTTGGGCAGGATCGGCGGGATCGAAGGCTTCCGGGAGGGCGAGATCCGGCGCCAGGCGAGCGCCCGCGTCACCGTCTCGACGCCGGGCCAGGGATTCACGGACATCACCGCGTCCGTGGCCGATTTCCTGCGGCGCAGCGGCATCGGGCAGGGCCTGCTCACCCTATTCTGCCGGCACACCTCGGCCTCCCTGACGATCCAGGAGAATGCCGACCCGGACGTGCGGAGCGACCTGATGACGGCGCTGGACGGTCTCGCCCCGCGCCTCCCCGGTGGCGGGTACATCCATTCGGCGGAAGGCCCCGACGACATGCCGGCGCATATCCGCACCCTCCTGACCGATTCGGGGCTCACGATCCCCGTCACCGACGGGCGGCTCGTCCTGGGCACGTGGCAGGGCATCTATCTGATCGAGCATCGCGACCGGCCGCATCGGCGCGACATCGTCCTGCATGTGGCCGGAGAGTAGGCGGCGTGCCGTCATCGGGCACGCCGCCGGTTCGGATCACGCGGTCCGCCCGTTGCGCCGGGCGCCGACCTTGGGCGTTCCGTGCTTCGAGACCCAGACCGCGGCCTGCGTCCGGTTGCTGACGTTGATTTTTCTCAGCACGTTCTTCACGTGGATCTTCACGGTCGCCTCGGAGATCCGCAATTCCCGCGCGATGGACTTGTTCGAATGCCCGGTGGCCAGGCAGGCCAGAACCTCGATCTCGCGATTGGAGAGATCCGAGACCGTCGCGGGGGACGCGTCGGCGGTCTTCGGGAACGTGGCGAGGGACGGTTTCGGGAAGCCGTACGCCCCGCCGGTCAGGTGGGACGCGGCATCGATGGAGATCACGATGTTGCCGCCCATCACCACGTTCAGCGAGCGGATCAGCGCGATCGGCTGCGCGCTCCGGTTGAGGCAGGCCTGGATGCCCATCTGGAGCAGGTAGCGCGGCACCGCCGGATCGGTCTCGGCCGTCAAGGCGACGATCCGGGCCTGGGGAAAGTGGGATTGCACCACCGGGACCAGCGCCGCCTCCATCTGCTCCGGGCCGAAATCCGTGAGGATGACCAGGGCCGGCAGGTGTCCGGGGCTCATGTCGGAGATGTCGTCGATGGAGTCGAGGATCGAATAACCGTTTTGATTTAATATTCCGACGAGCCCGTCGCGCTCCAGGCCGCGCGGCCCGATAATGATGGCGGGTATGCTTGCAAGGGAAGGCATTCGACCGTCCGGTCTGCCGATGAGGCTGGGAATGAAATCGGATTTGAGAGGTTCGGAGGCGGCTGTGACACTGAGTGACATCTGACTTGCTCCAAATTGCATTTGGTAAATCGCTGACAGTGGCAACATTCTGCCGATAGCGACGGATCGGGCCGCCGCTCGATTGGCAGGATCGTCCTTGCGCCGAAGAGGCAAAACTCACTCGTACTTCAGCAAGTCCGAAATAATCGTCCGTATCGGACGATGGGACTTAGAATCTTCGAAGTTATTATTCTATGTTAATAAATCTACTGATGTCCCGGCGCCCTTCAAATATTGAATTTCGCTGCGGTCAGCTAACACGACAATATCGAGCGTCACAAGCAAAAATGGGAACTCTAATTCCTGGCATTCGTGCCGTCGAAATTGGTGTAGCCCGATGTCGCCGGAGTCCGGCAAAGCATCCGTTTCGGATAGATTCGCCCCTTGCGGCGCTCTTACTCGCGGATCGAAACCTCGACGTGCCCCGGTGGATACGCGCCGGTAACGCGGCCCCGGACAGCCTGGATCGGCGAGATCTTGTCGGAATCTATGCCGTGGTATAACTACTTAGACCGAATTCTATCGAAGACTGTCGATGATCGAATCGCGGAGACGACCCTCGACGGTGCGGGGACATCTCGAATTGTGTGGTCGGCGATATTCTACCGGACGTTGCGCCCGAGAGGTGAGCGGTAGATCATGCTGGCACCGATGCCGAAACCGAAGACGCACCAGAACCAGATACCCAGCATCGGTCCTTCGAGCGCCACGTCGAAACACCCGTCCACGAACATGCCCAGCGCGTAGCAACCGATCCAGATGAACAGCTTGGCCCAGTGCTCCTCCCCGCGCCGGCGGGCCCAGAGCAGGCTGTGGAACAGCATCGCGAACCAGGTCGCCAGCACGCCGAGCCACAGCACGAGACCGGGGACGCCCGAGCGCGCCAGATAGGTCATGTTCACGTTGTGGGGGCTGCGCAGCACCGCGTCCGCCGTCACCCATTGCTTGTAGCCGTCCTCGAGGGCGATGTTCACCCCGAAGCCCTTGCCCGTCCAGAAAAACGGCCCCCGCAGCGTGTAGTCCTGGATCGTCGCCCACCAGCGCAGGCGAAACTCCTTCGTCGCCTCGAAATTCGAGGCTTCGCTGACGCCGACGACGCTCTTCAGGCCCTCGACGAGCTGCTTGGGGCCGGTCGCCCGCTCGTTGCCGGGGAGCTGGATGCTGAGATCGAACACCGTCGCGATGATCGCGGCGACGAAAAAGACCAGGACGATGGGCATGAACTGCCGCAGCCGGCGCCCGGCGATGGCCGCGACCACCACCGGCACGAGGCAGGTCAGCATGGCGCCGCGGCTCGACGTGACGATGATCATGCTCGCCATCAGCACCGCGATCCAGAGCCGCGAGAAGCGGCCGAGCCCGAGCATGACGAAGACGGCGATGGCCGCGAGGTGGCTGGCGGCCTCGCCGGCCCGCACGCTGGGGATCTGGATCTCGGTGCCCGGGATCTTCAGGAGCGCCGAACTCAGGCCGTACACGATGCCGCCGGCCAGGGCATAGAACCGCGCGAACCGGCCATAGGTGTCGATGGCCCGCCAGAACCGGCCGGGCTCCTCCAGCAGCAGGGCGACGACGATCAGGGCGAACAGGCCGTAGAGGGCCAGCACGCTGTCGCGGGGGGCGTCCATCCCGTAGGGACCCACATACGGCACGGTCCGGTAGAGGATCCAGCCCATCAGGACGATGAGCATCCGGCTCGCCGGCGTCGCCAGGATGGCGAGCCAGCATCCGGACCGCAGCAGCGCGATGAGCCCTCCGGCCAGGGCCATCTCGCCGACGAAGAGCGGCGGGATGCCCAGATAGGCGAAGGTCTTGCCCAGGATGGCATAGCCCAGGAGCACGATGACGAGGGCGCGGGAGTAGCGCTCGTTGAAGTCGTCGGCGGACCGGCCGAGGGGGAGGGCGGTGTCGAGGCGGGACTGGATCACGCGGGCGACTTCTTCAGAGGGGGGCGGGAGTTATGTCGGCACTCTCAGGGGTATTCGATTGGATGGTTCGGCCGATTCACTTGGCAAAGTCGATCGTCCCACCAGACCACCTCATCCTGAGGTGCCCTTTGCTTCAGCAAAGGGCCTCGAAGGAGCGCTCCAGTCTGCTCAGTGGGTTCTGGAGCCCTCCTTCGAGGCCGCTACGCGGCACCTCAGGATGAGGTCGAGCCTTGGACAGACACCTGAAACAGGCTCCTAGACCGCGATCCGCATCGTCCGGTGCGAGTCCATCGCGTCGGCGTAGATCCCCATGAGCTGGTTCGTGGTGACGGTCTCGCTCCAGCACGATTCGTATTTCGACCGCGCCGCCCGGCTCATGCGCTCGGATGCGGCGCGATCGGTGAGGATCCGCGTCATGGCGCGGGCGAGGTCGGCGGCGTCGCCCGGGGCGGCATGCAGGCCGGTCACGTCGTCCGAGACGATCTCGGCGAGAGAGCCGATCCGTGAGGCGATCACCGGCAGGCCCAGGGCGAAGGCTTCGACCACCACCATCGGCAAGCCCTCGTACCAGAGCGAGGGGACGAGGAGGGCGCGTGCCTCCCTCATCGCGGCGCGCACCTGAGCGGGCGTGACCTGGCCCCGGTAGTCGAGATCGGGCGAGGCGGCGACCTTGTCCGCCAGCGGCCCGGTGCCGACGACCGTGACCCTGCGGCCGGCGATCCTGGCGGCGGCGATCAGGGTCTCGATGCCCTTCTCGCTGGTGAGGCGCCCCACGAACAGCAATCCTTCCCGCTCGCCCTCCCGGACCGGGCCGGGATCGGCGAGCCCGTTCGCCTTCACGGCGATGCGGCCGCCGGGCAGGCCGGCCGCGATGAACCGGCCGCGTTCGAATTCGGTGAGCGCGACGAAGCGGTCCACATGGTTCGCCCATGTGCCGATCTGCTTGTGATGCTGGATCGATCGCGCCACCGCCAGCGATCCGAGCCGGGAATCCCGGTAGCACCGGTGAAGCACCGCATTGTAGGCGGAGCCGCCGACGCAGACCTCGCAGGGCGCGCCGTTCCGCGTCAGCATCGCGTTGGCGCAGATGATCCGGTAATTGTGCAGCGTCTGGATCGTCGGTGTTCCCGTCTTGCGCACGGCCACATGCACCATCGGCGAGATCAGCGGGAAGTAATTGTGCACGTGGACCACGTCCGGCCGGAAACCGTCGACTTCCTTCAGGACGAGGCCGATGTTCTTCGGAGAATTCACCGACTGGAACGCCGCGCGCAGTCGGTCGATCGGCGTGACGATGGATGTGTTGCTCAAGGTGAAGAGCCGGACGTCGCAGCCGGCCCGTTCGAGGGCGCCGATCTCCTGGGCCACGACGGAATCCTCGCCGCCGTGGAACTGGTACTCGTTGTGGACGATCAATACGCGCTTCGACATCCGGATCGCCTCACGGTCGTTACTGTGGCTGCTGCATCTTCGTCGCGAGGCGGTCCGCCGAATACGTCGGTGCCGCATCCGTGCCTGTCGAAGCGGATGCGGCGCCGGGCGCGGGGTTATTCGGCCGCGACGGAATGCCGGACCGGATGGGCCTGGGCGATCTCTTCCTCGATCCAGCGATAGGTCGGCACGAGCCCCTCGCGGATCATGATCGTGGGTTCCCACTTGAGGACCTTGCGGATCAGGCTGTTGTCGCTGTTGCGTCCGCGCACGCCCTGGGGCTTGGTCAGGTCGTGGCGCTTGGTGATCGTCTTGCCCGCGATCTCGGCCGCGATCTCGACGAGGTCGTTGATGGTGATCATCTCGTCGGTGCCGAGATTGATCGGGGCGCAGTAATCCTCCGCCATCAGCCGGCACAGGCCCTCGACGCAATCGTCGATATACATGAAGGAGCGGGTCTGCAGACCGTCGCCCCAGACCTCGATCTCGCCGCCGTCGGGGCAGAGCACCACCTTGCGCGAGATCGCGGCGGGCGCCTTCTCCCGGCCGCCGTCATAGGTGCCGAGCGGACCGTAGACGTTGTGGAACCGTACCGACCGGGTCGGGATCTTCCAGTCCTCGGTCATGTATTGGCACAGTTTCTCCATGTAGATCTTCTCGAGCCCGTAGCCTTCCTCCGGCTGGGCGGGCCACGCGACGTCCTCGGCGAGGGGGGTGACGTCGGGCGAGAGCTGGAGGTGCTGGGGATAGACGCAGGCCGAGGAGGAGAAGAGGAACTTCTCCAGGCCGCTGTAGCGCACGGCCTCGACCATATGGGCGCTGATCAAAGTATTGTTGAGGGTGATCTCGGCATGGGAGCCGCTGATGAAGCCGATGCCGCCCATGTCGGCCGCCAGATGATAGACCTCGTCCATGTCCTTGACGGCGATGGCGCAATTGTCGCGCATGCGCAGATCGACCTGCATGAAGTCGTGCGCGGCCGAGGCTTCGTATTGCGGAAGCTTGATGTCGGCCCCGCGGACCCAATGGCCCTGGCTGACGAGGCTTTTCACGAGATGGTGCCCGATGAACCCACCGGCCCCGGTCACAAGTATCTTTTTCTTCATGACAGACCGTCCTTATTCAATGCGTGCCGCCAGAAGGACTGCATGATCGTCGACTGTATTGGTAGGAACCTTGAGAGTTAGATCGAAAGCGCTCGACCAGCCGCCATAGTACCCTTGCGCCGGACGGGGCGACGTTGCGGGGTCGAGGAGCGGGCGCAGGGGCGCAGACGCATCCGGCCTCGTCCGGATGCTCATGCCGAAGTCGGTCATCTGTCAGAGTGGGTCATCCTAGAGCTGCGCCCGACCACGTTGGGTCGGGGCACATCTCTCGGCCTTTGTTGTGCCGCGCTCTTTTTCGCCGAACCGGCATCCACTTCGGCGGAGAGCGCTCTAGCCGACCACCTCATCCTGAGGTGCCGGAGCGTAGCGGAGGCCTCGAAGGAGCCCTCCAGTGGTCGCGCGATCCCTGGAGCTCTCCTTCGAGGCCGCTGCGCGGCACCTCAGGATGAGGTCGTGCCTTGGAAAAACAACTCGAAGATGTCTTGGATTCCGTCCCGCCCGGACCTTGCCGGGCCACCGAATCGGGATGACGCACCGTCGAATCGCGTGTTCGCCATCAATAATCGGCGCCGATCCTGTAGCTTTCGGACTAGTTTCCGCCCACTCGGAAGAGATGTTCTCCAAGACAGGATGATATTTTAAGGTTGTCGCTTGCGGCGGTTGCTGTTCGACACGAGCGGCCGCCTTTGCTGATCTGAACGATCCATGGAGGCTGGAATGCGGGTGGCGGTCATCGGCGTCGGATATGTCGGGCTCGTATCCGGGGCGTGCTTCGCCCAATTCGGGCACCATGTGCATTGCGTGGACAAGGACCCTCAGCGGATCGCCGCCCTGTGCGCCGGCCGGATGCCGATCTACGAGCCGCATCTCGATGCCCTCGTGGCCGACAACGTCGCGGCCGGGCGGCTGACCTTTGGCACCGATCTCGCGGCGGCGGTCCGCGACGCGGAGGTGGTGTTCATCGCCGTCGGCACGCCCGCCCGGCGCGGTGACGGCCATGCCGACCTCGCCCACGTCTTCGCCTGTTGCCGCGACATCGCGCAAGCGATCCAGGGCTATACCGTGGTGGTGACGAAATCGACCGTCCCGGTGGGCACGGGGGACCGGGTCGAGCACATCATGCGCGTCGTCCAGCCCCAGGGGGCCTTCGCCGTCGTCTCGAACCCGGAATTCCTGCGCGAAGGCGCGGCCATCGCGGATTTCCAGCATCCCGACCGGATCGTCATCGGCACCCAGGACGAGCGGGCGCGGGCGATCATGACCAACCTCTACCGGCCCCTGGCGGAGGCCGCAGTGCCGCTGTTCTTCACCACCCGGCGCACCGCCGAACTGGTGAAATACGCCGCCAACGCCTTCCTCGCCATGAAGATCGGCTTCGTCAACGAGATGGCCGACCTCTGCGAGCGGGCGGATGCGGATGTGGCGGGAGTCGCCTACGGGATCGGCCTCGACCGGCGGATCGGCGCGCAGTTCCTCCAGCCCGGCCCCGGCTTCGGCGGATCGTGCTTCCCGAAGGACATCCAGGCGCTGATCAAGTCGGCGCAGGATTACGGCGTCCCCTCCCGCATCATCGAGACGGTGGCGGCCGCCAACGAGCAGCGCAAGCGATCGATGGCGCGCCGCCTCATCAAGGCCTGCGGCGGCTCCGTCCGGGGGCTGACCATCGCCGTGCTCGGCCTGACCTTCAAGGCGGATACCGACGATGTCCGCGAGGCGCCGGCCACCTCGATCATCACCGCCCTGCAGGACGAGGGCGCCGAGGTGCGGGCCTACGACCCCCAGGGGATGGACCAGGCGAGGGCGCTCATGCCCGACATCGCCTACGCCACCGATCCCTATAGCTGCGTGGCCGGCGCCCACGCGGTGGCGATCGTGACGGAATGGAGCGCGTTCCGCACCCTCGACCTCGCCCGTCTCCGCTCGCGCATGGCGGGGTCGGTCCTCGTCGATTACCGCAACATCATCCCGGCGGCGGAAGCCGCGGAGGCGGGCTTCCGCCACGTGGGCATCGGCCGGCGCAGCGTCACGGCGGAGCGCCCGGCGCCACGGATCGACCTGACCGAGCCGCAGGGCGCGGTGCTGCCGGAACTCGCGGTCGCCGCGGGGTGATCTCAGCGGTTCGGGCCATCGGTTGAACGACAGCCGCCCCGCGAATAGGGGGGCGGCTTTCGTGTGTCGGCTCTACTGAAAAAAGTCGCCATCGTCGCAAGATGAGGGACCACCCCATCCAATCACCTCATCCTGAGGCGCCCTTTGCGCAAGCAAAGGGCCTCGAAGGAGCCCTCCAGTTCGCTTGGCGAATACTGGAGCCCTCCTTCGAGGCCGCTTCGCGGCGCCTCAGGATGAGGTCAGGGGTTGGAAAGACGAGGAACGGGTTTCGGGAGGCCCGTGTTCACCGTCCGGTCGCGGTCCGCAGGGCGGGTTTCGGCCAGAACGCGGAGGCCTGGGCCAGCACGGTCTCGATCACCTCGTCTTGCTCGTCGATGCGCAGATCCGGGAAGAGCGGCAGCGAGAGCGTGCCCTCGCCCCATTCCTGCGCCACGGGCAGGGACGAGGCTTCCGGCACGTCGCGGTAGAGGGTCAGGGTGGGCACGCTGCGGTAATTCACCGTCGTGCCGATGCGGGCCTCGCCCAGCGCCCGGAGCATGTCGTCGCGGCGGCCGTCGGGCACGTGGATCGGGAACAGGTGGCGGGCCGAGACCACGCCCGGCTCCAGGGCCGGCCAGGTGAACGGGGTGCCGGCGAGCGCGGCCTCGTAGCGCCGGCTCAAGGCCTCGCGCCGGGCGCACTGGACCTCCACCTGCTCGATCTGGGGGGCGAGCAGGACGGCGAGCAGGTCCGGCAGGTTGGCCTTGGTGCCGAGGCGGTCGATGTCCCAATGGTTGTAGGTGCCGCCCTGGAAGCGCTGGGCCGCGCCGGCGGACATCCCGTGCAGCACCGTTTGCACCAGAATCCGGGCGAGGTTGGGATCACGGGTGACGACGGCGCCGCCCTCGCCGCAGGTCACGTTCTTCGTCGCGTAGAAGGAGAAGATCGCCGCGTCGCCGTCCTGCCCCGGCCGGCGCCCGTTGCGGCTGCCCTCGAAGCAATGGGCCGCGTCCTCGATGATCCGGATCGAGGAAGGAATCGCCGCCCGCAGGGCCGGGATGTCCACCATCTGGCCGTAGAGATGGACCGGGATGATCGCCCGCGTCCGCTCCGTAACGGCCGCCGCCGCGAGAGCGAGATCGATCAGGAGCGTGTTCGGGTCGCTGTCGACGAAGACCGGCGTCGCGCCCACGAGGCGCACCACGTTGGCCGTCGCCGCGAAGGTCATGGCCGGTACGATGACCTCGTCGCCGGGGCCGATCCCCATGGCGAGGAGGGTCGCCACCGCCCCTTGTGTCCAGCTCGAGGTGAGCTTGGCATGCGGCACCCCGAAGAAGTCCCGCAGCAGGTCCTCCACGCGCGCGCCTTCGGGGCCGGTCGTCAGGAGCGCGCTCCCCAGGACCGAGGCCACCCGAACCGCGTAGTCGGGCGAGAGCGCATGCCTATAGAACGGGACTGCCATCCGTTGCCTCCATGTCTTCGGTGAGAGCCGGCGATGCCGGTGTGGTTCGGTAGAGGGCGTGCAGGCGCGCCGCGACCACGGTCCAGTCGGCCGAGCATCCCATCCGGTGGGCGCCGCGCGACATCGCCTGCCATTCCGCGGAATCGAGGGACGCGGCCCGGGCGAGGGACGCGGCCACGGCCTCGGCCGTCAGATCCTCGATGAGGAGGCCGGCGCCGTGCCGCGTCATCGCCTCGGTCATCCCCGCCTCGGCGGTGATGAGGAGCGGCACGCCGAGGATCTGCGCTTCGAGGGCGGCCGTCGGCCAGCGGTCGAGGCGCGAGGGAAAGGCGAAGAAGTCCCAGGCCCGGACGACCTCGTCCCGGTCGGCTCCGTAGCGCGGCCCCTCGAAGGTCACGGCGGACCCGATTCCGAGGCGGAGGGCCATCGCCGCCAGCGCCTCGCGCTCGTCGCCGGGACCCATGACGACGAGGCGGCCGGTGCCGCCCTGCCGCCGGTAGAGGGCGAACCCCTCGATCAGGAGGTCGAGGCCCTTGTGGAACGTCGCGAGCCGGCCGCAGAAGCCGAAGACGGGCGAGTCGCCGGCAGGGCCCAATAGCCCGCCGGCAGGGCCGGGCCTGTCGACGAATCCCGGACGCCCGCCGAGCGCGCTCGAATAGACCCCGTGGGGCACGAGGACCGACCGGGCCTTGGGCGCCAGGCGGCGCAGCTCGGCCTGTTCCAGGGCGGTGATGACGTGGACGAAGCGCGCCCCCTCCAGAACGCGGCGCTCCAGCAGCCGGACGTAGAGGGCGGTCGACGGCTTCACCAGCCGGCCGGCCCGGTCGTAGAAATGCGAGAAGCAGGCGTGGAGGCTGATGACGTAGGGGATGCCGCGCCGGCGCAGCATCCGCGTCAGCGAGACCAGGAGCGGTTGGCGCGCGCCGTGGAAGTGGAAGACCGTCCGCGTGTCGGCCCCGTCGAGGAAGGCCTCGCGGGAGCGGCGCGACAGGCTCACCGTGCGGCCGAGGAGCCTGAGCCCCTCCAGCGGGACATGATCCAGCCGGATGCCCGCCGGCACCGTCATCCCGTGCGGGTCGCGCGACAGGAACAGGATGCGGGACGCCTCGCCCGACAGGGTCTGTTCGGTGACGAGGGAGCGGGTATTCTGATGAATACCGTTGGCGAAGGAGGGATATCCCTCCTTGTTCTCGATGATGACATGACGGACGGAGAGCGGGGAGCCGCCATCCGGCCGTCGGACCGGGGACGAGGAAGGCACGTCATAGGCTCGCATGGGTGTCCTCCTAAGCAGGTTTCGCAGACGTGGCCCCCGGTTCTGCGATCGAAAACCTGCGACACGGCACTCTTGGACCGGTCGATGGGAGGCGCGGGTCCGGATCGGCTCTCAGGCGCGCGCCCCGTCCGCGGCGGTCTCGAATTGCGGGCGGGGGAAGACGCCCGGGCTCGCGGCGACGGTCTCCTCGGCCGCGAGGGGCAGGCTCAACCCCTGGAGCGGATCGGCGAGCAGCATCTTGTACCACTTGACCGTGTTGCAGGCGGGCGTGTTGCGCAGGAGCTTGGCTTCGATGGCGTTCTGGATCTCGATGACGGCGTCTTCGATCCGGTACCGTGCCCCGAAGCCGAAGTGTTCGCGCGCCTTGGCGAAGCTCACATGGTAATCGCGCCGGTCGGGTCCGCCGGGCATGAACTCGATCTCGCTCGGCCTCGTGACGGTGTTCTTCACCGCGAGCGCGATGTCGACGATCTGGCGATTGTCCCAGCCGACGTTGAAGGCCTCACCGGCGACGGCTCCGGCGGGAGCGCGCAGGGCGCCGAGGAACGCGGCGGCCACGTCCCGTACATGGACCAGGGGGCGCCATTGCGAACCATCCCCCCCCACCGTGATGCGGCCGCGATCCAGGGCGTCGAAGCTCATCTGGTTGACCACGAGGTCGAAGCGCATGCGCGGCGACAGGCCGAAGACGGTGGCGTTCCTCAGCGCGGTGGCGACGAAATGGCCGGTATTCAGGGCGAGCACGGCCTCTTCGGCCCTGGCGCAGGTCTGCGCGTAGATGGTGAGCGGGCGCAGCGGCGTGTCCTCGGCGAGGAACAGGTCCTGGCCGGCACCGTAGACCGCGCAGGAGCTGGCGAAGAGGTAACGGCGGACGCCGGCACGCTTGGCGGCCATCGCGGCCCGGATGCGGCCCGTCTCGTTGATGGACCGTGTCAGTTCCGGGTCGAGGTCGCCGGACGGATCGTTGGATAAAGCGGCCAGATCGATGGCATAATCGCAATCGTCATAGGCGCGGTGATCGATGGTCCTGATGTCCTGCTTGACGATCTCGAGTTTCGGATGGCCGTCATACTTCGAAAGACACGGCGTTCCAAAGTAGAACGCGTCGATGGCCCTGACCCTGTACCCGCTGCGCAGCAATTCTCCGACCATGACGGATCCAATATATCCGCCAGCTCCCGTGACAGCAATTTTTGCGTTCATGGCTCTCTTTCCATCACGTCATGAAAACGATCTACATCAGTCTTGATATTCAATTTAAAGTGATGGTTCTGGTAAATCAAAAGAACAATCGGACTAATAACTATGGAACCGTGATGTCTTCGATAGTGCCAAATCAAGCCGATCTGGTGCGCGAAGGGGTTAGTCGAGACAACTCCCGGTGCGGCAGGCTTCATCCACTCCGATCGACCGGCGATGAGCGCTGATGTGCGGTGCCGGCGGGGCGCGGGCGTCGCGTCATCCGAAGGGCCACGCGACGCGATGGCGTACGGTTGGGCGTAGCGGGGTTGGCCGGGGCATCGCGATATGGCGTGCGAGGGCAAGCGCCGGCCTGACAGGGGGTCGGTCGGGCCGAATGTTATGAGGTGTAGTTCAAGTCTTCATTGGGAGGATTGTCGCCCTGAATGGACCAGGTGCCGGCCGAGAGGGAAGGTCGCGTGAGGCCGATTTGGTTGGATGTCTCAGCTGTTGCTCATGCCAAAGCGGAGCATCCAACCAGACCACCTCATCCTGAGGTGCCCTTTGCTGCAGCAAAGGGCCTCGAAGGAGCCCTCCAGGGATCTCGCGATGACTGGAAGTCTCCTTCGAGGCCGCTGCGCGGCACCTCAGGATGAGGTGAAGCCTTGGACAAATAACCCATCTGTCTGATCGGATTCTTAAGCGGATGTTCCTGCCAAAGCGGAGCATCCAATCAGACCACCTCATCCTGAGGTGCCGGAGCGTAGCGGAGGCTTTGAGGGAGCCCTCCAGAGACCAAAGCGGTTACTGGAAGGCTCTCTCACAGTCGCTACGCGGCACCTCAGGATGAGGGAACGCCTCGACGGTACTGTTAGACGGTCGCCATCTCTTCGAGCACGTCGTTCAGGGACGCCACACCCGGATGATGCGCGACCAGACGGCTGCGGTCCCCGGCGTTGCAGTATTTGATACCCCAGAGCGCGGCCTGTGTTCTGTTTCGTACATTGATCTTTCGGAGGATCGCCTTGACGTTCCCCTTCACGCGTCCCTCGGCAATGGACAGGCGCTCGGCGATCGCGCGGTTCGAATCGCCCTTGATCAGGCAGGCGATGATGCTGAGCTCCCGCTCCGAGAGATGGAACGTCTGATCGTCCGAGGGAGGCCGATCCTCGCCGGTGGGCGCGGGCGCCTGATCCTCTTCCTCGCATGGCTCGGCCTTCACATGCGCGCGAACCGACAGGTGCGGCACGACGCAGTGATCGAGGAGGATCAGTTCCAGCGCCTGCACCAGCGTATCCGAACCGGCGCTGGACAGAAGGATGGCCGCCGCGCCGCATTCCAGCATCGGTGCCACATGCTCGACTTCACAGGTCGCGCAGATGCAGATGATGAAGCTATTCGGGAAGCGAAGACGAGCATTGATGATCTCTTCGGTCGGCGCGTCCGTGGTCGGTTGAATACTCATGATGATAATCAAATTCGAATCAAATGTTTCGGTAAAATCCTGGGACTGATCCAGGCTTCCCACCATGGAAACGACGTCGAAGCCGCTCTTTATCAGGATGTAGCGTAAGCCTTCTCTGTAGAGCGCCGTTCCACCGCTAATGACGGTCGCCGGACGTTTTGCGGGAGCAATAGTGAGTCGAGGAAAGGTAGTTCCGGATACATGAATCATCGCTGGACCCCCACCGATTCGCATTGAATAAATCGACCACTCCGTTTTCAAGTAATGTATAAACCGATACATTAAATTGAGAGTCTGGTATGAATTGGAACAATCTGATCGTCAATGAAAAATGGGTTAGCTAATCCTTTTTTGGTCATCCCATTTGATCGATGCCGGCTTCCGACTTCGCCGAGCCATCCGAAAGCTCTATGCGGATGTTAATGTGTGGTGGTTCTTGGTGCGAACATTGAGAGGTGCACTCGGGGATTCCTACGGCGTCTCAAATCCAGCGACTGTATAGATTCCGCTCGGATCGTTCGGGACCGGTCATACGTCGAGATCGTCCGTTCGGAGTAGGTCTCTTTCGATCTCCGATGACTGGCAGCGCGAGGTACAATCGGCGTCATACAGCTGCGGTGATGTGAGATTCGATATGTTGGGCAGGTGGTTGCACGCTCATGACAGCTTTGCCGGCTCCAAAAGATCGCTCGGTTCCGGCGATGCGGCGCAGGTCGGTTCGGTCCGCGCGCCGCTCCCCGGGGGAGGGGGGTGGGCCGAGTCGTTCCGGCACGACCATGCCGACCTCGTAGGCCCGATTCGACCGGGCTCCCGCTTCTCGGGCAACCTCTATTGGCTGCTGGCCACCACCTCCATTCTCAGCGCGATCGTGTTCGGCCTCGTGGTCGAGACGACCCGGTCCGTGGGAGCGCGCGAGGCGCGCCTGGAGCAGGACGGGCATCGGGCCGCCTTGCAGCAGGCCGAGGACAGGATCACGACCCTCGCCCTGGCGCTTCGCTCCGAGAAGGACGCGGCCGAGATCGCCCGCTCCCTTCTGGGCCGGCAGGTCGATGAAGGGCGCCGGGCTTTGGAGGCCGTGGAGGCCGACCTGAAGCGGACGCAATACGATCGCCAGCTTCTGTCCGCCCGCGCGGAGGACCGCGAGCAGGCGCTCCGGCGCCTCGAAGGGCAGTTCGAGGCCAGTCGCGGGGAGGTCTCGACCCTCCGGTCCGAGGCCGCGGATCTCCAGGCCCGCGCCGATGCCGCGATCCGCGCGCAGGCGCTGGCGGATGAGGCGCGCCGGGTGGCCGAGACCGCCCTGGCGGAGGTCGGGCTCGCCCGCGATGGCGATGGCCCGGCGCGGATGGAGCTGGCGTCGGTCGATACCGATGCGAAGGGCGACGTCGCGAAAGCCGAGGCTGCGGAGGGCGGGTCCGGCGCGGCGCGGGCCGCTGCGGCCAGGGTCCGGGAGGTCGCGCCGGTGGACGACGCGCCCGTGAGCGACCTGCGCCCGCGATGGTTGACGCTCGGCGGCGCCACCTTCGCCTCCCTCGACGCGCTGACCTTCGCGAGGGGCATCGCCCCATCGAAGCCGAAAGCGCTGCCGACGCCCTCCGTCCTCCGCCGCGTGGCTCCGCGCCCGAATCGCGGGCGGCCCCAGGCGAACGCCGCCGCGCCGTCCTCCGCCAATGCCGCCCCCGCCGGGAAGGCGTTTCCCGACGACGGAGGCGCCGGCCCGGACGGCGAGGCCCACGACACGGTCCGGGCCTCGCGTCTTCCGGTTTCGTCGCTCATGCGCCCGGCACTGGCCCAGGGGGCGCCGCAATTGAAATCCGCCCGCGGCGACGGGGCGCCATCGGGGAAAAAGCTCAGTAATCCGAAGTAGTGCTTCTCTTGAGGGGATTAACGCCGCATCTTTTATTTGAAAGGTCGAGGAAACGAGTTCTGCCCGTCATGCGGGTCCGGGTTCGTCTCAATAATCCCTTTCAGGAATGACGGCCGGTACGATTTCTATCCGGATCGTCGGCTTCTATTCGATCATTGCCTCAATGATTCGTCGAAATTCATGTCTTTGTTTGCCGGAACGAGCATTTTGTCTCGAATTTGAAAATTCGAAACCTCGTTTCTTGTTTCAAGTCGTCGATCCCCCTGACGTACAGCGGTGCCGGAGCCTGTCGAGATGGAATTCATCGGGAACCGTCCTCGGGACGATACGGTCGCCCATCACGCCGAGGACGATGCGAGACCCACCGCCTGCTTCATCGGCGACGGGACGCTGCTGATCCGATGCGCGGAGCTTTTTCTCGCCGCAGGGCATGCGATCTCCGCCGTGGTCACGCGAGATCCCCGCGCCGCCGACTGGGCGCGCCGTGTTGGACTCCCCCTCATCGACAAGGACGCGTACCTGAAAGCGGGCCAGGGCCACGTGCCGGTCGATTTCCTGTTCAGCGTCGGCAACCTCGACGTGATCCCGCCCGCCATCCTCGCCCGCGTCCGGCGCCGGGCGATCAACTTTCACGATGGCCCCCTGCCGAGGCATGCCGGCCTCCATGCCACGACCTGGGCGATCCTCGCCGGGGAGACCTCGCACGGCGTGACCTGGCATCAGATCGACGAGACCATCGATACCGGTGCCATCCTGGCGCAGGAGCATTTCGACATCCTGCCCGGCGACACCGTCTTCAGCCTCAACGGCCGCTGCTACGAAGCCGGCGCCTCGAGCTTTTCCGCCCTCCTCGACGGGCTCGTCTCTGGCCGCGTGGAAGCGAGGCCGCAGCGGGGCGAACGCCTCTACCATGGCCGGCTCAAGCGCCCGGATCGCGCCGCGACCCTGGATTTCCGCCAGCCCGCCGCTCGGATCGCGGCCCTCGTCCGCGCCCTCGATTTCGGCCCGGTGCCCAATCCGCTGGCGCGCCCGAAGATCTTCACCGGGCAGGATCTCGTTCTCGTCCGGGGCGCGGAGATCGGTCCGGCCTCCGGTCATCTCCGTCCCGGCACGATCATGCGGGTGGGGCCTGATCTCGTGTCCGTCGCGACGGCGGATCGCGAGATCGTCCTTTCCGGCCTCACGACCCTGGGCGGCGAGCCGGCCGGCACTCTGTTCAGCCCCGGTCTTGTCCTGCCGGAGATCGAGGGGCCGCGCGGCGAGGCGCTCGCGGCCGCCCAGCGCCCCGCCGCCGCCCACGAGGCGTTCTGGATCGAGCGCCTGGCCGATGTCGCCGCGCCGACGCTGCCCTATCCCCGTCGCGGGGCCAGGGGCTCCGAGGCCGCGTCGCATGCCATCGCCATCCCGCTTGCCCGGACGGCGAGCGCGGACGACGCGGCGGCGGCCTTCCTCGCCTGGATCGGCCTCGTCTGCGACACGCCCCGGATCACGCTGGGGCTCAGCGAGGCCGCCGCAGATTCCGAACGCGATACTTGGCCGTGGTTCCTGCCGGACCGTCCCCTGACCCTGGCCGTCGACCGTGACGGTTCGGTCGCGGAGCTCCGGACGGCGTTCGCAGCCGAGCGCGCGGACCTCGCCGCCAGGGGCCTTCTGGCCGCCGATCTCCCGCAACGCGCCGCCTCGCCGGACATGCGCGAAAGGGCCGTCGCATGGCGCAAGATCGGCCTGGTCCATGGCGGTGCGAAACCGGGTCTCCTGGCGCGTACCGGCTCCGAACTTGTGCTGGTCCTGAGCGAGGGCGAAAGCCGGGCGGAGCTCCTCGTCTGCGGCCGGACCTTCGAGGTCGAGGTCGCGCAAGCCATGGCCGGGCAGTTCGCGGCCTTCCTCCAAATCTTCCTGGCCGATCCGGAAATCCGCCTCGGCGCGCTCCCCCTCGTGCCGGAGGAAGAGGCGGCGATCGTGGCCGCGCTCAACGCCACCACCGCGCCCTTCGCGGACGATCGCGGCATCCACGACGAGATCGCCGCCAGGGCGGCCGAGCTGCCCGAGCGGGACGCCGTGGTCGCCGGCAACGCCAGCCTCACCTATGGCGAGCTCGACCGCGCCGCCGGGGAGCTCGCCGGCCGCCTCGTCGCGGCCGGCATCGGGCCGGGCACCATCGTCGGCATCTGCCACGAGCGGATGCCCGACCTCGTCGTGGCCGTCCTGGCGACCCTGAAGGCGGGGGCGGCCTACCTGCCCCTCGACGCCGACTATCCGCGCGAGCGCCTCGCCTACATGCTGGAGGATTCCGGCGCCGAGATGCTGCTGACGAGCCGCCCCATCCAGGAGCGCCTCGCCTTCGCTCCGGCCACGGTGCTCTACACCGCGGAAGCCCAAGGCGAGGGGGCGCCGCCCCCCGGTCGCGCCGGCGGGCAGGATCTCGCCTACGTCATCTACACCTCGGGTTCCACCGGCCGGCCCAAGGGTGTGGCGATCACCCATCGCAGTCTGATGAATTTCTGCGCCGGCATGGATGCCCGCATCCCGCACGATCCCCCCGGCATCTGGCTCGCGGCGACGAGCCTGTCCTTCGACATCTCGGTGCTGGAGATCCTCTGGACCCTGGCGCGCGGCTTTACGGTGGTGCTGCACGGTCCGCGCTCCGAGCCGAGTCCCGGCCCCGGCTTCAGCCTATTCTACTTCTCGAACGACGACGCGGCGGATCCGCAGGACAAGTACCGCCTGCTGCTGGAGGGCGCGCGTTTCGCCGACCGCAACGGCTTCGAGGCGGTGTGGACGCCGGAGCGGCATTTCCACGCCTTCGGGGGCCTCTACCCCAATGCGGCGCTGAGCGCCGCCGCCCTCGCCGCCTGCACCGAGCGCGTCAAGATCCGCGCCGGCAGCTGCGTCCTGCCGCTCCACCATCCCCTGCGCGTCGCCGAGGACTGGGCGATGATCGACAACCTGTCGAAGGGCCGGGCCGGGATCGCCTTCGCCTCGGGGTGGCAGCCGAACGACTTCGTCCTGGCCCCCGAGCGGTTCGCCGAGCGCAAGGAGAGAATGGCGGGGCAGATCGACGACATCCGCCGCCTCTGGCGCGGCGAGCGCCTGCCGTTCCCCAACCCGCTGGGCAAGGTCGTGGAGATCGGCACGATGCCCCGGCCGATCCAGCCCGAACTGCCGATGTGGCTCACGGCCGCCGGCAATCCCGACACCTTCGTCCAGGCCGGGCGGCTGGGATGCGGCGTCCTCACCCATCTCCTCGGCCAGACCCTCGATGAACTGGCCGACAAGATCCGGCAATACCGCCAGGCCTGGCGGGAGGCCGGCCATGCCGGCGAGGGCCACGTGACCCTCATGCTCCACACCTTCGTGGGCGAGGACGAGGATGCGGTCCGCGAGACCGTCCGTGAGCCGATGAAGCGCTACCTCGGCAGCGCGATGGATCTGGTCAGGCAGGCCGCCTGGACCTTCCCGACCTTCGTCCAGCGCGCGGCCTCGGACGGCCGCACGCCGGCGGAGATCCTCGACGCCGAAGACCTGTCGCCGGCCGATCGCGACGCGCTGCTCGACCACGCCTTCGAGCGCTATCACCGCACCGGCGGCCTGTTCGGCACCCCGGAATCCTGCCTCGGCATGGTCGAGGCGGTGCGGCGCATCGGGACCGACGAGATCGCCTGCCTCGTCGATTTCGGGGTGCCCACCGATCTCGCCCTCGACCATCTCGAGCACCTGAAGCGGCTGATGGTTCTGGCCGGAACCCTGACCTCCACCGCGCCGGCCTCGGTGCCGGAGGACATCGTCCGGCACCGGGTCACCCACTTCCAGTGCACGCCCTCCATGGCCCGGATGCTGGTGGCCGATGCGGCGGGCCGGCGCGCGCTCTCGCAGCTCGGCACCATGATGGTGGGCGGCGAGGCCCTGAGCGCGGACCTCGCCGTCCGGCTGCGCGACCTCCTGCCCGGCAGATTCCTCGGCATGTACGGGCCGACGGAGACGACGATCTGGTCGGCGGTGGTCGAGATCGACGGCGTGGAACGCGGCGTGACCCTCGGCGAGCCCATCGCCAACACCACGTTGCACGTGCTCGACGCGCACCGGCGCCCGTGCCCGGCCTATCTGGCTGGCGAGCTCCATATCGGCGGGGAGGGCCTCGCCCGTGGCTATCTGGGACGCGAGGATCTGACGGCCGAGCGGTTCATTCCCAACCCCTTCGGTCCGGGACGGCTCTACAGGACGGGCGACCTCGTCCGCCGGGACGCCTCGGGAGGGCTCGTTTTCCTCGGGCGGCTCGATCACCAGGTCAAGGTCCGGGGGCACCGGATCGAGCTCGGCGAGATCGAGGCCGCATTGGCGCGCCAGCCCGGCATCGCCGCCGCCGTCGTGGTGGCGCGCGAGGATACCGACGGCGACCAGCGCCTGGTGGGCTACGTCACCGCCAGGGACGGCGCGACCCTGCGGCCCGAGGCCCTGCGCGAGGCGGTGGCCTCGACCCTGCCCGCCTTCATGGTTCCGGCCGTGATCGTCGTTCTGCCCGCCCTCCCGATGACCCTGAACGGCAAGGTCGATCGCGGCGCGCTGCCGGCGCCGCATCGGTCACCGGAGACGCACTCGGCATCGCCCGAGGCGCCGATGAGCTCGCTGGAGGCCCTGATCGCCGGCATCTGGGGCGAAGCGCTCGGTCGCCGGGTGGTCGCCACCACGGAAAACTTCTTCGACCTCGGCGGTCACTCCCTCCTCGTGGTTCAGGTCCAGCGCCGCCTCGGCGAGGAGCTCCGCCGGGACATCGCGATCACCGACCTGTTCCGCTTCCCCACGATCCGCACCCTCTCCCTGCATCTGGGAGGATTCGCCACCGGTCCCTCGGCGTCGGACCGGGGACACGACCGGGCCAAGGCGCGGCAGGCGCTCCGACGCCGCCAGGAGATGCCGGCGACGGTCGCCTGAGCCCTCGGTCACCACAGAATACGTGAGGTACGCCATGTTTTCGCCGACCCCCGACACAGCAGGTGATGCACCGGGCCGGATCGCCATCATCGGCATGGCGGGGCGTTTCCCGGATGCCGCCACGACCGGCGAGCTCTGGCATCTGCTGAAGTCGGGACGCGAGGCGACCCATTGGTTCAGCGACGAGGAACTGCTGGCCTCCGGCGTCTCCGCCACGCATCTGCGCGACCCGCGCTACGTCAAGGCCGGCATGGTCCTGCCCGATATGGAAGCGTTCGATGCGGGCTTCTTCGGCCTGAGCCCTCGGGAAGCGGCCATCCTCGACCCCCAGCACCGGCATTTCCTCGAATGCGCCTGGGAGGCGCTGGAGGATGCGGGCCATCGTCCCGAGGCGTTCGCGGGGGCCATCGGCGTCTTCGCGGGCTGCGGGATGCAGGCCTATTTCGCCAACAACCTGCTCACCAATGCCGAGCTCGTCGAACAGGTGGGGCTCTTCCTCCTGCGTCATACGGGCAACGACAAGGACTTCCTCGCCACCCGGGCCTCCTATCTCCTCGACCTGCAGGGTCCGAGCATCTCGGTGCAGACCGCCTGCTCGACCTCCCTGGTCGCGGTCCATTTCGCGATCCAGAGCCTGCTCTCGGGCGAATGCGACATGGCTTTGGCCGGCGGCGTCACCATCGAGGTGCCGCACCGACAGGGCTACCGGGCCGCCGAGGGCGAGATCCTGTCGCCGGACGGGCATTGCCGCGCCTTCGACGACGCGGCCAACGGCACCCTCTTCGGCAGCGGGGCCGGCATCGTGGCCCTGCGCCGCCTGGAAGACGCGGTCGCCGCCGGCGACCACATCTACGCGGTCATCTGCGGCTCGGCCGTCAACAACGACGGCTCGACCAAGGCCGGCTACCTCGCGCCCAGCGTCGAGGGGCAGGCCCGCGCGGCGGCCGAGGCCCTCGCGGTCGGGGGGGTCGACCCCGGCAGCGTCAGCTACATCGAAGCCCATGGGACCGGCACGCCGGTGGGAGACCCCATCGAGCTCGCGGCCCTGAGCGAGGCCTATTCCGTCCCCGGCCGGCGCCAGTTCTGCGGCATCGGCTCGCTCAAGACCAATATCGGGCATCTCGACACGGCGGCTGGCGTCGCGGGCCTGATCAAGGTCGCCCTGGCAATGCACCACGAGGAACTCCCCGCGAGCCTCAACTGCGCCCGGCCCAACGGCCGGTTCGATTTTTCCGCGAGCCCGTTCACCGTGGTCACGACGGCCAGGCCCTGGCCCCGCACCGGGACGCCCCGGCGCGCCGCGGTGAACTCCCTCGGGGTCGGCGGCACCAACGCCCACGTCATCCTGGAAGAGGCCCCGGCCGCGCCTGTGCCGGGTCCCGCGCGGGACTGGCAGATCCTCGCCCTGTCGGCACGGACCGCCGAGGCCCTCGACGGGGCGAAGCGCAAATGGCGCGAGGCGCTGGCCGATCCCTCGCCGGACCTCACCCTGGCGAACGCGGCCTTCACCACCCAGACCGGCCGCCGCGCCTTCCCGCATCGCTGCGCCGTCGTCGCCCGCGATCCTGCGGGGGCGTGCGAGATCCTGGCCGGCCACACGCATCGCCGCATGGGAACGGGCAGCGCCGGTGCCGGGACCGTCGGCGCGGTCTTCATGTTCCCCGGCGGCGGGGCGCAATATCCCGGCATGGGCCGCGACCTCTACCGGGACGTGCCGGCCTTCCGCGAGGCGCTGGAGGCCTGCCTCGCGCTGCTGCCGCCCGATGCCCCGGACGGCCTGCGGGCGCTGCTCCTCGACAGCGAGCCGGGCGATGCCGCCGCGGCCGCCCTCCTGGCGCGGCCGCGCTACACCATCCCGGCCCTGTTCATCGTCGAATACGCCACGGCGCGCATGATGCTCGCCTGGAACATCCGCCCCGCCGCCGTCATCGGGCACAGCATGGGCGAGTATGCCGCCGCCTGCATCGCCGGCGTGATGTCCCTCGCCGATGCCCTGTCCGTCGTCGTCCTGCGCGGGCAGATCTTCGAGGCCGCGCCCGCGGGCGCCATGCTGGCGGTGTCGCTGCCCTCCGCCGAGCTGCGCGAGCGGATGGGTGACGCCCTCGACATCGCGGCGGAGAACGCCGCGACGCTCACGGTGGCGACCGGCTCCGTCCATGAGATCGCCGCCCTCGAACGGCGGCTGGCGGAGGACGGGATCGAGTTCCGCCGCCTGCGCATCGACGTCGCCGCCCATTCGCGCATGCTCGACCCCTTCCTCGACCGGTTCCGCGCGCGCCTGGACGCGATCGCCCTCTACGAGCCCACGCTCCCCTTCGTCTCGAACCTCAGCGGCGCCTTCGTCGGGCCGGGGGAACTCACGCGGCCGGACTATTGGGTGTCCCATCTGAGGGAGACCGTCCGCTTCGCGGCCGGCGTTTCGGCGATCCTGGCCGAGCCGGACCGCGCGCTCCTGGAGATCGGGCCGGGCCACAGCCTCGGTGCCCTCGCGCGTCTCGCGGAGGGCGGGGGCTTCGCGCCTCTGGCCATCGCTCCGACCATGGGCCAGCCGGGGGACACGGAATCGGACGTCTGCGTCGCCCTGACCGCGATCGGCAAGCTCTGGGCCTGCGGCCATGACGTCGATTGGGCGGCGATCCGTGGGAGTGACGACGCGCGCCGGGTTCCCGTGCCGACCTACGCCTTCGAGAAACACCGGCACTGGATCGAGCCGGTGCGGGCGGCGACGATGCCGGTGGCCTTCGATGCCGGGGCGGACGGGCTCCAGCGCCTCGAGTCCATGGAGAACTGGTTCTCGGTGCCGCATTGGATGCCGGTGCCCGTCGCGCCCCGCGCAGCCGCGCCGGACCGGACATGGCTGGTCTTCGCCGACGCCTCGCGACTGAGCACCGCGATCCTGGCGGCCCTGGAGAACCGGGGCGCGCGTGTGACCGTCGTGCGTCCAGGCGAGGCCTTCAGCGTCCGCAACCGCCTGTTCCAGCTGACGCCCGACCAGCCGACCCAGTACCGGGACCTCGTCGCGGCCCTCGACCGGGATGGAATGGCGCCGGATCACATCCTCCACCTCTGGTCGACGAGCGCGCCGGACCCGTCCCCGGAGCGCCCCTGCGCCGAACAGGCACTGGGCTTCGACAGCCTTCTCGCCCTCTGCCAGGCGATGCAATATTGCGACGTCGCGGTGCCCAAGCGCCTGAGCGTCGTGACGCGGGAGAGCCAGTCGCCCCCGGACCATGCGGCCCGCCACCCGGAGCGCGCGACCCTGCTCGGCCTGTGCCGCGTCCTGCCCCGTGAGATGCCGGGCCTGGCGACGCAGCTCATCGATCTCGGCGGCGAGGATGTCTCCGGCCGCGACGCGGATCCGGTGGCGGAGGCCGCCCTCGTCCTGGCGGAATGCGACGCGGAGCACGGCGTCGATCTCGTGGCCCATCGCGGAGGCACGCGGTTGGTTCAGCGGATGGTGCCCACGCGCATCGAGGGGCCGGCGGGGCTTCCCCATCGGCTGCGCCAGCGCGGCGTCTATCTCGTCACCGGCGGTTTCGGCGGCCTGGGCCTCGCCCTCGCCGGGTGGCTGGCGCGCGACGTGTCCGCGCGGCTCGTGCTGGTGGGGCGCGATGCCTCCGCCCATGTGGCGGCGATCCGCGACCTCGAGGCCGAGGGGGCCGAGATCCTCGCGGTGAGCGCCGACGTGACCGACCGCGCCGCCATGGAGCGGGTCGTCGTCGCCGCGCGGCAGCGCTTCGGCACGCTCCACGGTGTGTTCCATGCGGCCGGCTCCATCGACGATGGCCCGATCATGGAGAAGACCGTCGAATCGAGCCGCCGGGTGATGGCGCCGAAGCTGGCCGGGGGGCTGGTCCTCGACGCGCTGCTGCCGGAAGGAAGCCTCGACCTGTTCGTGGTGTTCTCCTCCACCAGCGCCCAGATCGGGCCGCCCGGCCAGGTCGATTACGCCGCCGCCAACACCGCCCTGGACGCCCTGGCCGCCCGACGTAGTGATGGCCTGTCGGTGGCATGGGGAATCTGGGGCGATATCGGCATGGCGGCCCGGATCTACGGGGGAGCGGCCCTGTCCGGTACCCCCGAAGGTCACCCGCTCCTCGGGGTCGAGACCGGCCGCACCGAGACCGCCATCACCTTCCAGGCCCTCTACGACCCCGCCCGCATGTGGGTGCTGGCGGAACACGTCCTCGACGGCCGTCCGATCCTGCCCGGCGCGGCCTATGCCGAGATCGCGCTCGCGGCCGCCACGGCGGGGTTCACGTCCTCCGGCGTCGATCTGCGGGGGCTCACGGTCGATCTACCCCTCGTGTTCGAGCCGGGCGTGAAGCGTCTCGTGCGCACCACGCTGACGGCCCTCGACGGCGGAGGCTTCGCCCTCTCCGTCGAGAGCCGCCCCCTCCTGGGCGAGGAATGGGTCGAGCATGCGCGCGCCACCCTGTGGCCGGGATCGACCCTGCCCTGGGCGGTCCGGCGGGTGGCCCGCCGGGCGGCGCGCCGGGAGGGGGTGCACGCGCTTCCGGGCCTCGGCTTCCCGCAGGGCGAGACCGTGACGTTCGGGCCGCGCTGGCACACGATACGCTGGATCGAGCGCGGCGATTGGGAGGCCGTGGCCGAACTCGAACTGGCCGCCGAGTTCGCGGGCGACCTCGACGGGATCACGGCGCACCCGGCGCTCACCGATATCGCGACCACCTTCGGGCTGCATCTCCTCGCGCCCCCGGCCGACGACATGGTCTACGTCCCGACCTCGATCGAGCGCATGCGGATCGCGCCGGGGCGCTGGCCCTGCCGGATCCGCAGCCACGCCCGGCTCACGGCGTTGCAGCACGGCGCCTCCGCCCGGTTCGACGTGGTCATCGGCGATGTGAACGGCGTGCCGCTCGCCGTCTTCGAAGGCTTCACCCTGCAGAGCGTGTCCCGCGCCGTGAAGTCCTCGCAGGCCGACGCGCATCCGCCGAGCCTCGAAGCGCGGCTGAAAGCCGGCATCATGGCGGCGGACGCTCCCGACCTGTTCCGCCGTGTCTTCGATTGCCGGGGCGCCGGGATCGTCGCGTCGTCGATCGCCCTGTCCGACCTGCGCCGGGAGGCCCTGTCCGCGATCCGCCCGAAGCCGCCGGCGGCACAGCGTTCGGCCCGGCCGGAGAGCGGCGAGGCGGACTACGCGAGCGAGATCGAACGCCAGATCGGCGGGTACTGGGCGGACCTGCTCGGCGTCCCCGCGGTGCGTCCCCAGGACGATTTCTTCGAGCTCGGCGGGTTCTCGCTCCTGGCGGTCCGGTTGTTCGCCCGCATCCGCAAGAACCACGACGTGGACCTGCCGATCGCCACCCTGTTCCGCGCCTCCACCCTGCGGCAACTGGCGAGCCTGGTCGGCGGGATGATCGCCCCGGAACCCGCGGCGGACGGCGCCGAAGGGGCGGCGGCGTCGGACAAGGTGCTGGCGATGCCGGCCGTCGCCTGGTCGCCCCTGGTGGAGATCTGCCGGGGCGTGCCCACCCGTGCCCCGATCTTCTGCATCCATGGCGGCCAGGGCAACGTCCTCAATTTCGAGAAGCTGAGCCGGCGCCTCGGCCGGGACCAGCCCTTCTACGGATTGCAGGCGCGCGGCGCCGACGGGCGGCTCGCGCCGCTGGACTCCATCGAGGAGATGGCGGCCTCCTACATCGCGGCCATCCGCGAGGTCGATGCGCACGGTCCCTACCGGATCGCGGGCTATTCCGGCGGCGGGGTGATCGCCTACGAGGTCGCGCAGCAGCTGACCCGCGCGGGCTATTCCATCGCGCTCCTGGTCCTCTTCGACACCCTGTCGACCACCAGCGTCGCGCAGCAGCACAGCACGGTCGAACGGCTCTGGGCGGTCCGCCGCTGGAGCCTCGGCTACACGCTCGGCTGGCCGTCCCGCCTGATCGAGCGCCGCCGCCGCGCCGCGGAATTCGCGCGGGAGCGCTTCGACCCGAACGTCCCGATCCCCGACATGTACCGCGCGCAGTTCATCATGAACGCCTATCTCGTCGCGCAGGGCCGCTACACGCCCGAGCCCTATGCGGGGAGCATGCTGCTGTTCCGCTCGACGGACGCGTATGTCCCCTATCTCCTCGCCGGGCCGGATCTCGGCTGGGGCGGCCTCGTCCGGGGGGGGATCGACATCCACAAGATCGCGGCGACGCACGAGACGCTGTTCCAGGAGCCCGCCGTCGACAAGCTCGCCGGCATCCTCCGGCGCAGGCTCGACGGCCTGATGCACTATCCCGTGCGCAAGAGCGCCTGATCCGCCCCGTTCCGCGATCGACGACACCCCGTGCCCGGCAGGGAGACCGCAGATGGATTTCGTCGATCGCGCCTACAGGCACTACAGCGACGTCAAACAACTCGGCCTGCCCGTGCTCCTGCGCGGGCTGCACCGCCGCGCCTCCTCCCGCGAGGCCCGTCTGGTCCGGACGGTCCACGGCGCGTTCTACATCCGGCCGCACACGTCGGACATGGAGGTGCTGAGATCCGTCTTCGGCCGCATGGTCTACGACCTCGACCGGGTCCGCCAGGGGGCGGCCACCCGGAGCGAGTACGAGCGGATCTGCGCGGCGGGACACACGCCGATCGTCATCGACGGAGGCGCCAATGTGGGAATCGCGGCGCGCTACTTCGCGCGGGCCTATCCGAGGGCGGTCGTGCTGGCGGTGGAGCCGGACGAGGACAACCTCGCCGTCTGCCGGAAGAACACCGAGGTCTGCCCCAACATCTGCGTCGTCCCCACCGCCCTCGGCGGCCGGAGCGGCTGCGTGAACCTCGAACACGGCAACGGCGACGCCGACAGCGGGCGGACCGAGCGGGCGGACCACGGCATCCCGATCACCGTCATCCCAGAACTCAAGGACCTGATCCCCAATGGCGAGCTGCTGATCGTCAAGATCGACGTCGAGGGCTTCGAGAAGGATGTGTTCTCCGGCGAGACCGGCTGGGTCTCGGAGCCGCATGCGATCATCGTCGAACCGCACGACTGGATGCTGCCGGGCGACGGAACCAGCTTTCCGTTGCAGGACATCCTCCTGCGCGAGCGGCGGGAGATGATCCTGTCGGGCGGCAACCTGATGCTCTTCAAGTCCCGCGCCGCATCCGCGAGGGGCGACACGTCGCACTGGCCGACGAGGGGGCTTCTCAAGGTGGTGCCGTCCGCGTGACGAGGCGGCCGAGCTTCTCCTGCCCGGCCTCGCGAAAACCCGCATAATCGATGGGCGTCCGCCCCCAGATGAAGACCGGCTTCACGTCGGCGGGCGCGGCGTAGGTGTTCCTGTCGAAACTGTTGCCGCCCTCCTCGATGATCCGGGCATTCGGGGCGGCCTCGTTCGTATCCGTGACGCCGCCGGCGCTGCCCCTGCCGGTGAACAGGATCCGGTTGTCGTGGACGCGGTTTCCGGTCGTCCTGTAGAAGCCGCCGCCGTCCTTCTCGCGGCCCTGGTCGACGAGCACGATGGCGCGGCCGTCGGGCCGGACGGTGATGGTGTTGTCGGAGACCTCGACGCCGCTCGAGGCCGCCACCTGGATGTCCGCCCCCCAGAACCAGACCGGATGGCCCGCGCCGTTGAAGCGCAGCGTATTCCCGCGGATCACGGCGTCGTAGGAGATCTCGAAGAAGATCCCGGCGGTGGAATTGTTCTCCACGGTATTCTTCTCGAACAGGACGTCGCGGCAATCGATGTCGCACCAGAGGCCCGGACCCGCATTGTCGTGGACGTGGTTCCCGCGCAGGACCACCTCCTGGCTCTGGGTGATCTTGAGGCCGCCGGCCTCCCATTCGGGGTCGAAGCCGGCCGTGTTGTTCCAAGCGATGCGGTTGTTCTCGATCAGGATCCGCCGCCCTTGCGCGGCCGCGCCGAGCTGGCCGTTCCGCTCGATCGTGCTGCCGGTGATCGCCCCGTCGGAGCCCACATCGACGCCGAGCCCGGCATTGAGGCGGATCTGCGAATCCTCCACGCGCCACCCGGTGCCGTCGCCGCCGCGGATCGCCCCCATCTGGGTCGGCGTGTCGTATTTCTCCACGACGAGCCCCTTGATCCGCACATCGGCGGCCCGGCTGCGGAAGGCGAAGCGCGCCGCGCTGACCTCGACGCGGCGTCCCTCCGGGTTGTCGGCGAGGATCGCGCGGCCGGCCGCCGCCTCCACCACGTAACGTCCGGGACCGAGGTCGCCGCGGGACGCGACGCGGGTGAGCGGCTGGCCGTCGAGGAACACGGCCAGCGACAGCAGGCAGAGCGAGCCGCCGCCGCGACATTGGCCGGCGCCCACATGGCGCGGGTACGATCCGGTGAGGGACCAGTACGGACCCGCCCGTTCGAACTGCCGGACGATGCGCGAACCGTCGAGGACGCTGCCGGGCTCGCCGAGGAACGTCTGACCGCGCAAGGGCGCGATCTCCTGCATCCGGTAGAGGCCTGCGCCGATGCAGATGGTCCCGCCCTCACCGGCGCGGATCGCGGCCCGCTGGATCGACTCGCCGGCGGCGACGCGCACGGCCTTGCCGGGGCAGGCACCCTCCGCGCCCTCTCCCCGCGCCGGGTCGCCCCCCTGCCAGAGGATCAGCCCGGCCAGGGGCAGCGCAAGGCGGAGCGCGCGCCGCCTCATGGCTCCCGCCGCCCGGTGAGGGGAGCGGGCGGCGGGCATCGCCGGCGGTGAGGCCTTTGCCGAGCGGTCATGCACCGGTCCGATCCTTCGGGACGCTGTTCTCGCCCGCCGCGACAGTCACGGCCGTGTCGAGATTCCGACGCCGCCGCCCCTGTGCCGGGTTCTGCGAAACTGTGCGGGTTCCCGCTCGCGGAAAGGAAGACGAAAAACGGTCTAGAGCAGGGGGGCGAACGGGTTAGTCCGTGATCTCACTTCCCAAGCGAAGTCGAAATCCCGCTCAATCGCCCCGACCAGACGGCGGATCGGCCGGGTGGTGCATGCAAGCTCCGCCGTCACGGACCGGATGCTCGGAAGACGGCCGATCCCCCGACCGGAGCGTCGCGCCTGCTACGATCAACGAGGACCGAATGAACCGGGTTCTGGACCACTCCAAGGGCGGGGTCAGCGTCGTGCTCCGCCAGACCTACGAAGCCCAGACCCTGGGGTTCCTCACCGCGATCCTTCGGCATCGCCGGGTGATCGTCGGGCTCGCCGCCGCCGCCCTGGTGCTCGCGACCGCCATCTGCTGGTCGCTGCCCGACAAGTACAGCGCCGAATCCCTGATCCAGGTCGATCTCAGCCGCGTCGCCGCCTCACAGGCCACGTCGCCGAACCAGCAGGCGGCGACCAGCCTCGATGCCGGGGCCATCGTCGAGAGCGAGGCGCGGGTGATCCGTTCGCTGGCCACCGTCAGACATGCGGTCGAGGATCTCAAGCTCCAGGACGACCCGGCCTTCGCGCGGGGGCCGGGCCTCGTCTCCCGCATCCTTTCCACGGTACTGCCCGGACCGGCGAAGGAGCCCGCCGATTCCACCGCCTCGGTGGAGGCGGTGACCCGCGAAGTCTCGCGGAACCTGACCGTGACCAACGACACGCGGGCCTACCTCATCAACGTGTCCTACAACTCGACCTCGCCGGAGCGTTCGGCGCGGATCGTCAACGCCGTGGTCGACGCCTATCTGCGCAACCGCCTGGAGATGGGGGTGGCGGCGGCCGAGCGGACGAGGACCTGGCTCGAGGAGCAGATCGGCGAGAGCCGGCGCGAGCTCGAGACCGCCGAGGCGGCCGTCGACCGCTACAGGCGGCAGACCGGCTATGTGGAGGGCGGCACGCAGGGCATGAGCCTGCCGCAGCAGGAGGTGCGCGATGCCGTGGCCCAGCTCGCCGCCGCCCGCCAGACCCGGCTCGCCGCCGAGGCGCGCCTGTCGCGGGCCCAGGAGGTCTTCGCCGCCGGCGGCACCCCCTCCGCGCAGGACCTTTCCGGCGCGCCCCTGATCCAGAGGATGCTGGAGAGCGCGGAATCGGCCACGCGGGAATTCGCCAACGTCGCCGCCACCGGACCGCGTCATCCGGCCTACCTCCAGGCCAAGGCCAATATCGAGGCCGCGCAATCGCGGCTTCGCGAGGAGATCAAGCGCGCCATCGGCAATCTCGAGAGCGACGTCAAGGCGGCCACCGCCGACGAGGCGAACCTCGCCGACAGGGTCGACGTGCTGAAGGCGAACCTCGTCGAGGGGATGGGGCAGGACGCCAAGCTGCAGAGCCTGCAGACCAACGCGGTGGCCATCCGCGAGCGCCTCAAGTTGCTGAGCGACGGCCACGCCCAGGCGCTGGCGCTCACCGGGATGAAATCATCGACCACGCAGATCGTCATGGTGGCCAAGCCGGTGACGGTCCCGTCGGGGCCGAACCGGCTCCTGCTGATCTGCCTCGGCGTCCTCGGGGCGGGCGGCGTGGGGGTCGGCTACGCCGTCATGATGGACCGGCGCGACACCGGCTTCCGGTCCGATGCCGAGATCGCGCACGAAACCTCTCACCGCTGCCTCG
This sequence comes from Methylobacterium sp. Leaf85, assembly GCF_001422125.1. Classification (NCBI taxonomy): domain Bacteria; kingdom Pseudomonadati; phylum Pseudomonadota; class Alphaproteobacteria; order Hyphomicrobiales; family Methylobacteriaceae; genus Methylobacterium; species Methylobacterium sp. Leaf85. The sequence goes on along the minus strand of NZ_LMME01000030.1, from coordinate 232,230 downwards.
GCATGGTGCCGGAACTCACCGGCGGTTCGTCGGCCGCCGAGGTCCGGATGTTCGACGAATCGATCCGCCTCGTCAGCGCGGCGCTCACCGGAGCCCGCGCCCTGGCCGAGCCCCGCGTCGTCATGGTGACGTCCTCGGTGCCCGGCGAGGGCAAATCGCTTCTCTGCATGGCGATGGCGAGCCTCCTGGCTCAGCGCGGCATCCGGACCCTCGTGATCGACAGCACGCCGCGCCTCCATGGGGAGACCGACCGGCCCAGCCTCGATGATGTCGTGTTCGGCGACCCGGCGGGCTTCCCGCTGCGGAGCGACCCCGGCAAGGTCGTCGTGCTGCATCGGGCCGAACACGGCGACTCGCACGACCTCTTCCTGACACCGGCCTTCGAGAGCTTCATCGAACGGGCGCGGGAGAGCTTCGATCTCGTCCTCTTCGAGGCTCCCCCCGTGATGCTGTCCGTGGATGTCCTGACGATGGCCGGCCTCGCCGATGTCACGATCCTGGCCGTTGCCTGGAACCGGACCCCGCGCGAGACGGTCCAGGCGGCCCTGCGGCGGCTGCAGGACAATTCCGTGCGCCTGCGCGGCCTGGTCCTGACGCATGTCAATCTGACGGAGCACAAGGACTTCCGCGTGGTCGACCAATGCTCCCACTACAACGATTACCGGGGGCATTTCGAGGAAGCCGGGGCGCATCACGCCCGCGGCGACCTGCTGCCGTCCAGGCTGTCCTCATAGGACCGGCCCGACGGACCCGTTCCCTGTCTGCACGACTTCTTCTCGGCGGCCATCCAGCGGATGTCGATCATGGCTTCGATCATCATCGTGTTCACGCCTGTCGGCGGAGGCGGCGCGCCGCTGTCCCGCGCGGCCGTAGCCTGCCCGACGCCGCCGGCGGTGGAGCCGGCCGGTGCTCGCTAGAGTGCGGGCTGCACGGATCGCCTGGCCCCTGATCGATCAAGGCGTCGCGAGCCTCGGCAACTTCCTGTTCACGATCGCCCTCGCGCGAACGTTGCCGCCGCAGGAATACGGCGCCTTCGCGCTGCTCTTCGGGATCCTGATGATCCTCTACACCGTCATGGCGTCGGTGCTGTTCTATCCGATGTCGGTCCTGGCCGATCCCGCGGACCGGGGCCGCATCGGCGAACTGATGAGCGTGAGCTTCATCCTGCTCGTCGGCCTGTGCGTTCCGGCCGGTCTCGTCCTGGCCGTCACGGCCTTCCTCATCGGCCGGCCGGACCTCATCGCGGCCCTGCTCGTCTACTTCTTCGTCTGGCAGGTGCAGGAGGCGTTCCGGCGCTACCTGTTCGTGGAACTGCGCTTCGGAGCCGCCGTCCCCGGTGAGATCGTCAGCTATATGGGGCAGATCCTGATCGCCCTCTGGCTCGCGCTCCGGGGTGACCTGACCCTGGAGACCGCCCTCTATGCCATGACCGTCACATCGGCGGCGGCGGCCGTCCTCCAGGGGATACAGGTTGGGTTCTCCCTGCGCCGGCATGCGATGACCCGCATCCGGGCCGTCGCCCTGGAATTCTGGCGCCTCGGCGGATGGGCGCTGGCGAACAACCTCTGCGCCGCCCTGCGGGTCCAGTTCCTGTTCTGGTTCCTGGCCGCCCTGTCCGGGGCCGCTCTGCCGGCGCTGCTCCAGGCCGGCTTCAACATCGTCAACCTGCTCAACCCGCTCATGATCGGGCTCGGCAACGTCATCCTTCAGGTCTCCTCACGGGCGCATGCCGGGGGAAAGGCGGAGGCTTGGCGCGCCACCCACCCCCTCGCCCTGTCGGGGATGCCCATCGTGATCGTGTTCCTGGCGGCCATCGTGGCATTTCCCCACGAGGTGCTGGGCCTCATCTACGGTGCCCATTCTCCCTATGTGGACATCGCGACCCCGGTCCGGCTCCTCGCCATCGCGGCCCTCGCCGCGTTCGTGACGGACATCGTGTGCGCCTATTTCCACGGCGTCTCGCAAGCCAAGCAGGCCCTGATCGTGAACGCGGCCGGGGCCGTGGCGACGATCCCGATCGCCATCCCGCTCATTATCGGGTTCGGCCTGAACGGAGCCTGCATCGCCCTCTGCCTCGCCAACGCCGTCCGCCTCGTCGTGCTGCACCTCCTCTTCACCAGGATGATCGCTACCGACACCGCCGACGCCTCCTCCGGCCGGGTGCGGGACCAGGCCGTCCCGGCCCGCTCCGCGGACGATCCGGGTGAGGCCATGCCGGCTCCGGAACCGATACCCGTCGGCGATGATCGGGACACGGGGGATTTTTCCCGGGCGACGGCCCTGGGCCGATGAGGCGGACGCCGCCATGCCGTCGCGCGAGGAAGCCGCGGCCGCCGCGGTGAGGCGGCCGGCCCGGGCGACGGGAGATGCCGGACGCGGCCGATCCGCTCGGGCGCCACGTCGTTGCGACTGCGGCGTCATTCGCTCGCTACAGGGGCCTCGCGCGCCTTCGCGGCCATCTCGACCAGGACCTTGCGCAGGCCGCCCATGTCGGTGACCGGCGCCGGATAGCGGATGCGCGCGGTGCGGTCGCCGGCCAGGAGGTCCATGCCCTCCGGGTCGAGGCCGGTCAGGCGCCAGGGTCCGTCGCCGCCGCCCTCGCCCTTGGCGTAGAGGGCGAGGGCGTCGGCATGGTCCGCATTCATGTGCTCCACCGCCCCGCGCTCGCCGGCGATCAGGGTCTCGGCCCCCGACAGGTCGAGGCGGAGCTCGGCGGGGGTCAGCGTCGCCGCCTTGGCGAAGCCCCCGTTGAGATGCCCGGCGCCGGGTTCCAGGGCGAAGAAGCCGAAATCGGGGAAGTCCGCGTAGAGCTTCGCCTTCGGGTGGCGGGCGACGAAGCGCTCGCGGATGCGCGGCTCCGTCGTCTGCGTCACCCGGCCGGTGACGGTGAGGCGGGGATGGGCCAGGGGATCGCCCTTGCCGCCGGCGCTGAACAGCAGAGAGGCGCGGGGATCGGCCAGGAGGTTGCGCGTATGCGCCGAAAGGCGCGAGAGCAGCATCAGGGGGGTGCCGTCCACATCCGTGGCGATCGTCACCAGGGATGCGAAGGGCGTCCCGTCCTCGGCGTCGAGGGTGGCCAGCGCTCCGGAGCGGATGCTGCGCAGGAGATGCCGGGCGAGGCCGATGGCATCGAACGGAGCCTCCGAGGCCGGGAGCGGAGCGGCGGGACCCCGCCGCTGCGGCGGTGCCTCGCCCGCCTCGCCCCCGCCCCGACCATCCTCGATCCGGTTTCCGTCAGCCATGGTGTATCCTGCTCCTATGTGGTTCCGCGCCGGGCTTTTCCGACCGCCGGCCTTCATTCAGAATCGCGATGATAGGGGTTGTCGGACCGCTTGCGCGAGGCCGCCGGACTGCGGCACGACGGCCTCAGTCAAGCGTCAAACCGACATATCCACCGGGCAAGCTCGCTTTTTTCAACCGAAGTCTTTACACAGCCTGACTCTCCGCGCGAATGCGGCCCCGTTTCCGAAGGGTTCGCCAGCGCGTCTTGCCGGCCCTCGTCTTCTGAGGGCGGGATGCGGAGACGACAAGAGCGAACCGACGTCCGCGAAGGCCGCATCCGAGCAACAGGGAACGCGAAATGCCCACCATCGCCCTCGTGGACGACGATAGAAACATCCTCACCTCCGTCTCGATCGCCCTCGAGACCGAAGGCTACCGGATCCAGACCTATACCGACGGCGCCTCGGCCCTCGACGGCCTGAAGCACTCGCCCCCCGATCTCGCGATCTTCGACATCAAGATGCCGCGCATGGACGGGATGGAGCTGCTGCGTCGCCTGCGCCAGAAATCCGACCTGCCGGTGATCTTCCTCACCTCGAAGGACGAGGAGATCGACGAGCTCTTCGGCCTCAAGATGGGCGCCGACGACTTCATCCATAAGCCGTTCTCGCAGCGCCTCCTGGTGGAGCGGGTCAAGGCCGTGCTTCGCCGCTTCGCCCCCAAGGACGGGCCGGGCGCCGCCGCGCGCGAGGCCGATGCCGCCGCCCGCTCCCTGGAGCGCGGCCTGCTGATGATGGACCCGGAGCGGCACACCTGCACCTGGAAGGGCGAGGCCGTCACCCTCACGGTGACCGAGTTCCTCATCCTGCAGGCCCTGGCCCACCGGCCCGGCGTCGTGAAGAGCCGCAACGCCCTGATGGACGCGGCCTATGACGATCAGGTCTACGTCGACGATCGCACCATCGACAGCCACATCAAGCGCCTGCGCAAGAAGTTCAAGGTGGTCGACACCAACTTCGACATGATCGAAACCCTGTACGGCGTCGGCTACCGCTTCAAGGAAGGCTGAGCGCGACTCACGGACGTCGAACTCCCTCGAGAACCTCACCGCCACGCGCCGACCGCTCGAACGGACGGGTTTCGCCGTCGTGTGGCGGTGTTTACGGGCGTCGCATGGCGGTGGTTTTGCTGCAGCGATGGCGCCCATTCCGGGCAAAATCTCCAACTTCGGACGATCGTGGATTCCCAAGACCAAGCCGACGCTCCGCAACGCGGCCTCCTCTCCCTGCCGCGCACGATCTGGCGCGGCATCGGCCAGCGCGCCTCCTCGAGCCTGACGCGTCGGATCGTCGTCCTCAACCTCGTCGGGTTGATCGCCCTCCTGTTCGGCTTCCTCTACCTGAACCAGTTCCGGCAGGGACTGATCCAGGCGCGGGTGCAGAGCCTGCTGATCCAGGGCGAGATCATCGCCGGAGCGATCTCCTCCTCGGCCTCGGTGGACACCGACGCGATCCGCATCGATCCCGACAAGCTGCTCCAATTGCAGGCCGGAGAAGGCGGTGCGGGCGACGACACCCCCTCTCCGCTCACCTTTTCCCTCAACCCCGAGCGGGTGGCGCCGCTCCTGCGCCGTCTCATCACGCCCACCGGCAACCGCGCGCGGGTCTACGACCAGGATGGCGGCCTGCTGTTCGACACCCGCACGCTCTCGGCCCGCGGCGAGATGGGCCGCAGCGACGGCATCGTCGTGCGGAGCAAGCACAACTTCCTCGAACAGGCCTGGGAGTTCGTCCAGGCCAAGCTGTTCGGCACCGCCCGCACGTCGGTCCTGGAAGAGGTCGGCCCGGCGAGCGGCCACAGCCTGAAGGAAGTCCAGGTCGCCCTCGGCGGCGCTCGCGGCACCCTGGTCCGCCGCAACGAGGCCGGGGAGACAAACGTCTCCGTGGCGGTCCCGATCCTGCGGTCGGGGGCGGTCCGCGGCGCGCTGATGCTCTCGACCCAAGGCGGCGACATCGACCGGGTCATCGCCTCCGAGCGGTTCGGCCTGCTCCAGGTCTTCCTCATCGCCGCCTCCGTGATGCTGGTCCTGTCGATCCTGCTGGCCGGGGCCATCGCCGGCCCGGTGCGCCGCCTCGCGGATGCCGCCGAGAAGGTCCGCCTCGGCATCAAGTCGCGCGAGGAGATCCCCGATTTCACCGGCAGGACCGACGAGATCGGCCACCTGTCAGGTGCCCTGCGCGACATGACCCAGGCCCTCTATCGGCGCATCGACGCCATCGAGAGCTTCGCCGCCGATGTCAGCCACGAGCTGAAGAACCCCCTCACGTCCCTGCGCAGCGCCGTGGAGACGCTCCCCCTCGCCAAGTCCGACGATTCCCGTTCGCGCCTGCTCGCCATCATCCAGCACGACGTGAAGCGCCTCGACCGCCTCATCAGCGACATCTCCGACGCCTCGCGCCTCGATGCGGAGCTCGCCCGCGCCGAGGCGCGCAAGGTGGACCTGCACAAGCTGATGACGACGGTGGTCTCCGTCGCCAACGAGCGACGGCGCCCGAAGGACGCGCTCATCCAGTTCGACGTGGACACGCCGCCCGGCGACGTGGAGGCGCCCTTCATGATCTTCGGGCATGACAGCCGGCTCGGACAGGTCGTCAACAACCTCCTCGACAACGCCCGCTCGTTCTCACCCCCCGATGCCAAGGTGCGGGTGGCCCTGCGCCGGGTCCGCGCCGAGGTGGAACTGATCGTCGAGGACGAGGGCCCCGGCATCCCCGAACACGCCCTGGAGCGGATCTTCGAGCGCTTCTACACCGACCGGCCGGAGCAGGGGTTCGGCCAGAATTCCGGCCTCGGCCTGTCGATCTCGCGCCAGATCGTCCAGGCCCATCGCGGCACGATCAGGGCCGCGAACCGCCCCGGACCCGCTGACGAGAACGGCGAGGCGACGGTGCGCGGCGCACGGTTCGTCGTGCGCCTCCCCGCGGCGTCCCGCTAGGCGCGCCGGCCCGTGGAGCGGCCCCCTCCCGCATCGGCCCTCACGGTCCACGCCACCTGCCTGGTCCTGGGTGAAGCCGGCATCCTCATCAGGGGCGAATCCGGCGCCGGCAAATCGTCCCTGGCCCTCGCTCTCCTCGACCGGGCGCGGCAGGAGGGCGGCTACGGCGCGCTGGTGGGCGACGACCGTATCGGGCTCACCCCCCATCACGGACGCGTGGTCGCTCGCGGCCACCCCGCCCTTCACGGGTTGATCGAGATCCGGGGCATGGGGCTCGTCCGGGCATCGCCGCTGGCCGATGCGGCCGTCATCCGCCTCGTTGTCGATCTCGTCGGGACGCTGCCGCGACTGCCCGACACGCCCATGGATTCGGTCGATGTCCTTGGCGTCGCGATTCGCCGGATCATGCTGGACCGCAACATCCGCGACCGCGCGTTGGCGCCGGGTCTCGTGCTCTGTGCTCTCATCCCCAGTGCGAGCGTTGCCCCACGGACGCACCTCCGCACCGTCTCATGCGAATTCGGCTCTCCCATATAGCGTGGCGCCCACCCACATGACATGATCCTGGGGCTAGGAGACGCAAAACGTCACTCTCGTCTTGCGTCCGACCTTGCGCTGCACAAAATGGCGGCTCCCACTGGGTGTCGGAACACGCGTCTATGATTGGAATGGTGCTCGTCACCCACGGGCTGCTCGCCACCGAGTTCAAGGCTGCCCTTGAACACGTGGTCGGTCCGCAAAAGCAGATCGAGACGATCACGATCGGCCCCGACGACGATATGGAGCTTCGCAGGCTCGACATCGTCTCAGCCGTGGACCGGGTCGATACCGGCAAGGGCGTCGTCGTGCTCACCGACATGTTCGGCGGCACGCCCTCCAATCTCGCCTTGTCCTGCATGAATGGCGGGACCGTGGAGGTGGTGGCCGGAATCAACCTTCCGATGCTGATCAAGCTCGCCAGCGTGCGCGATGCCGAGCCCCTGGGGGATGCGGTGCTCCATGCCCAGGAGGCGGGCCGGAAGTACATCAACGTCGCCTCGCGCGTCCTCGCCGGCAAATAACACGTCCGCGAGACGAACGGACTTTCCCAAACATCCTCTGTCGGCTTATCAGCCAAGCGTGGCGATTTCGCGCGGCGTTGTCCCGGCTCGGCCGTGCCATCACTGGACGAGGATCGGGCCGGGCTCACCGTTGGCGCGCCGGGCACAGGGACGGGACAGGGACGGCACAGGCCCATGAGCGACGCTTACGACGACGACGATGTCGAGCCCGAGATCACGGTCCCGGAGGGCGGCCATTTGAGGATCCTTCCGGTCATCAACCGGCGCGGCCTGCACGCGCGGGCCTCGGCCAAGTTCGTGCAGACGGTGGAGAAGTTCGAGGCCGCGGTGACCGTCACACGCTCGGGCGAGACCGTGGGCGGACGCTCGATCATGGGCCTGCTCACCCTCGGCGCGGCACAGGGCACCTCTATCGCCGTGGTGGCCTCTGGCAGCGACGCCGAAGCCTGCCTCCAAGCCATCACCGACCTCCTCGCCAACAAGTTCGGCGAGGACGAATAGGCCGGGAGCGGCCTTCGATATCCGAAGCTTATGGGGTGGTCAGGCCGCCCGCGTCTCGGCTTGCCGCCATACGATCGAGCCCGGACCGGCGCCGAGGCGCAGGACCGCGGCGACGATGACGCCATCCTTGCGCGCGAAGTCGACGCTGGTCTGGCGCCTCTGGGCGAAGCGCCGCGTCACCACCCTGACCATGGACGAGGCGGACGGATCCCGCACGATCGGGTTTCCGGACACCCGCGCATCGAACGAGAGATAGGTCTCGACGGCATCGCGGATGCGGAAGGGCTCGGTGATGCGCTCGATCTCGACGCCATCACGGGTCCACGGTCCGGCAAGCCGCACGCCCACGCGATCCCGCGCCGGCACGACCTGGGCATCGGACGCATCCGAAAGAAGGACCGTCTCCTCCGGTGCGGGCACGGCGGGGGGCGGTATCATGATCAGCGTCGAGCGGGGATGGACCGCCTTGACCGCCGCACGCAACGCGCCCTCGACCTCATCGAGGAACCCGGGCTCGATGGTGGGCGCGACGACCGGACCGGGCGGGTACCAGCCCTGTGCCCGGCCATTGCCCCACAGGCCGTGCGGCATGGACAGGGGAATGACGCCGCGCAGGCGTGCGAGCTCGCCCTGGCCGCTCCATGCGAAGGCGAAGACGAGATCGCGACCGCCGGATTGGTGCACGGCCGCGGTGAGCAGGTAGTCCGGGTCGGCGTAGATCGGTTCCGGCCAGCGGATACGGGTGAGGAGCGCGCGCCACGCGTCGATCTCCACCGGCTCCACCACGTTGGGCCGCCTTAAGACGATGCGACACTCCTCCGCGTCGACACCCGTCCCGATTCGCCCCGCTTCGACGAACCGGCCACCCTCGATGATGCTCAGCCCCTGTCTCATTCGGCGATTCCGCTACCGATGTGTTCCGAAATGGAGCATCATCCTCGGCCATAAGGCCAAGCATGGTATATAGAATCAAAATGAATGCCGCCCAGCTATTCTCGAAATAGGACGGCCTCTGCCGAAGAGACCGGTGAACTAGCCCCCGGGGATCGCCAGCGGATTGGCCGTCAGCGCGGCGGCATCGGGCGCATCGATCCTCGGACGCCCCAGAAAGGCATCCCACAGGCCGGTGACGAAGGCCGGATCGAGATCGCGCACGATCAGGACGAGGCGAGAGCGGTGATCGTCGTCGGGCCATGCGGCGAGCTGGACCGGCATATGGATCACGTGCTGGACGCCGTGGACCACCACGGGACGATCCGGTTCGTCGGCGAGCGCCACCAGCCCCTTCAGGCGCAGGAGCTTCGGGCCGTGGCCGGACCGCAGGAGATCGAGGAACATCTCGAGAGCGGCCCGCTTCACCGGCACGTCGCTGGTGAGGGTGAAGGCCCGGATCGCGGCGTCGTGCCGGTTCACGTCGTGATGGTGGTGGCCGTGATGATGATCGTGGTCCGGGAAGGCCTCGGCGCCGAGCCAGGCGCGGACATCCGCGCTCTTGCCGTCCAGACCGAAGAACCCGCCGAGAAGCTCGGCCGGCGCCACGTCGGGACCATGAATGGGCGCCGTGGGATTGAGAACCCGGAGGCGGTCGCGCAGGGCGTCGCTTCCCGTGTCGACGAGATCCTCCTTCGCCAGCACGATCCTGTCGGCCACGGCGGCCTGGCGCACGGCCTCGGGATGAGCGTCGAGGGTGGATGCGCCGTTGACCGCGTCCACCACGGTGACGACGGCCTGCAGCCGGTACCGCAGGGCGAGATAGGGATGGTAGATCAGCGCGTGGAGGATCGGGGCCGGGTCTGCGAGGCCCGTCGTCTCGATGACGACTCGCCGGAACGGCGTGATGCGGCCGTTGTCGCGCTTGCGCAGCAGATCTTCGAGGGTGGCGATGAGGTCGCCGCGCACGGTGCAGCACAGGCACCCGGCGCCGAGCAGGATCATGTCCTCGTCCACCGTCTCGATCAGCAGGTGATCGAGGCCGATCTCGCCGAACTCGTTGACGATGACCACGGTGTCCGACAGGGCCGGATCGCGCAGCATCCGGTTGAGGAGCGTGGTCTTGCCGGCTCCGAGGAAGCCGGTGAGCACCGTGAGCGGGATAGGCTCCGGACGACGGGGATCGTCGTTGGGAGACGTGGGCGGGGAGGGATTGGGCATGGAACCGGCCTACCCCGCCGCCGCCGCCGGCTCAATCCTCGGCGGATCGCGCAGCGGAGGTCTTGCCGGTGCCTGATGCCTTGGCGGCGCTTTTTGAAGACTTGGCCGCAGGCTTGGCCGTGGACTTGTCCGCAGCCTTCGCCGAAGGCTTTTCCGGGGACTTGTGGGCCGGCTTCGTCGCGGCTTTCGCAGCGGGCTTCTTGCCGGCATCGGCTTTGGCTGAGGATTTCGCGCCGCCCGCGATCACGGGCGTCGTCTCCACCGGAGCATAGGCGCTGGCTGTGGCCGGCACGGCGCCCTTGCCGTTCGCGGCCGGCTTGGCGAGCCTCGATGCCTCGCGCTTGGCGTTCGCGGCCTCGAGCTTCGCCTTGCGGGCCTCCGCGATCTTGGCGGCGCGTTCCGCCTTCTCGGCCTCGGCCTGCTCGTTCAGGGCGATGGCGCCTTCGGCCGGATCGCGGCCGATCCAGACCAGGATCGGCTGCAGGGGCGCGCGCGGTGGCAGGGCACGGCCCTTCAGGGAGCCGTTGTTGAGGGTGGCGAAAGCGAGCGCCGAGCCCACGGGCGCGGCGGCGGCGAGGATCGAGGCATTCTCGCTGCCGGCCTGCGAGGCGATGGGACCGGGGCCTTCGTCGACCGGCAGGGCCTTGCGCTTGTCGCAGATATAGGGGCGCAGGTCCGGCGGCTCGGAAATGGCGGAAGCGGGCAGGGAATCGATGGTCTGCGCGGTCCATCCCGCCGATTGGCCAAAGCCGTAATCGAACAGGTCGGACGCTTTGAGGTCGCGCTCGCGGGCGCTCGGCTGGCCCATGACGATGGTGATGAGACGGCGGCCGTTGCGGGTGGCGCTGGCCACCACGTTGAAACCGCCCGAACAGATGAAGCCGGTCTTCATGCCGTCGGCCCCGGCATAGCGGCCGAGCAGGCCGTTATGGTTGGCCATGATCGACTTGCCGAACTGGATCGCGCTGATCGAGAACAGGGCGCGGTTGTCTGGAAAGTCGCGGATCAGTGCCCGGCCGAGCACCGCCATGTCGCGGGCCGAGGTCCATTGCCGGGCGTCCGGAAGGCCGTTGGGATTGGTCCAGCGGCTTTCGCGCATGCCGATCCGGGCGGCGGTCTCGTTCATGAGGGCGGCGAAGCCTTCGACCGAGCCGCCGAGATTCTCGCCGATCGCCCAGGCGACATCGTTGGCCGACTTGACCATGATGATCTTCAGGGCGTTGTCGAGGGTCAGCTGCGTGCCCGGCCTGAAGCCCATCTTCGAGGGTGGCTCGGCGGCGGCGGCGGGCGAGATGGTGATGAGGGTGTCGAGCGAGACCTTGCCCTGCCGCACCATGTCGAGAGCGACGTAGGCGGTCATCAGCTTGGTGATGGAGGCGGGGAACCACGGGTCGGTGGCGCCCTGAGCGTAGATGACCTTGCCGGAATCGACCTCGACCACGAGGATCGGCGCCGTCACCGCGCCGGCCGCACCCGCTCCGAGCAATCCCGCGGCCGTGGCGAGACCAAGAACGAGGCGGCGCAACAATCGGTTCGACATCAGGCCCGTCTCGAAAGGGAACGCCCCGACGCCATCATGGTCGGTCCGTCCGAAGAAAAATAGCGCAACGGCCGAGCTTTGGCGAGGGATGCCAGCCTTCGGCCATCCCTGCGAGAGGGCTCGGCGCGAATGCCCATCAACGCCGTCTCCATGGCGAGACCATGGCGATGCGGCCGAACGATTGGTGCGATGCACAGGTCCGGACGGGCGGACGTTGCCGCGCGCGCATGGTTGCGTTGGGCTCCGCGCCATGGCCTCGGAGCGAGGAGGCGTCTATGGGCTGTCCCATCGCGTCGCGATGTCGGAGGCAGGCCGTTGCCCCGCGCGGGACGGGGTCTTCCGGGGAGATCGGCTGAGAGAGCGATGGGCTACGCGGTCAAGGAACTGTTCCACACCCTCCAGGGTGAAGGAGCCCAGGCGGGCCGGGCCGCGGTGTTCTGCCGGTTTTCCGGCTGCAATCTCTGGTCCGGCCGCGAGGAAGACCGCGCCACGGCCGCCTGCACGTTCTGCGATACGGATTTCATCGGCATGGACGGCGAGGGCGGCGGGCGCTTTTCGACGCCGGAGGCGCTCGCCGACGCCATCGCCGCCACCTGGGAGGGCGGCGCCACGCATCATTACGTGGTCTTCACCGGCGGCGAGCCGCTGCTGCAGCTCGACCCCGCACTGATCGCGGCGGTGCACGCGCGCGGCTTCGAGATCGCGGTGGAGACCAACGGTACCCTGGCGGCCCCCGAGGGGATCGACTGGATCTGCGTGAGCCCGAAGGCCGGCAATGCCCTGGTCCAGACCACCGGGCACGAGTTGAAGCTCGTCTACCCCCAGGACGACGCGCGTCCCGAGCGCTTCGCCGCCCTCGACTTCCGCCACCACTGGCTCCAGCCCATGGACGGGCCCGACCGCCTTGCCCATACCCGAGCGGCGGTGGAGTATTGCCGCCGCGACGCGCGCTGGCGGCTCTCGCTGCAAACCCACAAGATCATCGGTATCCCGTGACCCCCTTCCGTGACCTTGTGCCGGTCAGTTCGGCGCGCGGAGAACCTCAGAGTCGACTGTCATGAAGATCACCCAGGCCTTCACCTTCGAGGCGGCGCATCGCCTGCCCAACGTGCCAGAGACGCATCGCTGCCACCGGATGCACGGGCATTCCTACCGGGTCGAGCTGACGATCTCCGGCGCCGTGGATCCGGCGACGGGCTGGGTGGTGGACTTCTTCGAGGTGGAGCACGCCTTCGCGCCGATCCTGGCCCAGCTCGACCATTACTGCCTCAACGAGGTCGAGGGGCTGGAGAACCCCACCGCCGAGCATATCGCGGCCTGGATCTGGCAGCGGACGAAGCCCGCCCTGCCCGGCCTGTCCTCGGTCAAGGTGATGGAGACGCCGATGTCCTGGGCCGAATACGAAGGCGAAGCCTGACCATGAGCGACGACGGCGCCCTGGTCCTGTTCTCGGGCGGACAGGATTCCACCACCTGCCTCGCCTGGGCGCTGGAGCGCTTCCCCCGGGTGGAGACCCTGGGCTTCGACTACAACCAGCGCCACCGGGTCGAGCTCGACGGGCGGGCGCCCTTGCGTGAGACCATGGCGGCCATGAACCCGGCCTGGTTCCGGCGTCTGGGCCGCGACCACACCATCGCCCTCGATGCCCTGGGCAAGGTCTCCGAGACCGCGCTCACCCGCAGCACCGAGATCGCCTTCGAGGCGGGCGGCCTGCCCAACACCTTCGTGCCCGGCCGCAACATCATCTTCCTGACCTTCGCCGCGGCACTGGCCTACCGCCGGTCGCTGGGCCACATCGTCGGCGGCATGTGCGAGACGGATTACTCCGGTTATCCCGATTGCCGGGACGATACGATCAAGGCGCTCCAGGTGGCGCTGAACCTCGGCATGGACCGCCGCTTCGTCCTCCACACGCCGCTCATGTGGATCGACAAGGCCGAGACATGGAAGATGGCCAAGGACCTCGGCGGCCAGCCACTGGTGGACCTCATCGTCGAGGACACCCACACCTGCTACCTCGGCACACGTGGGGAACGCCACGCTTGGGGCTACGGCTGCGGCACCTGCCCCGCCTGCGACCTGCGGGCGAAGGGCCATGCGAAGTTCGTGGCCGAGGCGGTGACGGAGTAGGGTGGGCGCCTGCGCCGTCGCGGACAGCGGGACCCCCTTCGCCGTGCCGGGCTCCCCACGCCATTTCTTTCGCGAGACGATTAGCGACATCCGTCCTGTTTCAGGACTGGATTCAGGTGCAGCTCAAATATTCAATGATTAGATCATAGAAGTCGTGGGATAATTGACAGCCGATTCTTCATCGGCGAAAAGGATCAGGCGCCATTGCACGACCGGAGGGTGCCGTGCTGGAAATCATATTTTGGATCTCTGCCTTTGTTTCGATTTTTGGTAGCATAGGATTGATCGTTATATTCTTATGGCCTGAAAAGCGGCAGCATATCGAGTGGGACGACAATTCTATCGATTGAATGAAAACCATAAGAATGCTTGTCCCGGAGGATGGATCTTCGGGACAAGCACATCGATTCGGATGCCCGATTTCGTCGAATGGGTCTCGGTTCCAAGCGGACGCGTTGGTCGAGTGCGCCTGGGGCGCGATGTCCGCCTCGGTGACATCGGCCCATAGGATATCGCTGGTATTGCCCGTATCCTCGCTGGGCGAGTTGGTGACCGGCCCGCCGGCGGATCGGCTTGGCGAATGCGTCGACAATCATCCCTCGTCGCCCCGGATTGCCGGAGGTTACCGGGCGCCCTTGGCGCCCAGGACCGCCGAGACCGTTCCCATCAGGATGTAGAGGTCGAGCCACGGCGACCAGTTGCGGATATAGTAGGTGTCCTGGCTGCGTTGGACGTGGAGATCGCCGTCGCTTCTCGACGAGATCTGCCAAAGGCCGGTCAGGCCGGGCGGCACGCTGGTGCGAAGCGCACGGAAATCGGGATCGAACCCGTCCATGTGATAGGCCGGAAACGGCCTCGGACCGACGAGGCTCATGTCGCCGCACAGGACGTTCCAGAGCTGGGGCAGCTCGTCCAGGCTCGTGCGCCGGATGAAATGCCCGACCTTCGGCAGGATTCGCGGATCGGCGGAGAGCTTGAAGAAGCGCTGCCATTCCTCGCGGGCCGCCGGGCAGGATTCGAGGTGGGCGTGCAGCCGGCGCTCCGCGTCGGAATACATCGTCCGCAACTTCAGGACCCGGATCGGACGTCCATGCCGCCCGACGCGGATCTGGACATAGAACGGGCTGCCCGGATCGAGGCTGCGGATCGTTACGGCGAGGATCGCGATCACCGGAATGGCCACGATCAGGCCGAGGCCTGCGAAGGTGCAGTCGATCACGCGCTTGAGGGCGAGGTTGCGCGGCCGGTACAGTTCGCGCCGGATCTCGAGGCCGATGGCGCTGCCGAGGGGTTGCACCTGCACCCACATGTTCTGCAACTCGTGGATCTGCTGGGCGAGGACCGTGCGTGGAGCGGGAGCCCCGCCCACCCCCTTGCCGTCATACAGGGCGAGGGTGGCGCAGGACGAGAACAGCAGCACCTCCACCGGCACCGCCGGCATCTCGTCGATCATGCCGAGGATGGGCAGTCCCTCTATCCGCACCGGCTCCTGCCCGCGCTCGGCGAGGAAGCCCACCGGCCGAAACCCGAGTTCCGGCTGGGCGAGGAGCGTGTCGGCCAGGCTGCGCCCGGCGGTGTCGGTCCCCACGATCACGGTGAGAGCCCCCCAGAGCCTCCACCGGATCAGGGCGCTTCGCAGCGCGGATTCGCCATAGAAGCCGATCACCACCAGGAGCGCCGATACCACCGCGATCTCGGCAACGCCCCGCGCCGACGGCCCCTGAGCGCTCACCACCAGCAGGCAACTGATCGCGTAGATGCAGACCCCGAGGACGCGCAATCGCAACCGCTCCGGGGGGCTCGGCCCATAGCTGGAATAGAGCCCGAACACCGCCAGGATGAGCACGACGCCGACAGGGGGAATCGGCACCGGGGTGGAGGGTCCCAACCAATCCGTCAGTGGCGGCCAGCCGGTCAGCAGCCAGGGCACGACGCCGGCAATGCCCGAGAAGAACAGGTCCCCCCCGACCAGAACCGTCGTGACGATGGCCCGCCGCCGTCCGGGCCGGAGTTCGACCTCCACCGGTTTGATCCGCTCGACCGCAGGGCCCGCGAGAATGATGCTGTCGGTGGTGCTCATGGGAAGCCATTCCGAAAGTTCGAGGCCATACCGGCCCTGGAACGAGAGAAGGCGGGACACCGCGGCCACGGGGGCGAGGCCCGGCACGGCCCGGGAGCGGGAATCACCCGGGCCGATGAGGCGGCGGGGCCGGCATCGCCGGGGAGGCCCCACCCCTGATGCGGGAGGCGAACCAGGTCCTGAGAAGCTGCCCGGCAGCGAGCAGCAGGAACAGGGGGACGATCTTCATGTAGCGGGCGAAGAGCCGTTTCGGTTCGCTCACGAGGCGGAACAGCCATTCGAGGCCTCGCTTCTGCATCCAGACCGGGGCCTGCCGCTTGGTGCCCGCCAGGAAATCGAAGGCTGCCCCGACGCCGATCATGACCGGCGCATCGATGCGTCCGAGATGGGAGGCCATCCAGTTTTCCTGCTTGGGGGTACTGAGGCCGACCCAGACGATGTCCGGCCGCGCGGCATTGATCTGTGCCACCACCGCCTCGTCCTCCTCCCGCGACAGGCTCCGGAACGGAGGGCAGCAGGTGCCGACCACGGACAGTCCCGGATTTGCATTCCGGAGGCTGGCGCTCAGCGCCTCGGCCACACCGGGCGCTCCGCCGTAGTAGAAATGGCGATAACCGCGGGCCGGCGACAGGCGCGTGATCGCGCGCATCAGGTCGGGGCCATAGACCCGCTCGGTCGAAGTGTGGCCAAGGAGCCGCGACATCCAGACGAGGGGCATGCCGTCCGGCGTCACGAGATCCGCCGCGTTGTGGATCGCGAGCAAGTGCGGATCGCTTCTGCTCTCGATCACCCCATGGGCTCCGGTGATGCAGACGTAATGCGGCTTGCCCGAGCGGACGAAGGCATCAATGGCCGCAATGGCGTCCGCGAAGGTGATGGCGCTGACGTCGAGCCCGAGAATCTCGGCGCGCGGCAGTTCCCAGCCCCCGGCAGGGGCGGGTGAAGCCCCCGCCGTTTCCGCGCCCGTCAGCTCGACCGCGTGGCGGCGGCGGGTTTCCGGGCGCACGGATCGCGCCCAGCGATTGAGATCGGCGCCACTCGGCGTGAGATCGTCGGTCATCCCGCGACCTGCGTCAGGGGTTCGGAGCGGGCCAGTTCGCGCAGGGCATGAATCGGCGAGCCCTTCTGGATGAGCCGCGCTTCGAAATACGCGATCGTCCGCACCAGACCGGTGTCGAGATCGACCCGGGGCGACCATCTCAGTTTCTCCCGGGCGCGGGAGATGTCGGGGCAGCGCCGCCTCGGGTCGTCCTGGGGCAAGGGCCGGCATTCGATCGTCGAGCGCGAGTTGCAGAGTTGCACGATGCGTTCGGCCAGGGCGAGGACGTTGATCTCGGACGGGTTGCCGAGGTTGACCACGTCGCCGGGCTCCTCCTCCACCGCCATCAGCCGGAGCAAGCCTTCGACGAGATCGTCCACGTAGCAGAACGACCGGGTCTGGGAGCCGTCGCCGTAGATCGTGATCGGCTGATGCGTCAGCGCCTGGACGATGAAGTTCGAAATCACCCGGCCGTCCTGCGGATGCATGTTCGGCCCGTAGGTATTGAAGATCCGCGCCACGCGCACCGACATCCGATGCTGGCGGCGGTAGTCGTGGAACAGCGTCTCGGCGCAGCGCTTGCCCTCGTCGTAGCAGGCGCGCGGCCCGACGATGCTGACATGGCCGCAGTAGCTCTCGGGCTGCGGGTGAACGTCCGGATCGCCATAGACCTCGCTGGTCGAGGCCTGGAGGATGCGGGCGTGGAGGCGCTTGGACAGGCCGAGCATGTTGATCGCCCCCATCACGCTGGTCTTCGTCGTCTGGACGGGGTCCCGCTGATAGTGAACCGGAGAGGCCGGGCAGGCGAGATTGTAGATCTCGTCGACCTCCACGTAGAGCGGGAACGTCACGTCGTGGCGAAGGAGCTCGAAGGATTGGTGTGTGAGCAGCTTATCCAGGTTCGAGCGCGCACCTGTCAGGAAATTGTCGACGCAGAGAACTTCGTTTCCCTGCTTGATCAGCCGTCCACAGAGATGAGACCCGATGAACCCGGCCCCACCCGTTACGAGGATGCGCTTCATTGTCGGTGCCCCTCCGGCTCATTCCCAGGACCGACGATCGTCGCGTCCGAGACTGGAACGAGCGTTCCGTCGGTGATCTCGCTCGACCGTCCCCTCGGGGAGGAACTCGGAGCGCCGCCGAACCATGGAGGACAATCATTGCACGCTACAAGTGGCGCATCCGGTGCATAGGGCAGGCTTCATGACCGAATAAGGAATAGTACCATCGAATATTGCCGCGACCCGACGCCAAAAATCATCGATTAGATTTTATAGCATGGCCGATATTCGGAAGGACTAACTCCTTGTAGGGCCGGGATCGTCCGAAAGGCGATGCCGGAGCCGGAATTTCCGCGGTTTAGACTATTGGCGATCCTGCGAGATAGGCCTCACCAGACAAGCGGTCGGTTGATCCATGATGAGACAGCATCGACGGACGCGCCTGGCGCGCGTGCCCCACCGCATCGCGGCACTCGCCCTGTGGGTCGCCCTCGGCGGGGCGGCCGGCGCCCAGGATTCCGATTATCGACTCGCGCCCGGAGACCGGCTCGGATTGTCGGTCTACGGCCAGGCCGAACTCTCGGGCGAGTTCGTGGTCAATGGCAGCGGCGCGTTGTTCCTGCCCCTGGTCGGCGAAGTCTCCGTCTCGGCGATGACCTTGCCGGAGGCCCAGAAGCAGATCGTCAGCCATCTGGCCGACGGCTTTCTGCAGCAGCCGGTGGTGAGCCTGCGTATCACGGAGATGCGGCCGATCTACCTCCTGGGCGACGTGCGCGTCGCGGGGAGTTACCCGTTCCGCTACGGGGCCTCGGTTCTCAGCGGCATCGCCCTGGCCGGCGGCTTCGCCTTGCCCGAACAGGCGCAGATCTCCCAGCGCACGGAGTTCCTCAGTGCCGACGAACGGGTCCGGGTCCTGGAGGCGACCCTGCGCCTGCTCACGGTCCGGCGCGAGAGGCTTGAAGCGCAGCGGCAAGACCGTGAGGATTTCACCCCGCCGCGCGGCAGTGAACGCGACGAGGGCTTCACCCGTCTCCTCGCGGAGGAACGCGGGATCCTGAAGGCGCAGCGGAGCGCCTTCGCGCAATCCGCCGAGATGCTCCGTGCGCAGAAGCCGCGGATCGAGGCGGAGATCGCCGGCGTCGAGGCGCAGCGCAAGGCGGAGGAGACGCAGCTCCGGCTGATCCAGTCCCATCTCGAGGATTACGAGAAGCTCATCAGCAACGGTCTGGCGCGACGGTACCAGGGGATCGAACTGCAGCGCGAGGAGGCCCGGAACAAGGGGACCATCGCGCGGCTGAACTCCGAACTCGCCCGGCTCGATCTGGCGATCGGCGACCTCGCCCTGCGCGCCCAGGAACTCACCGACACCTATCATCGCCGCATCCTCGCCGAACTGCAGGACGTGACCACGCGCCTGACGGAAGTGGAGATGCAGTTGCCGAGCGCCCGCGAGATCCGGGAGGCGCGCCTCCAGTCCGGCGGCATGCTCGGTGCCGCCGGCCCCGGCACCCCGGTGCGGAAAGTCTTCATCACGCGCGCCGTGGGCGAGCGGACGGAGACCTTCGAGGCGAACGAGCGTGCGCTCCTCCAGCCGGGCGACATCATCGACGTCCGTCGCGAGCCGCCGACGAGTCCGATCCGGACAAGCCTGGCCCTGCCGGAACCGGGCTCCCTCCCGGCGCGCTGATACGGGAACCGGCACCTCTCCCACGGCTGGCGCGACAGACGCCGACGCGGCCCGGGCGTCGCGGGCCCGTCGACGTCCCAACGATCATCCGCCTCGCACTTGCAGGACGCATGTAGGCGCAGGCTCGCCCCCTTCCCCCGCCACGGGCGGACGCGGGAGCCGATCGCCTTGGACACGCCGCTCGGCCTCGGCACCCGGATCGCTCGGGCACATCGCGGAGGTTCAAATGTTGCGAATTAAAATACACATCGAAGCCCAAGCTAGTACTTAATATTGTGCTATTTTACTGGAATTTTAATCAATATTCTGCAGAATGCGGCTCTTCGCCACTGTTTATTCCGAGTTCCTTGAAAGTATAGGCGAGATGCTTGCCGGAGCGTCACTAATGAACTCACGACTCCAGCCGCTCCAGGCGCCGTTGGTCGAGAACCGCCTCCTGCGGGCGCTTCCCATCGAAGTCTTCAGCCAGATGCTGCCGCAGCTCGAAGAGGTGGTGCTGACCGTCGGCGAGCGGATCGTCATGGCCAACGAGCCCATCCCGCACGCGTATTTCATCGAGAGCGGACTGGCCTCTGTGACCATGGCGATCGCCGAACGCGGCACCGTCGAGATCGCTGTCGTCGGGCGCGACGGAATGGTCAGCACCGCCCTCGTGCTCGGCATCGAGCACACGCCCCTCACCGTGGAGGTCCGCGTGGCGGGCCGGGCCCTCCGCATGGGCGCGGGCGCCCTGCGCCAGGCGATGGCCCAGAGCAGTGCCCTGCGCGACATCCTCCTGCGCTACGTCCAGGTCGTCATCCTCTGGACCAGCCAGATGGCCCTGGCCAACCGGCACCATTCGGTGGAGGAGCGCCTGGCGCTCTGCCTCCTCCTGGCCAGCGACAGGCTCGACGAGGGCCGCGTGGTCATGACCCACGAGATGCTGGCGCTGATGCTCGGCATGCATCGCCCGCGCGTCACCGTCGCCCTGCACGAGTTGGAGCGCACGCGGATGATCGTGATGCGGCGCGGGCAGATCACGATCCGTGACCGGCTCAAGCTCGTCGAACTGGCCGGCGACAGTTATGGCCTCGCCGAGGCCGAGTACGAGCGGCTTATCGGCCCCTTCATCTGAGACCGGACGGAGGTGAGGGAAACTCATCACCCTTCGCCCGTGCCATGGCGGGTGTCCGCCGAACGTGCCGAGGACGCATGAGTCGGACCCGATTGAAATCGAACCTTCGCGTAAGCGCGGACCCTGGACGACGCTATTCATAAAGCCGTCGAAACCATGAATTTCGAACAACCTCACAATCCATTGGCCAGCCGGAGAATCCCTGCTTAGGTGAAGCGAGGCCGCGTCCCATCGGTGCGCCCATCGACAAGGTGAGAGAGCGGTGCGCAGGCGCGGAGAGCGGGGGCAACACTCGGCGGTGGCGGCCATGATGGT
This sequence comes from Methylobacterium sp. Leaf85, assembly GCF_001422125.1. NCBI lineage: Bacteria > Pseudomonadati > Pseudomonadota > Alphaproteobacteria > Hyphomicrobiales > Methylobacteriaceae > Methylobacterium > Methylobacterium sp. Leaf85. Next base: position 211,394 of record NZ_LMME01000030.1, on the reverse strand, counting down.
CTTCGCCCTCGCCATCGCGCTTCCCCTCGTGGTGCTCGCCGTCGTCACCACCGACTGGTACGTGGCCGCCGAGCGAGCCCGTCTGCAGACCATGGGACAGCTCACCGGAGACCATCTCCGCGAGCGCCTCGACCGTGATCTCTCCGAGATGAGCGCGATGGCCAGGACCCTGGCGACCTCGCCCTCCATCGATGCCGAGGACTGGGCGCGGTTCGATGCCCAGGGGCGGGCACTCGTGGACACCACCGAATTCACGGTGTCCCTCGTCCATGTCGATGGCCGCCAGATCGTCAACACGCGCGTGCCCGTCGGCACGGCCATGCCGTCCTCCCCCCGTCCCGAGCTCTCCGCGTCCCTGATCGCGACCCGGCGCCCGGTCATCTCTCCGGTGATCAAGAGCGTGGTCACCGGGGCCGATATCGTCCTGATCTGCGCGCCGGTCCTGCGCGGCGGCGCGCCGGAGATGTTCGTCTCCATCGCCGTGCGCACGGATCACTTCGCCCGCCTGATTGCACAGGCCGAGATCGACGACCCGTTCTCCGCCGTCTTCGTCGATGGCGCGAAGCGCATCGTCGCACAAACCGACGATGCGCCCGACTCGTCCGGCCTCTCCACGAAGGAGCCCTCCTCGTCTCCGCCCAGGCTCCAGCGTCTGGAGGATTGGGAGAAGGCGGAGGCCAGCGTCATGGAATTCCACCATCGCTCCGGCGTCTCCGACTGGACGGTGGTCACCGGCCTCGACCGGAATGCCTTCGAGGCCTCGCTCTATCGTTCGCTCGCGGTCCTGGCCTTCCTCGCCGTGACGCTGCTGGGCAGCGGCGGGATCGTCGCCTGGATCTATGCCCGGCAGGTAGCCAGGGCGGTGCGGAACCTGAAGCGGGCCGCCGGGGCGGTCGGGCGCGGCGACCCCGTCCACCTTCCCGCCAGCGAGATCCGCGAGGTGGAGCAGATCGGCCGGGCGCTCGTGACGGCGTCCCATGTTTCGGCCGAGCACCACGCCGCCATCGCTGAGGTCAATGCCAACCTGGAGGTCCGGGTGGCCGAGCGCGGCCGCGAACTCGCGGCGAGCCAGGCGCATTACAAACTCCTCGCCGAGACCATGACCGACGTGGTGATCCTGCGCCATGCCGACTGGCGCATCGCCTATGTCTCGCCTTCCGGCGCGGCGCTGTTCGGCACGGAAGGGTCGGATTTCGACCCTCGCACGCGCATCCACCCCGACGATCTCGCCGCCTTCTCCGCCGCGGATGCCCGCCTCGCCCCCGACCGGCCGAGCATCGTCTCCCTGTTCCGGATGCGCCATGCGGATGGCCGCTGCATCTGGATCGAGGCGGTCAACGACCTCCTGACCTCCGCCGCGCCTGGGGCGCCCAACGTGATATCGACCCTGCGGGACGTGACGAAGCGGCAGGATCAGGCCGACGAATTGCGCATGGCCCGCGACGCCGCCGAACTGGCCCAGGCCAAGGCCGAGAATGCGAGCCGGGCGAAATCGGAGTTCATGAACCTCATGAGCCACGAGATCCGGACGCCGCTGACGACGATCAAGGGCTTCACCGACCTCCTCGCGCACACGACCGGGCTCTCGCCCGATCAGGTCCGCTATCTCGCCCTGGTGGGGGCGGCCACCGACACGCTTCTCGGCACGGTGGACGACGTCCTCGATTATGCCCGGGCCGGGGAGGGCAATCTGCGCCTCGATAGCATCCCCCTCGACCTGCCCGCCCTGGTGAGCGGGACGGCCGATCTCGTGAGGCCCATGGCCGAGGCGAGGGGGGTCGCCATCGACGTGGCCGTTCCCGGCGACGGCTCCCGCCATGTCCTGGGCGACGAGCGCCGCCTGAGGCAGATCCTCCTCAACCTGCTCAACGACGCCATCGGCACGTTGCGCTGGGGCACCGTCACCCTCGCGCTGCAGGGGCCGCGCGGCGCCGAGTCCGCCGAGCGCTGGCGCGTCTTCGTCACCGCCCATGCCGGCGAAGACCCGGAGCAGTCCGCAGCCCGCACCGTGGCCCTCGACGGCAGCGGCCTCGGCTTCATCATCGCCCAGCGCCTCGTCGGACTCATGGGGGGCGGGCGCATCGACCGGAGCACGCCGCTGGGCGAGACGGCGGCCTACCGGTTCTCCCTCTCCCTGGCGCCGGCGCCGGTGCTGACACGCGCGGCGCCGGCTCCGAGCCCGGGCGCGCCCGGGGCCGGCCGCATCCTCGTGGTGGAGGACAACCCGATCAACCGGGAGGTCGTCCAGGCGATGCTGAAGCGCCTGGGTTACGGCGTCGACATGGTCACCGACGGAGAGGCGGCCATCCTGGCGGTGCAGGCCAGCGCCTACGACCTCGTCCTCATGGACGTGTCGATGCCCGGAATGGACGGGACCACGGCCATCCGGCGCATCCGCTCCCTGCAGCACCCGGCGCGCCGGGTGCCGATCGTGGCCATGAGCGCCAGCATGATGCCGGACCGGGTCCGGGCGCTCACGGAGGCCGGCGCCAACGGCCATCTCGGCAAGCCGTTCGATCTCCCGACCCTGTCGCGGGTGGTCGGCGACCAGATCTCCTCCATCGTCCTGCGGGAGAGCGACGCGGACGCGCCGATGCCGGAACGGCCGCCGATCTTCGACCGGAGCGCCTTCGATGCCCTGATCGCCCGGATGGGCGAGGAGGCGGCCCGCGAGGACGTGCGTGCCTTCGTCAGGCTCGTCGACCGTTTCGGACCCGACACGGACGGGGCGAGCGCGGAAACCCTCGCCGCCCGGGCCGACAGGACGGGATTCCGCGACCTCGCCAAGGCCTGCCGGACCTTCGCCGCGCTGCCCGCCGGTGCCGCGCGGGACGAGGCCCGCGGGCGCTGTCTCATCGCCCGCGACCTGATGAACCGCATGGTCCACGAGATCACGGGGCCGACCATGCCCGAAATCCGACAGACGGTGGCCCTGCTCTGAGTATCTCTCACACACCTCCCGCTGCGTCGTCGTACTTTGAGAGAGAACCGACCGTGACCGTGGGCGGTTCGCCCTTCGGGTCGAGGCAAGCCTCCTTGGAGCGTCCACCTCGGTCGCTGTGACGAAAACGCCGATCGGTCCCTGCAAGGGCGCGACGAAACTCGACGCATCGGGCTGTCCGTTCGATGCTCTCATCACGCCCGAGGGATCGTGGAAGGCGGACGGGGCAGGCGGCCTCGGAACGGGCATGGTGATTTTCAGCGAGGAAATCGACCTCTACGCGCAGCATGTGGCCGCACGAACCCTTCAAGCCACATGAGTAACGGAGTCCACGACCTTATGAGATCGTATGGGCTATTTTCCGCCATAGCGAAAAATTGCTTGCGGCTGTGATTAAGCGCCCCTACATATAATCGCGTGACCGCGACCTGGGATGAGCATAAGCGCAAGGCCAACCTGCTCAAGCACGGGCTGGACTTCGCCGACTTCGCCGACTTCGATGCTTCCTTCGATGCGGAGCGGGCGTTCATTCGCCCGACCCGGCCGAGCCGCACCGGCCGCAAGCGCTACATGCTCATCGGCGAGTGGAGCGACGTCCTCGTCGTGGTCGTCATCGTTTCACCCCTAGGGACAGAAGCGTTCGATATCGTCAGCCTTCGCCCTGCCGACGGGAAAGAGAGGAAGACCTATGACGACTACCAATCCCAAGCCTGAGGGCGTCAGCTTCTCCCAGGAGGACTGGGACGAGGTGTCCGACTCGCCCCCGATGACCGCCGCAGAGCTCGCCGGACTCAAGCCCCTCAAGGAAGCGGCGCCGGAGATCTACAAACTCATGACGAAGCGCGGGCGCGGCCGACCGCCCGTTGAGTCCCCCAAGGTGAACCTGACGCTCCGCGTCGATCCCGCCGTGCTCGACGCCTACAAGGCGACGGGCGCCGGCTGGCAGACGCGGATGCACGAGGCCCTTGCGAGGGGGGCGGGCGAGCTGGCGCGATGACGGGCGAACGGATCTATTCGGTCGCGCTTCGGCGAGAGGAAGACGGCTCGCTCCACGCCTATTGCTCTGCCGTACCGGAAGCGATCGCCCGGGGGGGCGACCCGCGAGGAGGCATTGCATGAAATGGGCGAGGCCCTGTTGGCCGTCCGGAGGGGGCATGGGCGCCGTGGCCTTGCTATGCCGCCGCCAACCGAGGGGACGCCGGAGTAAACCGAGCGGGTCGCCCTACGGGATGTCGTCTCTACCAGACGACGATGAGGTCTGCTCACTGTTGGCTGCTCTGAGAGCCGTCGCGCCCGGAACCGAGGGGCGCGACCACGTGCGGACGCGGCTCCGCTTGGCGTGCCGGTGCCGCACTGCTATCTCCCGACACGCGTCCACACACCGAAAAGCCGTGCGCCGGGCCCGTCCTTACGCCGACGGACCGCGACCGCGCCGGAGACAGACCCCTCGATGACCACCGTCCCCATCGACAACATCCGTAATTTCTCCATCGTCGCGCATATCGACCATGGCAAGTCGACGCTGGCCGACCGGCTGATCCAGACCACCGGCACGGTGGCGCTCCGCGACATGAGCGAGCAGATGCTCGACTCGATGGACATCGAGAAGGAGCGCGGGATCACCATCAAGGCGCAGACCGTGCGCCTCGAATACCGCGCAGAGGACGGCAAGGACTACATCCTCAACCTGATGGACACCCCCGGCCACGTGGACTTCGCCTACGAGGTGTCGCGCTCGCTCGCGGCCTGCGAGGGATCGCTCCTCGTGGTCGACGCCTCCCAGGGCGTGGAGGCTCAGACGCTCGCCAACGTCTACCAGGCGCTCGACGCCAACCACGAGATCGTCCCCGTCCTCAACAAGATCGACCTGCCGGCCGCCGAGCCCGAGCGCATCCGCGCCCAGATCGAGGAGGTGATCGGCATCGACGCCTCCGAGGCCGTGGCGATTTCGGCGAAAAGCGGCCTCAACATCGAGGCGGTGCTGGAGGCCATCGTCAAGCGCCTGCCGCCGCCCAAGGGCGACCGCGACGCGCCCCTCAAGGCCCTGCTGGTGGACAGCTGGTACGACGTCTATCTCGGCGTCGTCGTGCTGGTGCGCATCGTCGACGGCGTGCTCAAGAAGGGTATGAACATCCGCATGATGCGGGCCGACGCCGTGCACGGGGTCGACAAGATCGGCGTGTTCCGGCCGAAGATGGCCGATATCGGCGAACTCGGCCCCGGCGAGGTCGGCTTCTTCACCGGCTCGATCAAGGAGGTCGCCGATACCCGCGTGGGCGACACGCTCACGGAGGACAAGCGCCCCTGCAAGGAGATGCTGCCGGGCTTCAAGGACGTGCAGTCCGTGGTGTTCTGCGGGCTCTTCCCGGTGGATGCCGCCGAGTTCGAGACCCTGCGCAGCGCCATGAGCAAGCTCCGGCTCAACGATGCGAGCTTCTCCTACGAGATGGAGACCTCGGCGGCGCTGGGCTTCGGTTTCCGTTGCGGCTTCCTCGGCCTGCTCCACCTCGAGATCATCCAGGAGCGCCTGGAGCGCGAGTTCAACCTCGACCTGATCTCTACGGCCCCTTCCGTGGTCTACCGTCTGCAGATGACGGACGGGACGATCAAGGAGCTGCACAACCCGGCCGATATGCCGGACGTGATGAAGATCACCGCCATCGAGGAGCCGTGGATCCGCGCCACCATCCTCACGCCCGACGAGTATCTCGGCGGCGTCCTGAAGCTCTGCCAGGACCGGCGCGGGACGCAGGTCGACCTCAACTACGTCGGCAAGCGCGCCATGGTGGTCTACGACCTGCCGCTCAACGAGGTGGTGTTCGACTTCTACGACCGCCTGAAATCGATCTCGAAGGGCTACGCCTCGTTCGACTATCACATCTCGGACTACCGGGAGGGCGACCTCGTGAAGATGTCGATCCTCGTCAATGCCGAGCCGGTGGATGCCCTCTCCATGCTGGTCCACCGCAGCCGCGCCGAGCATCGCGGCCGGGCCATGTGCGAGAAGCTGAAGGACCTGATCCCCCGCCACCTGTTTCAGATCCCGGTCCAGGCGGCGTTGGGGGGCAAGATCATCGCCCGCGAGACCATCAAGGCCCTCTCCAAGGACGTCACCGCCAAGTGCTACGGCGGCGACATCTCGCGCAAGCGCAAGCTGCTGGACAAGCAGAAGGAGGGCAAGAAGAAGATGCGCCAATTCGGCCGCGTGGAAATCCCTCAGGAGGCGTTCATCGCCGCGCTGAAGATGGACGATTGAGCCGGAGCCGGAGCGGGAGCCTCCGCCTCCACCTCCGGTTGTGCTGCGGCATGTTTAACCCTGCATTAAGGCTTGTGGCTTAGACTCCGTGACATGCCCTGTCCCGGCCGGAGAGGCCGGCAACATGGTCTGAACCAGGCACCTCCGGGTGACCTGGGAGGAGATGCCGATGGTCCTGCCGCGCCGATTCGCTCGCAGGTTCCGCTCGGCGCGCACGTGGATCCTCTTCGGGATTCTGGCGCCTGTCGGTATGCTCGTGGTGTCGGCCCTCATGCTGCTCGACCTGCGCAAGGACGCCTGGGACAAGGCGGAGCAGACCTCGCAGAACCTGCTCCAGATCATCGAACGCGACATCGCCCGCAACATCGAGATCATCGATCTGTCGCTGCAGGGCGTCACCGAGAACCTGAAACTCCCCGCGCTCGCCGATCTGTCGCCGGAGCTGCGCCAGCTGATCCTGTTCGATCGGGCGATCTCGGCACAGGACATGGGCGTGATCCTCGTCCTCGACGAGCGGGGCGACAGCATTCTCGACGGCCATGCCATCCCGGCGCGCCACACCAACAATGTCGACCGCGACTACTTCAAGGCCCACAAGGCCCAGAGCGGCGGTGGCTTGCTGATCAGCCAGCCGCTGATGTCGCGTCTGACGGGCGCGCGCGTCATGGTGCTGAGCCGACGCGTCGACAAGCCGGACGGGTCGTTCGGCGGGGTGGTCCTGGGCACCCTGAAGCTGTCGTACTTCACGCGGTTGTTCGACCGCCTGGGCCTCGGGCGCGACGGCGCGATCAACTTGTACCTGCACGATGGGACGCGCGTCATGCGCTACCCGAACCGGGACTCCGATTTCGGGACGAGCCTCGCCGGAACGGCCAATTTCGAGCGGTTCGTCCGCGAGGGCAGCGGTAGCTTCGTCGGGACCTCCAGCCTTGACGGGGTGGACCGGCACTATGCCTTCACGCAGGTCGGGACCTTGCCCTTGATCCTCAACGTCGCCCTGGCGGTGAACGAGATCGAGGCCGAATGGCGCGCGAAGGCCATCGTCATCACCGCCATCGTGGTGGCGCTCTGCGGCCTGACCGTCTGCCTCTCGCTGCTGTTCGGACGAGAGTTGGAGCGGCGCGGCGCGATGCAAGTCGAACTCGCCCGGCAGTCGCTCACCGATGCGTTGACCGGCCTGCCGAACCGCCGCCGGTTCGAGGAGGCCCTGACCGCCCTGCGGGGCGATGCCGGCCATGCGGCCCGCCCCTTCGCGCTGCTGGTCATCGATGCCGATCACTTCAAGCGTTTCAACGACCGCCATGGGCATGCGGTGGGCGACGAGGTGCTGCGCGGCCTCGCCCGCTGCCTGTTGGAAAGCATTCACCGTCCCGTCGATCTCGTCTGCCGGGTGGGCGGCGAGGAATTCGCGATCCTGCTGCAGGATGGCGACGAGGACGAAGCCCTGCGCATCGCCGAACGGGTCCATGCCAGGGTGGCGCTCCTCGCGGTGGAGGCGGCCGGGATCGAACCCGGATCGGTGACCGTGAGCATCGGCGTCGCGACCATGGGCGCGCCCGCGACCGATCCCCTGGCGCCATCGGACCTGTTCAGTCTCGCGGACGCCGCCCTCTACGAGGCCAAGGCCAACGGCCGCAATCAGACCCGGTTCGTCGAGCGCCGTCGCGGCGTGGTGGACCGGCGCCAGGCGAGCTTTCGTCTCGCGGGCGCCTGAGCGCGCGCATCACCGCCCCTCGCCGATGCCGGAGCCGTTGCGACCGCGATCCCGGGACGGACGGGCCTTCAACGGGCCGAGACGGCCAGTTGCCGCGCCGCTTCGCCGAGGTCGCGACCCTGGTCGCGCAGGTGGCCGGAGGTCGCCCCGAGGGCCTGTGACGAGGCCAGCGCTCCCTCGGTCGTGGCGCGCAGGGCGTCGAGGTGGCGGGTCGCCTCGAAGATCGTGTCGCGCACCCGCGACACGCCTTCGGCGATGCCGCCCGCAGCCTCTTGGTGGGAGGCGCTGACGCGAGAAATGTCGGCCGCGCTGACGCGGACGGATGTCACCTCGTCACGCACCGAGGCGAGGGACGCGGTCGATTGGGCGGCGACCTCCCTGAGGCGAGCGATCTGCTGCGAGATCTCGGCTGTGGCGGTGCTGACCCGGTTCGAGAGGTCCTTCACCTCCGCGGCCACCACCGAGAAGCCACGTCCGGCGGTGCCCGCGCGGGCCGCCTCGATCGTGGCGTTGAGGGCCAGGAGGTTGGTCTGGGCGGCGATGATGCCGATGAGGTCGCTAATCTGCCCGATGCCGGCGATGCGCTCCTGGAGTTCGGAGAAGACGTCCACCGCCTGGCCCAGGATGCCGCTCGTCCGGTCGGCGATGATCTCGACCTGTCCGGCATGGGCGCTCGCCTCGCGCGAGAGCGCGACGAGGCCCTGCGCGGCATCCGACACGCCGTCGATGTCGCGGGAGGCGGCGAGGTTGGCCCGGTCCGCCTGGGCGCGGCTTTCGTCCACGGTCTCGGCCACGGTGAGGACCGTGCGGGCGCCCGCCTCCACCTGCATGGTCGTGTCCGCGAGCCCGGAGGCGATCCCGTCGAGGGCTGCCATGAGCGAGCGGACGCGCTCGCGCTGGGCATGGTCGGTGACCGTGATGGCGAGGCGGTCGGCCACGTAAGCCATCAGTTCGAGCAGGGCTTCGCTCAACTCCGCCTTCTCGCGGGAGAAGAATTCCAGCACGATTTCCACCCGGTCACCGATGCGGACCGGGAACATGAAGCAGCCGCGTACGCCGTTTTCCCGCGCCGCCGTCGCGCGGACGAAGCCGGGCACAACCGTCACGTCCTCGCAGGAGATCGCGCGTCCCTCCGCGCAGACGCGCCCCACCAGCCCTTGGCCGGGGGCGAAGACCGCTCGCTCCGAATTGGCGACGAAAGCGTCCGTCCGCCCCGGCACGTCGGAGGGGGCGAGGTACCACGCCCTCATCGACACCATTGCATCCACGTCCACGCCGTCCTGGTCCATGCGTCGGTAGGCATGGGCGATCGGCCATTCGGTGAAGCGGCCGACGATGGCGAGGCAATCGACGATAGCGGTCTCTGGCGTCGGCGCGTTGGTGCAGGCGCGCGAAATCGCGTTCAGGAAGGCGAGCACCGCGCCCAAGTTGTGCGACAGCATCCCGGACGCAGGTGGGTTCTCTTCCCGCCGCCCACCAGTCCTGCCGAGCCATCCGTCGACGATCGACCTGACCATGAAACCCTCACGCGAGCCTTGCGAGCCTGTCGGTCCGGACTACCGGAAGCCGTGCCCCGTCGGCAGCCTCTTTGCGGCTGGAACTTAGCTTCGCATTCCTTGATCAAGCCTTCGGTTCATCACACGCGACTGGGTCATTTGGTATCAATCCTGCGCAAATTCTCATCAAAGATCAGGTACGACCCTCCCCGGTGCCGGGAGTTCATGGCGGTTCCGGTCCGTGCGGAGTTCGGAACGTACCCGTGCCGGGTTTCCCCCAGGCCCACCTCGCCATCCTCAGGTCGCCTCTCCGCGCTTCGGCCTTCGCCCCTCGGCAGGGGCGGCCTCCCCACAGGCATCGTGCGCTCGACCCTTGATGAACAACCTGAGGTATACTAACCCGCTCCTCTCTCCTGAGGAGGCGTGGATGTCGATCGACGGTGATTCCTTGAGCGCGATCGTCGCGGAACTCTCGATCCGTCCGGGACATGAGAAGGTCAGGGCTCTGCTCTACCGCCTGCTGACCGAGGCGCTGGGCGCCAAGAGCGAGCAGATTTTCTTCGAGAGAAAGATACCTGAGGTTAGAGGTCGTCTCGACGCCCTGCTCGGCAGGACGATCATCGAGATCAAGTCCGACCTGCGCCGGGAGGCCAGGGACGCCGAGGCTCAGCTCACCCGCTACCTGCCCGAACGCGAGGGCGCCACCGGCCAGCGTTACGTGGGGCTCGCCACCGACGGCGCCACCTTCACCGCCTACGAGATGCGGGACGGCGTCCTGGTGCAGCTCACCGAGCACGAGGTGAGGCTGGCGGATGCCCGTGGCCTTACCGCCTGGCTCGAAGGCGTCATCGCGGTCCTCGACTGGCTGCCGGCGGACGCGGCCGGGATCACCAACGAACTCGGCCGCCAGAGCGCCGCCTTCGCGCGGACCCTCGGCCTCCTCGCCAAGGCCTGGGAGGCGCTGGCGGCGGACCCGGAGGCGGTGCTGAAGCGACAGCTCTGGTCGCGCCATCTCGGCTTCGTCTACGGCAAGGCCATCGACGACGACACGCTCTGGCTCCAGCACACCTATCTGGTCATCCTCGCCAAGGCGATCGCCGCCGGAACCATGGGCGCCACCGGGCGCTCGCCCGAGGATCTGCTGTCGGGGCGCGCCTTCCACGAGGCGGGGGTCCACGGCGCGGTGGAGACCGATTTCTTCGGCTGGGTGATCCAGGCGCCGGGCGGGGAGGCGATCGTCGCCAGCCTGGCCGCGCATGCCGCCCGGTTCGACCTCGGAAGTGTGGATGTCGACCTTCTGAAGGTGCTCTACGAATCCCTCATCGATCCGGCGCAACGGCACGATCTCGGTGAATATTACACGCCCGACTGGCTCGCCCGGAAGGTGGTGCGGCGCGCCCTCGACCGGCCGGCCGAGCAGACCTGCCTCGATCCCGCCTGCGGCTCGGGCAGCTTCCTGTTCCACGCCGTGCGCCTCAAGCGTGAGGCCCTGATCGCGGCGGGCGTGCCGCTCACCGAGATCGCGTCGCGCTGCTGCGCTTCCGTCACGGGGCTGGACGTCCATCCGGTGGCCGTGATCTTCGCCCGCGTCACATACTTGTTGGCGCTCGGCGACGCCCTGCCGGGGCGAGGCGGCGACATCTCCCTGCCGGTCTATCTCGGCGATGCGCTGCAATGGAACGTGAAGCGCGACGCGTTCGAGAGCGACCTCGTGGTCGAGGTGCCGCGCGACCCCCGCGAGGGCCGCAAAGGCGCGCCGACCCTGCGCTTCCCCCTCGGCCTCTGTGCCGATCCGCCCCTGTTCGACCGCGTCGTCACCGCCATGCACGATGCCAGCGAGGCCGGCCGCACGGCGGACGCTTTCGCGCGCGGGCTCGCGGGACTCGGCGTCGCGGCGGCGCAGCACGCGACGCTCGTCACCACCTTCACGATCTACGACCGCCTGCGCCGGGCCGGGCGCGACCATGTCTGGGGCTTCTTCGCCCGCAACCTCAGCCGCCCGGTGGCGCTCTCGGACGGCGCCAGGGTCGACGTCGTCATCGGCAACCCGCCCTGGCTGTCCTACCGTTACATGGCGCCCGCCCTGCAGGCCCTGTTCCGGGATACCGCGCGCCGGCTCGGCATCTGGGTCGGCCCCGACGAGGCGCGGCTGGTGACGCAGACCGATCTGTCGGGCCTGTTCTTCGCACGCGCCGCAGAGCTCTATGTCCGGCCGCCGGAGGGCGACCGGCCGGGCGGCCGGGTCGCCATGGTGCTGCCGCTCGCCGCCCTGAGCCGGGGCCAGTTCCGAGCCTTCCGCACCGGGGACTGGACCGAGGTCCGTGTCGCGTTCTCTGACGCCTGGGTTCTCGACAATCAGGCCGTCTCGCCCCTGTTCAGGGTGCCCACCTGCGTCCTGTTCGCCGATGTCACGGCGGGGGAGGCCCGGCCGACGCCGACGCGGGTCACGGCTTTCGCCGGGCGGCTCCCCTTCAAGGACGTGCCCGAGGAGGTGGCGGATCGCTGCCTGCAGCTGGATCGGGCCGATGCACCGGTGCCTGCGAACTTCGAGGCCGGGTCGCCCTATCGCCCGCTCTTCCATCAAGGGGCGACCCTCGTTCCGCGCATGCTGTGTCTGGTGGATCGCGTTCAGTCAGGCCGTCTCGGCGGCAACGCCGCAGCACCTCTCTTGAGAAGCAGGAGGTCCCCACAGGAGAAAGTCCCCTGGCGAGACCTGCCCGCTCAGCAGGGGGCTGTCGAAAGCGATTACGTCCGGCCGGTCTATCTCGGCGAATCCATCGCGTCGTTTCGCGTTTTGAATCCGTTCGAGGGCATCGTGCCCATGACACCCGATGGAAATGTTCTCGACGCGAAACAGGCGAGCGATCATGGTGCGACCCGCCTCGGAGCCTGGATGCGACAGGCCGAGGCAAGCTGGGCGCAACACAGCGCCGGACGCATCACCCTAAAGCAGCGTTGGAATTTTCAACGCGGATTGTCCGCGCAGTTTCCGGTGCAGCCCATTCGTGTGGTCTTCACCAAGACAGGCTCCCGACTGGCTTCATGCCTCCTCGGTCCCGAAGGAATCATCGACCACAGCCTTTATTGGGCAGCGGTCGAGTCGATGGCGGAAGCACGCTATCTGGAGGCTCTCTTCAACAGCGAAGCCGTGCGTCGCCGCATCGCTCACATGCAGGCACGAGGCGAGCAGGGGCCGCGACATTTCGACAAGCTGATGTTCACGCTGCCGATCCCCCGTTTCGACCCGCGCGAGGCGGTCCATGCCGGGCTGGCGGCGGAAGGCGCGGTGGCGGAGGAGGTGGCGGCCGCCGTCGCGCTGCCCATGGAGGTCTCGTTCCAAAAGGCGAGGGCCCTGGTGCGGGACGCCTTGCGGGAGGAGGGCGTGTCGGCCCGCATCGATGCCCTGGTGGAGACGCTCCTCGGGCCCGATCCGCGCCTCGCCTTGCCGGACGACGAAGCCGTTCCTGCCCGCGACGAGGAAGAGACCGTCGACGCCTGATACCAAGGCTCGGCGAAGCTCGGTTCGAAGTCGCTACTCGGCCTTGTCGCCGGTTTCCGGGGCGGTCCTATCGGCGGCCGGTTCGGCGGTCGCCACGGCCGTGCGTTCCAGCATCGGCTGGAGGCGGATGGCGAGTTCGCCGCCGAGATGACGGGTATAGGCGGCCTTGAAGTAGCGCTGGCCGGTGCCGTTGCCGAAGAGTTGGTCATGGGTGCGGATCATCGCATCCACCTCGGGGCGGCAGAGGAAGCCGATGATCCCCGCCGCCTCGTACCAGCGGCCCGCCCGGGCATGGCGCATGGCGGCCGGGTTGGCCATCACCGTCTCGGCGAAGCACTCCGTGGCGGCGCGCTCCAGTGGCGCCATGGCCGCATGGGCGTGTCCGGGTGTGCGGGGCGCCGCGCTTGCGGCACCCGCCGTCGCGACAAGGGTCAAGAGAGCGCCAAGCAGCCGAGCTTTCATCGCGCACATACCTCGAGGTCGATCGAAATCGATTCGCCCCAAGTATTCATCGAAGACTTGGACAGGAACAGGGCACGACGCGCCCCGAAACCTGCGATGCGCGATTTCGTGAGCCGACTGTGCCCGGCCGATCACAGAAGCCGGATCAGCCCCGCTTCTCGGCGTTCCAGCGGCCGGAACAGCGGATCATGCCGTTGCTCGACCAGGTGCCGCTGCCGTAGCCGCCGCGATCGAGTTGGCCGACCACGGTGGCACCATCGGAACCGCGCATGATCGTCGCGCGCACGGAGCCGTTGCCGGAGACGCGCCCCCGGATGTCGAAATCCCCGCCGGGATAGCTCGCCTCGCCCTTGGCGATCCGGACGCCGTAGCGATAGGCGCGGTCGCAGGGGCCGTCCTGGGTGATGACCTCGATGCTCCAGGCGCCGTCGTAGCGGTTGGGCACCGAGACCTTCCGCGTGGCCGCTTCGGTGGTTCCGAGGGACGTCGTCAGGAGGGCGAGAGAGCCGGCGGCAAGGAGGAAGCGTCGCATCGTAGCCTGTTCTGCAAGGGCGTGATCGGGGCTGGGAACGCCCCGGATCGCCTATCGGTTGCGGTTCACGCTCCTGTGGATTCGCCCAAGGCGGCCTGAAGCAGCGTGAGGAGATCACCTCCCGCGTGCAGATAGGCATCGACCCCCGCGGCTTTGAGCCCCTCCGCGAGATCGCCGGGCTTGCCCGCGAGATAGACCGTCCTGGCCCCGGCCGCCTTCAGGGCTTCGGCCGCCGCGACGGCATGGGTCGCGTAGAGGGCGTCCGATGAGCAGAGGCAGGCGATGCGCGCGCCGGATGCGGCGAAAGCCCTGGCCAGTGCGTCGCTCTCCGAAAAACCCTCTTCGTTCACCGCCTCGATGCCGCCGGCCGCGAAGGCGTTGGCGGCGAAGGTCGAGCGGGCGTTGAAGACGGCGACCGTCCCGAGATTGGCCAGGAACACCAGGGGGCGCCGCCCGGTCTTGGCGAGATGGGCGTCGGACGCGTCGCGCAGGGCCTCGTAGGGCTCGGCGAGGCGGAAGGAGGGCAGGGCCTCGCAGGTGGTCGTCCCGGCCCCACCGAGGGCGAAGGCGGGCGCCACGACATCGGAGGGCGGCAGGTCGAGGACCGTCACCGGCTTCTCGGCGAGAAAGGGGAACTCGCTCGCCCCGGTGAGGGGCTCGCGGCGCGTGGCGACGTTCTTCGCGCGGGTGGCGCGGGTTTCGCCGATCCGGGCCTGGATCGCGCCGGCCTGCAGGCTGGCGACGATTCCGCCTTCCCGCTCGATGGCCTGGAAGGCGGCCCAGGCCGTGGTGGTGAGTTCCTCGGTGAGCGCCTCGAACCCGCCGGCCCCTGCCGCCGGGTCGGCGACGCGGGCGAGGTTGGATTCCTCGATCAGGACGATCTGGCTGTTGCGGGCGACGCGCCGGGCGAAGGCGTCGGCGAGGCCCAGCGAGGCGGTGTAGGGGATGACGGTGACGGAATCGGCGCCGCCGAGACCCGCCGAACAGGCGGCCATGCCGGTGCGCAGGATGTTCACGAACGGGTCGTTCCGGTTCATCATCCGCCACGCGGTCTCGGCATGCAGGCGCAGGGGCTTCGGGTCGAGCCCGCAGGCGGCTTCCACCCGCGCCCAGAGGCGGCGCATGGCGCGGAACTTGGCGATGGTCAGGAACTCGTCGGCATCGGCCACGAGGAGGATGGCGACGGCGTCGCGGGCGCGGGCGAGGTCGTGCCCGCCGGCCTCCAGCATGCGCAGATAGGCGACGGCCGTGGCGAGGGTGGCGGCGAGTTCGGCCGCCTCGCTGGCGCCGGCCTCGTGATAGGGGCGCCCGTCGGCGAGCATCGCGCGGCCCGTGAAGCCGGCCCCGTCGAACTCCGACAGGAGCGCCGAGACCGCCGCGCCGATCTCAGGGATCGTCGCGTCGAGGCGGCCGGTGGCGGCGAGCGTCCCGATCGGGTCGAGGCCGAGATCGAGGTCGAGACTGCCGAGATCCTCGTTCCGGTGCGCCGCCAAAGCCTTGACCAGACGGGCCGCCTCCAGCCCGCGCCCGCCGGCATCGAGCCGCGTCGCGATGAGAGAGAGCATCACGCCCGACAGGGCGGTGTCGAGGGCCGGGACGTCATCGACGGCGAGGCCGAAGCCGCGCGCCGAGACCGCGCCCGCGAAGACAAGGTTCAGCGCATCGGCGCCGCCTTCGAGATCGGCCATGGCGAGATCGTGGGCGGCCTGCGCGTCCGGGTGGTCCACCCGCTGGGCGATGCGCCAGGGGCCGGGCGCGCGCATGGGCTGCGCCACCGGGGCGGCGGGCTCGTAGAGCGGTTCGATCCGGATGCCGTCCGCCGTCTTCGAGACCAGGCGCTTCTCGAAATCGCCGCCCTTGAGCACGCCCTCGACCAGGCCGAGCCACCGCTCGCGGGTGGGCATGGGGAACAGGTCGGCGAGGGGGCGATTGTCCATCGTCAGGGCCTTGGCGCACGCTTCCGCCGGCCGCGCGTGGCCGGACGCTGTCGGCGACAGCCCTCGCACGGCGAGGCTTGCCGGGCAACACGCCGGACTCATCAAAGAAATCAGCGCGGACTCAAAGAAAAACGAAGGCCGCCGCCGCGTCGCGAGCCCCGGCGTGCGAGGCGGGTCCGGGGCCGCGAGGCGGGTTCGTCAGCCGAACAGGATCAACCCCGCGAAGCCGAGCGAGCCGACGATGATGCGCCACCACGCGAACAGCCGGAAGCCGTGGGAGGACACGTAGTCGAGCACGGTGCGGACCACGACGAAGGCCGAGAGGAAGGCCACGACGAAGCCGATGGCGATCAGGCCAAAATCGTCCTGCGAGAGGTTCTTGTAATTGTCGAGGAGGTCTTTGGCGAAGGCCCCGGCCATGGTGGGGATCGCGAGGTAGAACGAGAACTCGGTGGCCGAGCGCTTGTCCGCTCCCATCAGCATCGCGCCGACGATGGTGGCGCCGGAGCGCGAAACGCCGGGGATCATCGCGATGCACTGGAACAGGCCGATCCTGAAATCCATCGGCAGGGTGAAGTCGAAGACGTCGCGCTTCTTCACCTCGAGGTCGGTTTCGTCGAGGACGAGGAGGACGAGGCCGCCGGCCACCAGGGTGGCGCAGACGATCCACGGGTTGAATAGGTAGAACTTGATGTATTTCGAGAACAGGCCGCCGATGATCGCCGCCGGCAGGAAGGCGAGGAGGATGCCCAGGACGAAGCGTCTCGCGTTCGGATCGCTCGGAAACGCCACGGCGATTCCCAGGAGGCGGCGGAAATAGACGGCCAGGATCGCCAGGATCGCGCCGAGCTGGATCAGCACCTCGAACGTGTTGTTGGGCGATTGAAAGCCGATGAAGTGGCCGACCAGGAGCTGGTGGCCGGTGGAGGAGACCGGAATGAACTCGGTGGCGCCTTCGACGACGGCGAGCACGACCGCCTTCACGATGCTCATGGCATCCATCATGTCTCGCCTCGGTTGTTGTGGGGTGGGAGCGCGGGTCGCCGCACGGTGTCGGCGATCAGAGTTGACGAGCGGTTACCGGAACATGTCCAGCGTGTTAATGAGGCGGCAATGATCGGGCAATAAGTCTCGACCGGCGACCCTCACCCACCGGCGGTCCCGATACGGCGCGTCCCGCGGTTCCATCCCCTTCGAAACGGCCTCTATGGCGACGCTTCACCACTCCCCCTTCTGTCCGCATTCGCGCTTCATCCGTCTCGTGCTCAGCGAGATGGGCATGGAGCCCGCACTCGTGGAAGAGCGGGTCTGGGACCGGCGCGAGGCCTTCCTCCTCATCAATCCGGCCGGGACGACGCCGGTCCTGGTGGAGGAGACCGGGCTCGCCGTGCCGGGGGCCGGCATCATCGCCGAGTATCTGGACGAGACCCGCGGCCTCGGCCTGTCCGGGCGCCGGTTGCTGCCGGAGGCCACCGCCGATCGCGTGGAGGTCCGCCGCCTGCTCGACTGGTTCCTGGTGAAGTTCGATGCGGAGGTGACCGGCTATCTCGTCACCGAGAAGATCTCGAAGCGCTTCATGACCAGCGCCAATGGCGGCGGTCCGCCGGACATGCATGCCATTCGTGCGGCGCGCACCAATGTGCGCTACCATATGAAGTACATCGGCTACCTGATGTCCCGCCGGAAATGGATCGCCGGCGACCATCTGACCTATGCGGATCTCGCGGCCGCGGCTCACCTCTCCTGCGTGGATTATCTCGGCGACGTGCCATGGGACGAGGACGAGACGGCGAGGGACTGGTACGCGCGGCTGAAATCGCGCCCCTCCTTCCGGACGCTGCTGGCGGACCGGGTTCCGGGCATGGCCCCGGCGGATCATTACGCGGATCTCGATTTCTGAACTCCCCTTCGGGCCAGTTCCGGGCAGAGGGCAAGCAGGCGGCCGGCCGCCGGGAGCAGCGCAAAATTCTCTCCGGCGATGCGCTGAGGCAGGCGCTCGAGGCCCGCGCCCGGCATCTCGGCTTCGACGCGGTGCGGGTGACCACCCCCGATGCGGCGCCGGCCCTGCGCGAGCGGCTGCCCGCTTGGCTCGCCGCCGGGCATCACGGCGGGATGGAGTGGATGGTGGAGCGCGCGGACCAGCGCGCCGATCCGTCGATCCTGTGGCCGGGCGTTCGCAGCATCGTGATGCTGGGCATGAACTACGGCCCCGAGGTCGATCCGCTCTCGCTGCTGGCCCTGAAGGATCGCGGCGCCATCGCGGCCTATGCCCAGCGCCGCGACTATCACGATGTGGTGAAGGGCAAGCTGAAGGAGCTCGGCGGCTACCTCTCCGCCAAGGGCGACGTGCGGGTGAAGGTCTTCGTCGATACCGCGCCGGTGATGGAGAAGCCCCTCGCCGCCGCGTCGGGCCTCGGCTGGCAGGGCAAGCACACGGTCCTCGTCTCGCGCGAGCACGGCAACTGGCTCCTGCTCGGGGCGATCTACACATCCGCCGATCTCGTGCCGGATCTGCCCGAGGCCGACCGTTGCGGCTCCTGCCGGCGCTGCCTCGACATCTGCCCGACCGCCGCGTTTCCCGCCCCCTACCAGCTCGATGCGCGGCGCTGCATCTCCTACCTCACCATCGAGCACGAAGGGCCGATCGCGCCCGAATTCCGCGAGGCCATCGGCAACCGCGTCTTCGGCTGCGACGATTGCCTTGCGGTCTGCCCCTGGAACAAGTTCGCCGTCGCCGCCTCGGAGGCGCGCCTCGGCGCGCGGGCCGACCTCGCCGCGCCTCCCCTCGCCGAACTGGCGCGCCTCGACGATGCGGCCTTCCGGGCGCGGTTCGCCGGAACCCCGGTGAAGCGGACCGGGCGCGACCGCTTCCTGCGCAACGTCCTCATCGCCATCGGCAATTCCGGCGATCCGGCGCTCGCTCGGGAGGCCGAACGCTGCCTCTCCGATCCGTCGCCCCTGGTACGCGGTATGGCCGTATGGGCGTCGAGCCGCCTCACCGACGGGGCGGCGATGCGCGGCCTTTTCAACAGCCACGCCATCGGCGAAACCGATGCCGAGGTCGGCGCCGAATGGCGCGCGGCACTCGATCACGCGGGAAACACGACGGCATGAACCTCTTCGTCTTCGGTCTGGGCTTCACGGCGCGCCGCTTCGTCGAGCGCGCGGCGGGGCGGTTCGGCGAGATCCGCGCCACCGTCACCGACCCGGCCCGGCCCGGCGCCGGCCTCGGCGATGTCGCCCTGCGCGGCTTCGGCCCCGAGACGGACGACGCGCGGATCGCGGGCGACCTCGCCGACACCGACGTGCTGCTGGTGTCCGCCCCGCCGTCTCGCGATGGCGACACGGTGCTCGCCCGTTACCGGGACGCCATCGCCGACAGCCGGATCGGCTGGATCGGCTATCTCTCCACCATCGGTATCTACGGCGACCAGCAGGGCGCCTGGATCGACGAGACGACGCCGCCCAACCCCACGAGCGGGCGCTCGCATGGCCGCATCGCGGTGGAGAAGGCCTGGCTTGCCTTCGGGCAGGAGACCGGCAAGGCGGTGCAGGTGTTCCGGCTGTCGGGCATCTACGGGCCGGGCCGCAACCCCATCGTGAAGCTGCGAGAGGGCAAGTCGCAGCGCATCATCAAGCCGGGGCAGGTGTTCAACCGCATCCATGTGGACGACATCGCCACGACCCTGCTCGCCTCCATCGACAGGCCGAGGGCGCAGGCGATCTACAACGTCACCGACGACGAGCCGACGCCGCCGCAGGTGGTGACGGAATACGCTGCCGGCCTCGCCAACCTGCCGCTGCCGCCCGAGATCGATTTCGAGACGGCGGATCTGAGCCCGATGGCGCGCAGCTTCTACGGCGAGAACAAGCGCGTGCGGAACCGCCTGATCCGCGAGGAGCTCGGCGTCGATCTCGCCTATCCGACCTACCGCGAGGGGCTGGCGGCGCTGGTGGCCGACGCCAGGGCGTGACGCTCCGGCCCAATCACTTGGCGTGAAAAACGGCTTTTCGGTCTCTTCTTTCGGCTGCGATAGACGTGATGTGGCGGGATGCCGGTTATGTCAGTGGCATTTATACTAAAAACCATAAGTGAGCTGAGTCGATATAAGTTATTTTATAGTGATAGAGTGAGTTCTTTGATCGCCCAAAAAATGCGTTTCGGCGGAGATGGGCTGTCGATTTCGGATGGTATTGCGACGTATATTGTCAATAATGGTAAAAATAACTTATATGAATTTTAAAAACTGTATTTATACTAACTATGATTGAAACTACGTAGTGAAATCGTTCTGTTCGTGTCTTTGATTTCTCGGAGCCACATGTGCGTCTAGTCGGCGATCGATTCCGACGACATCGTCGCTGTACCAGCATACTTTCATCGTCGATGGATGGTGTCTCGACGATCTGGCCGGGCGACAAGGGTTAAAGGTCAAAAATGGTATATATGTACCGGTAAAATGCTGATTTGTTGCGGTATCTCGCCATAAAGCGCGGTGCGGCAATTTGAATGCAGTTCGATCCGGCTTCCGGCTACGCTTCATTGACTTTCCATTAACGGACGCTTCGCATAACGATGCTTGACGTATGAGGTGTGCCGGCTGATTCCGGCGGTCTGCGCAAGTATCGCCGTTCGAATGAGAAAGCGGGTCGTGACGGCAAACGGTTCACGGTCACTGCGGAATCCATTCAGCCTGCGAGATCGCCGGCGATTCCGGCGCCCGCGTCGAGCGTGCCGATCATGATCCCGGCGAGGTCGTCACTGAAGGTGGTCGCGTGGCTTCGAACTGTCGTCAGGCGGATGGACCTGCCTGGCCGGGCTCGATCCCTCTTCCGTGTCTCCTCCGGAGTGGGTGCTGGACGAACCGGCTTCCGCATCGATCCGGGGGGCTGGTTGAAATCCATGCGGACGTCGCGCACGAGCGAGTCGAGGATGCAGCCGAGCGAGGAGCGTCTGACGCTCGCCCTCGATAGCGGCGTCGAGGGGATCTGGGACTGTAACCTCGCCGACCGATCGATCTGGATCTCCGAGCGCTGGCTCGCCCGCCTCGGTTATACAGTCGACGCCATCGAGGCCAGGCAGCCGATGGATCACATCGTCCACGCGGAGGACCGCGAGCGCCTGACCCTCGCCATGATCGAGCACGTCAAGGGCCTCGCCTCCACCTACGAGTGCGAGCATCGCGTCGTCTGCGGCGACGGCACCTCGTTCTGGGTTCTCACCCGCGGGCGGGTTGTGGAATGGGACGGCACGGGCCGGGCCGTGCGCGCGGTCGGAACCCAGATCGATATCACCCACCGCCGGGAAGCCGAGGCCCGCGTCGCGTACCTGGCCCTGCACGACGACCTGACGAGCCTGCCCAATCGCCGCCTGCTTCGCCAGCGGCTCGACCGGGCGGTGATACGCGCTCGGGAAGGCCGGTCTTCCGCCGGGGTGCTCGCCTGCGACCTCGATGGTTTCAAGGCCGTCAACGATACGCTCGGCCATACCGGTGGCGACCGTCTCCTGCGCATCGTCGCCGATCGCCTGCTCGAAGCCGTGGGCTCCGGCGATACCGTGGCCCGGCTCGGAGGCGACGAGTTCGCCCTCGTGCTCGAAGGGCTCGGCGGTCCGCACGAGGTCGATGCGATCGCCAAGCACGTGATCGCGGTTCTCGGCGCCCCCATCGAGATCGACGGCATGATGGTCGAGATCGGTGTCGGCATCGGCGCCGCGATGGTGCCGGACGAGACCATCACCGCCGACGACCTGCTCCGACGGGCGGATATCGCGCTCAACGAGGCCAAGACGACGGGGCGTGACACGTATCGCCGGTTCGAGCCTGCTCTGGCCGCGCGCCATTCGGCGCGCCACCTCCTCGCCTTCGACATGAAGGACGCGATCCGGCGGGGCGACTTCCACCTCGTCTACCAGCCGGTCATCGACCTGGCGGCGGAGACGGTCACGAGCTTCGAGGCGCTGATGCGCTGGCGTCACCCCGAACGGGGTCTCATCTCGCCCATGGAGTTCATTCCGGTGGCGGAGGAGACCGGGTTGATCGTGGCCCTCGGCGCCTGGGCCCTGGCCGAGGCGTGCCGCGAGGCGACGGCATGGCCCGACGAGATCCGCGTCGCCGTCAACGTGTCGACGGTACAGTTCCAGCACGACCTCGAGCGCTCGGTGTCGAGCGCCCTCGACGGGGCGGGCCTGTCGGCGGACCGGCTCAAGCTCGAAGTGACCGAGAGCGCGCTGATGCGGGACCCGGAGCGCGTCGTGGCGACCTTGCACCGCCTGCGGGCGCTGGGCGTCAGGATCGCCCTGGACGATTTCGGCACCGGCTACTCGTCGTTGAGCTACCTGCGGCGGTTTCCCTTCGACAAGATCAAGATCGACCGCACCTTCATCAAGGACATCGCCGAGCCTGATGCGGCGGCCATCGTGAGGGCGGTGGTGGGTCTCGGGGAGCGGCTTGGCATGAGCATCGTGGCCGAGGGTGTCGAGACGGCGGAACAGCTCGATCTCGTCAGGAGCGAGGGCTGCGACGAGGTCCAGGGGTTCCTGTTCAGCCGGCCGCTCCCCGCCAGCGAGGTCCAGGCGTTCCTGCGCTCCCGCCGCGCGAGCGCGGCGGCATAAACGGGATCAGGCCGCGCGCTTGTTCGCGGCCGGGCCGAAATGACCGATGTAACGGGCGGCGATGGCCGAGACCGGCAGGACCACGAACACGTCCGTGGTGCCGAACTGGTGGTCGATCACCGCGCCGTCGCCGAAAGTGGCGCCCACTCGCAGGTAGCCCTTGATCAGCGGCGGGAGCGACTGGAGCGCGGCCTTGGCATCCACCACCTCGCGCGGCAGACGATCCATGGCCACGTGCCGTCCCGGCAGAGCCCTGGCGCACCAGGGCTCGGGCGCGCGGGCATGGTGGTGGAGGAAGCTGAGCGCCAGGGCGAGCCTGTCCGGGTCGGTCCCCTCCAGGCTGGCGCAGCCCAGCATCGCGTCGATGCGGTGGTGCTGGACATAGGCCCAGATCCCCGCCCAGAGCAGTTCCACCGTGCGCTTGGTCCGGTAGGGTTTCAGCACGCAGGACCGGCCGAGTTCGAGGAAGCGCTTGCCGGGATGCGCGGCGAGCAGGGGCGCGATGTCGTATTCGCCGGCGGTGTAGAAGCCGAAATTGCGGTCGGCCGCGTCCTGGCGCAGCAGGCGGTAGGTGCCCACCACCTTCGGCCTCGGGCGGCGGAAGGGTTTCGCCTCCGTCGCCGCATGGTCGATCACCAGGAGATGGTCGCAGACCGTGTCGTAATCGTCGATGTCCCGCCGGGACAGCAGGGACATGCCCGAGGCCACCGCCGACATCTCCTGGTAGAACACCCGGTAGCGCAGGCGCTGGGCGCGGCGGATCTCCGAGACGGTGGTGGCGAGGCGCACTTCGAGGTCGCCGATGCGGCCGAGCACCGGGTCGAGACCCGGAGCGGCCAGGGGCTTCTTCAGGCGCGGCTTGAACCGGATCGGCGTTCCGCCCGGCGGGATCAGGGACCGGCCACCGGCGCCGGGAAGGCTCGCGAAGCCCGGCAGGCCGGAGAAGCCGGCATGTCCCGCCTCGAGGCGCTTCTGCTTGAACCGGGCGAAGGGCGCGTGGACATGGGCCTCCCAGCCGTTGAGCCAGGCCGTGGACGCATCACGCGCGAAGTTCGGGACCATCGTCCATTCCGCTCTGCCGGACCCGCGAGGCCGGCTCCCGATGGAGCCTGGAGCCTCATATCCGCGAGGCCACATCATCACGAAGCCCGAACGCTTTTATGACAGGCTTTTGCGTGAATCCAGAGACGGTTAGTGTCACGCCAAAATGGTTCGCCGGCGACCCTTCCATGGGTAGCCGCCGAACCTTTCCCATTCTCCTCTTTTCCGGCTCAGGCAACGGGGAAGAGAGGGCAGCCGGACCGGTCTCAGACGAACTGGTTCAGGCCGGGGATCGAACCGACGATCGGCCCCATCACGTCCTCGCCGGCCTTCTCGCGGCCGAAGGCGAACAGTTCGGCGCCCAGCGGCTGCATCTGTCCCATGGGAACGCCGGCCGACATCAGCTTCTGGCCCAGCGCCATCACGCCCCCGCCCATCATGCCGCCGAGCATGCCCATGAGGCCGCCGCCGCCCTCGCCCTCGTTCGCCTGGGCCGCCGCCGCGTCCGCACCGGGCATCGCCGCGAAGAGCTGGGCGACCTCGGTGGCCGGGCCTTCCTTCTGCAGGAAGGCGAGGATGTGGCCGATGGCCGTCTGCGCCGTCGCGGCGTCGAGCCCGGTCTTGGTGGTGACGCGGGCGATCAACTCTTCCATGTAACGATGCTCCAACGCATGAGTGTGCGTAGTCCATCTGGTCTGTCCGCGATGAAATCAAGCGCCAGGTGCGGTGCTGCTGGAAAATGCGTCCCCCGGGCGTCATAACCCCAGGGTCGCTGCGCTGGGCGCGACGCGAAGCGGTGGGTTCAGGCGATCATGCAGAGCGACGGCACCATCCTCGTCGGCAAGAGCGGCACCAAGCCGGAGGCGCTCACCCTCAGGCTCGCCAACCGCCACGGCCTCGTGGCCGGCGCCACCGGCACAGGCAAGACGGTGACGCTCCAGGTCCTGGCGGAGGGGTTCTCCAATGCCGGCGTCCCGGTCTTCGCCGCCGACATCAAGGGCGACCTCTCGGGGCTGGCGGCGGCGGGCGAATCGAAGCCGGTCTTCGTCAAGCGCGCGGAGGAACTCGGGATCGCCTACGAGCCCGACCGTTTCCCCACCGTGTTCTGGGACCTGTTCGGGGCGCAAGGGCACCCGATCCGCTGCACGGTGATCGAGATGGGGCCGCTGCTGCTGGCCAGGCTGCTCGAGCTCAATGACACGCAGGAAGGCGTACTCAACATCGCCTTCCGCGTCGCGGACGACAACCAATGGCCGGTCCTCGACCTGAAGGACCTGCGCGCGCTGCTGCTTTACTGCACTGAGAACCTGAAGGAGATCTCGGCCAAGTACGGCAACGTCTCGGCCGCCTCCGTCGGGGCGATCCAGCGGCAATTGCTGATGCTGGAGAACCAGGGCGCGGACCAGTTCTTCGGCGAGCCGGCGCTCGACCTCAACGACTTCATGAAGCGGGACCGCGACGGGCGCGGCATCGTCAACATCCTGGCCGCCGACAAGCTGATGCAGCGGCCGCGCCTCTACGCCTCGTTCCTGCTCTGGATGCTGTCGGAACTGTTCGAGCAGCTGCCGGAGGTGGGAGACCTCGACAAGCCGAAGCTCGTCTTCTTCTTCGACGAGGCACATCTCCTGTTCGACGACGCGCCAAAAGCCCTCCTCGACGCGGTGGAGCAGGTGGTCCGCCTGATCCGCTCCAAGGGCGTGGGTGTCTATTTCGTGACGCAGAACCCCCTCGACCTGCCGGAATCGGTGCTCGGCCAGCTCGGCAACCGTGTCCAGCACGCGCTGCGCGCCTTCACGCCCCGCGACCAGCGGGCGGTGAAGGCCGCCGCCGACACGTTCCGGCAGAATCCCGGCTTCGACGTCGCCTCCGCCATCACTGAACTCGCCGTCGGCGAGGCTCTGGTGAGCTTCCTCGAGGCCAAGGGCACGCCCTCGATCGTGGAGCGCGCCCTCATCGCCCCGCCGCAGGGGCGGGTCGGCCCGCTCACCGAGGCGGAGCGCGCCGAGCTGATCGCGAAAAGCCCGCTGCGGGGGAAGTACGACGAGGCGGTGGACAATGAGAGCGCCTACGAGATCCTGGCCCGGCGCAAGGGGCTCGATTCCGCCCCAGCCGAGGCGGCGCAGCAATCGGAAGGTGGCTTGAGCGGCATGCTCGGTGGGCTGCTGGGCGGCGTGCTCGGCTCGAAACCCGCCGCCAAGGGCGGTCGCCGCCCGCCGCAGAGCCTGGCCGAACAGGTCATCGGCAACGCGGCCCGCTCGATGGCGCGGACGGTGGGCACGCAGGTGGGGAATGCGATCCTGCGAAATGTACTCGGCGGGTTGATGAAGCGGTAGAGGCGTCCGAGCTTCAAGTAAACTGAAAAAATTCCGATTCTGTTGGGCTATTGCTTTGATCGTGACCATTAATAAACTTAATTTCGATAATGTCTGGCTCGTTGTATTGTCGGCGAATTCATTTGATTCTGAAAATATGGAATAATTTTCTTTGGATTGATAATGCCGACCGGTGTTTCGCGAAAAAACTAGATTAACTTGATGTTGATGTGTGTAATCCAAATCTATCGCCCTCTCTCGAGGGCTGCGGGTCATGCTTGGACGTTTCAAAATCATCTACAAGTTGGGTCTCGCCATCGGGTTGGTCTGTGCCGTCCTCGGTACCTGCGTCTGGTACACGACCGGACGCCTCGTCGAGATCGGTGGGGATTATGGACGGTTCATCGCCCATGAAGCGAAGGGGGCGGCCAATGCGCGGCGCGCCAACCGGTTCGTGTTCGAGATGAACCATGCCCTCTACCGGGCCATCACCGAGCCGGATGCCGAGGCCAAGAAGCGTTATCTGGCGCAGATGGATCAGGCGTATCCCAGGCTCAAGCAACTGATGATCGACCTGCCGAAGGAGGCGCCGGCTTTCGCGGCCCGCGTCCAGGCGATCGCCGCTCAGATCGACCGTCTGATCGCTGACAGTCTCAAGGTGCGTGCGCTGGTGGAGAAGGGCGAGACCGCCAAGGCCCTCGACCTGATGCACGAGGCGGTCGATCCGAACTTCAAGGAAATCTACACCGCCTGTGGCGCGCTCTCGAACGATGTCGCCAGCTACATGGATGCGGGGGCCGCCTCCCTGGCGTCGCTGACCGAGTCGACCCGGTCCGCCGCTTTGGCGGCGAGTGGGCTCGGCATCGTGCTGAGCCTGGTCTGCGCGGGACTGATCTCGATCTTCGGCATCACCCGGCCCATGGGCAACCTCGTCGCCGTGCTTCAGCGCATGGCCGGAGGCGCCACCGATATCCGCATCTCCGAGGCCGCGCGCGGTGACGAGATCGGCGCGATCGGCAGGGCCGTCGACGGGATCCGGACCATGGTCGCCGCCAGGGCCGCCGAGCAGACGGAGATCACGCGCATCGCCGACGAGGCCGCGGCCACCGAGCGCCGCCGCGGGATGATCGAACTCGCCGATGGTTTCGAACTGGCGGTGGGTGGAATCGTCGGCATGGTCTCGTCGTCCGCGACAGAACTGCAGGCCACCGCCTCCACCATGACGGCCACCGCCCATGAAACGGCCAGCCAGTCGACGACGGTCGCGGCGGCGGCCGAGCAGACCGCGACCAATGTCGGCACGGTCGCGGCGGCGGCGGAGGAGCTCGGCTCCTCCGTGCAGGAGATCAGCCGCCAGGTCGCGGGCTCCGCGACCCTCGCCCTCACGGCGGTCGGCGAGGCGGACCAGACCGCCCGCCTCGTGAACGAACTGAGCCTGGCGGCCAGCCGGATCGGCGACGTGGTGAGCCTGATCTCGACCATCGCTGGGCAGACCAACCTCCTCGCCCTGAACGCGACGATCGAGGCCGCGCGGGCCGGCGAAGCGGGTCGCGGCTTCGCGGTGGTCGCCACGGAGGTGAAGGAACTCGCCAGCCAGACGGCACGGGCGACCGAGGAGATCTCCAGCCAGATCACACGGATCCAGGGAGCGACCGGCGATGCGGTTCATGCCATCGGTGGAATCTCGACCCGCATCCGCGAGATCAACGCGGTGGCCGCCACGATTGCCGCGGCCGTCGAGGAACAAGGCGCGGCGACGCAGGAGATCGTTCGGACCGTCGCCCAGGCGGCGGTGGGCACCAACGAGGTGACGAGCAACATCTCCGGAGTGGCGGGCGCCGCTGAGGAGACCGGAGCGGCCGCCTCCCAGGTACTGTCGTCGGCCTCCGAGCTGTCGCGCCAGTCCGAACACCTGCGAGCCGAGGTCGGCCGGTTCCTGGCCAACGTGCGCGCCGCCTGAGCGGCGCTCGACGCAAAGGCCCGTCCATTCATTGACAGGCGGGCGAAACCCGACTAGCTGACATCCGCAACGCGCGGCTTCCTCGACGAAGTCCGCGCGTTTCGCGTTCGCAGCATCGCTCGAATCGGTGTCGCGGATGACCTGAACAAGAAGACGGTCCAGGCTCGCAAGGCTGGAGGCCGGCAGAGAACACGAAGAGAGAACGATGTTCGCAGTCATCAAGACGGGCGGCAAGCAGTATCGCGTTGCCGCCAACGACACCATCACGATCGCCACCGTCGAGGGCGAGCCCGGCTCCGCCGTGACCTTCGGCGAAGTCCTCCTGTTCGCGGACGACGCGGGCGCCACCCAGGTCGGCGCGCCGCTCCTGTCGGGCATCAGCGTCGCCGGCGAGATCGTCAGCCACGGCCGCGACGCGAAGGTCATCGCCTTCAAGAAGCGCCGCCGTCAGAACTCGCGTCGCAAGCGCGGTCATCGCCAGCACCACACCGTGGTGCGCATCACCGGCATCAGCGCCTGACGTTCTGATCGAGACATTCGGAGTCAACCACAATGGCCCATAAAAAAGCAGGCGGCTCGTCCCGCAACGGCCGTGATTCGGCCGGTCAGCGCCTCGGCGTGAAGAAGTTCGGTGCCGAAGCCGTCATCGCCGGCAACATCATCGTCCGTCAGCGCGGCACCAAGTTCCACCCCGGCGTCAATGTCGGCATCGGCACGGACCACACCCTGTTCGCCAAGGCGGACGGACGCGTGCTGTTCCAGGTGAAGCGCGGCCGCGCCTTCGTCGCCGTCGTGCCGCACCAGGAAGCCGCGGAGTAATCCACGGCCTCCCACCGCGAGGCGGCGCCCGCACCGGGCATCCCGTCATCGACGATCGTCGGACATCGAAGGGAGGATGGTGCGCCATCCTCCCTTTCGTCGTCTGCGCGGGTCTCCGTCGTCCGGACGGTGTCGCCCTCGGAAGCGGAGCCGCGATGACGCAACGCACGCTCGTTCTGGCGGCCCTCGCCGCGACCGGTTCGGTCGCGGTCGCCCTCGTGCTTCTGGGTGGCGGAGGGGAGCCTCCCGCGACCCCGGTCGCGGACATTCAAAGACCGTCGCCACGGAGCCCGACGCTCTACTGCGAATTCTATAACTTCGTCGGGCGAAGCCCCAAGGTCGGCTTCACCTTCGCGATCTCCGACCATGACAAGCGGCCGGTCTTCGCCCAGGTGAGCCAGTTCGAGATGGACGGGACACGGGCCGAGTTCGGCTCCGATTCCCGCCCGATCTGGGCCTTCGACGACGCGCAGGTACCGGCGACCCTCACCTCGCCGGACGGCGCCATCGTCATCAATCTCTACGCCTACGACCGGACGAAGTCGGGTGGGGCGTGGTTCGAGGCGGGCCTGCGCAGCGTGCAGTACCTGAACCTCGACGGGAAGTGCCGACAAGGCGCAGCCTGAACCCGAACCCGAATGTGATTCGCCAAGGTCTGGAGCCAACAGGCCCCGCCCTCGGCGAATGAACGACAGAGACGAGAACACCCGTGAAATTCCTCGACGAAGCCAAGGTCTATGTGCGCTCCGGTGACGGCGGCGCCGGCTGCGTCGCGTTCCGGCGCGAAAAGTTCATCGAGTTCGGCGGCCCCAACGGCGGCGATGGCGGCCGGGGCGGCGATGTCTGGGTCGAGTGCGTCGACGGCCTCAACACGCTGATCGACTACCGCTACCAGCAGCACTTCAAGGCCAAGAAGGGCGAGCACGGCATGGGCTCGAACCGCCACGGCGCCAATGGGGCGGACGTGGTGCTGAAAGTGCCCGCCGGCACCGAGATCATCGCCGAGGACGGCGAGACCCTGATCGCCGACATGACCCATGTCGGCCAGCGCGTGCGTTTGGCCAAGGGCGGCAATGGCGGCTTCGGCAACGCCTATTTCACCACCTCGACGAACCGCGCCCCGAAACACGCCAATCCGGGCCTCGAAGGCCATGAGCAATGGATCTGGCTGCGCCTGAAGCTCATCGCCGATGCCGGCCTCGTCGGCCTGCCCAATGCCGGCAAGTCCACCTTCCTCGCCACGGTGACGGCGGCGAGGCCCAAGATCGCCGATTATCCCTTCACCACCCTGCATCCGGGTCTCGGCGTCGTCCGCTCGGACGAGCGCGAATTCGTGCTCGCCGACATTCCCGGCCTGATCGAGGGCGCCCATGACGGGGTCGGCCTCGGCGACAAGTTCCTCGCCCATGTGGAGCGCTGCCGCGTGCTGCTTCACCTCGTGGAGGCGACGAGCGAACATGCCGGCAAGACCTACAAGCTGGTGCGCAAGGAACTGGAGGCCTACGGCAACGGTCTGGCCGACAAGCACGAGATCGTCGCCCTGTCGAAATCCGATGCCGTCGATCCCGATACGCTGAAGGAACAGGTGGCGCGACTGAAGCGGGCCTCCAAGGCGAAGCCGCTGATCCTGTCCTCGGCCACTGGCCTCGGCGTGCAGGACGCTCTGCGTGCGATCACCCGCGAGATGATGGAAGCCAAGGCGGCCGAGGCCGAGGCACAGCCGGTGGAGGCTTGGCAGCCCTAATTCCCTAGAGTGCGCGTGGTTGAGGCACGCTGTCGACGTTGACGCTGTGCCGCCACTAGCCGCTCCATCCTCTTCAGGTCAGTGGAGCCGATACGAAAAGCGCAATCAACCCAGGTATCTACCACGCGGTGCATGCTATCTAAGTCTATCCGCATTGAGAGCCTGCGAGCCTCCATCATCGACGCGAGGCCATTAAACTTCTCGCCATAGAGGTCGACGAAGGCACGGACCTTTCGAATGCCTTCGCCTTTCGAAACCACGTAATCCACCGCACCCATGTCATACATCGTGTGGGCGGTATGTGAACCGGCTTTCAGAACCATATCTTCGGTACGTCGCATGCCGATACGCTCCGCGATGTAGGAATATGCGCCCATACCGGGAAACATATTGAACTTCATCTCGGGCAGTCCGAAGCGGGATTGCTCCTCTGCGAAAAGGAAGTTGCAAGAACGCGCGGATTCGAACCCGCCGCCGAGGGCCTGGCCCTGTACGAGGCACAGGGTCACCACCGAGAGCCCAAGCCCCGTATGGCTGATATAACCCGAGTGGATGCACTCGTAGCCGTAATCGCGAAGGGTTTCATGGTCTCCTTCTCTGATGCATCGGACAAAGAGGTCGAGGTCGCCACCCAGGCACCAGATCCCTGGCTCACCCGAGGTGTGGAGAAGGAAGCGCACCGGTCTAGCTTCGAATGGGATGCCCACCATAAAGTCCGCCAAGCCATCGCAGAGCGCCCTGTAATCTCGGAGAAGTTGGAGAGAGAAGCATGGGCGGTCACGGAACATCAGGGTCGTGATGAGAAGTCGGCGCTTGCGATCGTATGCGATGCCGATCTCCGTGAGTCGGCCACGCAATGTATCCATGAAATCCTCAAAATCGACCGCGGGAGAGGCGATTCTAGGATGCACGTTCACAGCAGTACCAACCTGAGGCATGATTGATCGAAGGCGATGCCGTAAGAAGCACTCCTCCAGGGCGAACATTATCGCGCATGCAATCTTAACGGGATGTGGTTCAAGGAGATCGTGTTTCGACGCATCCCCAGAATGGTGGCGTGCCCTGGCGAGGACGGCTTAGCGATCGTTTCCTCTCGCTACACTGCGAAAAGGACAGTGCTTCTTATCCCTTCTGAGCCCAGCAGAATTACTCCGCGATCCGCCCACAAGCGGCGAAGGTCTAACCCCGGTCTCAGCCTGCGGCGAGGGCGGTGCTCCGTTCGGTCCATGGGTACGTTTTCACTCCCGCAAAGTTTACCCCCTATTCAAGACGGGGGAACGGGCTTGCATACGTAGCAGACCGAGACATGCGCCACTTGCCCGACCTTCGTGGACCGGACCCATGCGCTGCCGCTGCTGTTCAACGGCGAGGACTTCGTTCACACGGATATCGCCTTCGCCTACACCCCCGTGCCATGACCTCTTCTCCCCAGACCGCCCCGTCCCAGATTCCAGCCCTTCAGGATTTCCGCCGCGTCGTCATCAAGGTCGGCTCGGCGCTACTCGTCGACCGCGCGCGCGGTCGCCTGCGCCATGCCTGGCTGGCGGCGCTCGCCGAGGACATCGCCGATCTGCATGCGCGGGGCGTCGACGTGCTCGTCGTCTCCTCGGGCGCCATCGCCCTGGGGCGGACGGTGCTCGGCTACGCGCCCGGCACCCTTCGCCTGGAGGAAAGCCAGGCCGCCGCCGCCGTCGGGCAGATCGCGCTCGCGCGCTACTGGGCCGAGGCGCTCGGCCATCACGGCATCGCGGCGGGCCAGATCCTGGTGACGCCGCAGGACACCGAGGAGCGCCGCCGCTACCTCAATGCCCGCGCCACCGTGCTGAAGCTCCTGGAAGTCCGTGCCGTGCCGGTGGTCAACGAGAACGACACGGTGGCCACCAGCGAGATCCGCTACGGCGACAACGACCGTCTCGCCGCCCGCGTCGCCACCATGATCGGGGCCGACGTCCTGGTGCTGTTCTCCGATATCGACGGCCTCTACACGGCGCCCCCCGCCAGTGACCCGAACGCGCGTCATCTGCCCCTCATCGAGCGGATCACGCCCGAGATCGAGGCCATGGCGGGCGGGCCGGCCTCGGAACTGTCGCGGGGCGGTATGCGCACCAAGGTCGAGGCGGGCAAGATCGCCGCGAGCGGCGGCACCCACATGATCATCGCCGACGGGCGCGAGAAGAACCCCCTGCGCACCATCCTGCAGGGGGGGCGCTGCACCTGGTTCCTGTCCGGCTCGAACCCCGTCGCCGCGCGCAAGGCCTGGATCGCCGGTTCGCTCGAGCCGCGCGGTATCCTCGTGGTCGATGCAGGGGCGGCCCGCGCCCTGCAGGGTGGCGCGAGTTTGCTGCCGGTCGGCGTCACCGGATTGTCGGGAAACTTCGGGCGGGGGGATGCTGTGATCATCCGGGACGTGCAGGGCCGCACCCTGGGGCGCGGCCTCGTGGCTTATGACAGTGCACAGGCGGCACAGATCATCGGTCGCCCGAGTCGGGAGATCGCGGAATTGCTTACTCATCCCGGTCGCGCTGAAATGGTGCATCGCGATGACCTCGCAATGGCGGGAGAATAGGCTCGACTATTATGCAATGTGCTTGTTTTGCCGCCTCGACGCATGGCATGAGGGCACAATCGATATGCTGCCATCGCCTTGAACGGTGAGCTGCGAGGAAACAGACCGTGCCCGTTCTGAACCTGAGATCCGATTTCGCCGCCGCCCCCGATCTCACCGAGCAGATGCAGGAGATCGGCCACCGCGCCCGCGCGGCCGCCCGCAAGATCGCCCAGGCCTCGGCCCAGGCGAAGGATGTCGCCCTGCGCCAGGTGGCCGAGTGCCTGAGGGCGAGCCGGGAGGCGATCCTGGCCGAGAACGCGCGCGACGTCGCCGCCGCGAAGGCCAGCGGACAGACCCAGGCGCTGATCGACCGCCTCACCCTCGATGAGGGCCGGCTCGCCGCCATGGCCGATGCGGTGGCCAAGATCGGCGCGCTGCCCGACCCCGTCGGTCGCCAGCTCGCGGCTTTCGAGCGCCCGAACGGGCTGCTGATCGAGCGGATCGCCGTGCCGCTCGGCGTCGTCGGCGTCATCTTCGAGAGCCGTCCCAACGTCACCGCCGATGCGGGCGCCCTGTGCCTCAAGGCCGGCAATGCCGCTATCCTGCGCGCCGGGTCGGACAGCCACCGCACCGCCATGGCCATCGCGCGTGCCATGCGCGAGGGGCTGGAGGCCGCCGGTCTGCCGGCGGACGCGGTACAGATCGTCCCCACCCGTGACCGCGCGGCGGTGGGCGCCATGCTGTCGGGCCTCGACGGCTGCATCGACGTCATCGTGCCCCGTGGCGGGCGCGGCCTCGTGGAGCGGGTCCAGTCCGAGGCCAAGGTCCCGGTCTTCGCCCATCTCGACGGCATCTGCCACGTCTACGTGGCCGCCGGCGCGGATCTCGACATGGCGCGCACGCTGGTGATCAACAGCAAGATGCGCCGCACCGGCATCTGTGGCGCCGCCGAGACCCTGCTCGTCGATGCCGCCGTGGCGGAGACCCACCTCGCCCCCCTGGTCACGGCGCTGATCGAGGCCGGTTGCAGCGTCCGCGGCGATGAGGCGACGCAGGCGGTGGATGCGCGGGTCACCGCCGCCACCGAGATCGACTGGCGCACCGAGTATCTCGACGCCATCATCGCCGTGAAGGTGGTGGACGGGCTCGACGCGGCGATCGCCCATATCGAGGCCAACGGCTCGCACCATACCGACGCCATCGTCACGGCCGATGCCGCCGAGGCGACGCGCTTCCTCGCGGAAGTCGATTCGGCCATCGTCACCCACAATGCCTCGACGCAATTCGCCGATGGCGGCGAATTCGGCTTCGGCGCCGAGATCGGCATCGCCACCGGGCGCATGCATGCGCGCGGTCCCGTGGGCGTGGAGCAGCTGACGACCTTCAAGTACCGGGTCCATGGCCGCGGGCAGACGCGTCCTTGATGCGGCCTGCCTGATGCGGCTCGCCGGCTCCACCCGTGCGGCTTGAGGCGGAGGGGCTCGTCCGGCTGCCTCCCGCCGTGCCCGGCCTGCGGATCGGCCTTTATGGCGGGTCCTTCAATCCGGCCCATCTCGGCCATCGCCACGTGAGCCTCGTGGCGCTGAAACGGCTGCGGCTCGACCGCATCTGGTGGATGGTCACCCCCGGCAACCCGCTCAAGGACCGCACGGCTCTCGCTCCCCTCGAGACGCGGATCGCGGTGGCATCCGCCGTCGCCGACCATCCGCGTATCGCCATCACCGGTTTCGAGACGCAGATCGGCGCCCGCTACACCCGCCAGAGCCTGGCCTACCTCCAGGCCCGCCGCCCCGCCGTGCGCTTCGTCTGGATCATGGGGGCCGACTCTCTCGCGGCATTTCACCGCTGGCGCGATTTTCGTGCTATCGCCGCCACGATGCCGATTGCCATCATCGATAGGCCGGGCTTCACCCTGACGGCGCCGAGCGCCCGAGGGGCGCAGGCGATGGGACGATGGCGCATCGACGAATCGGATGCGGGGCTCCTCGCCGATCTCGAACCCCCGGCCTGGGTGTTTCTCCATGGCCCGCGCTCGACCCTGTCGTCCACGGCCCTCCGGGCCGGACGATGACGAGCGCGTCGCGACTCTTGAAAACGGAGAGTGATCGTTCCACTCTCTCCAGACTATAGATTGTTCAGGTAAAATGACCGCCGTCACTTCGGGAATCGAGACACTGACCGATTCGCACCCTTCCGGGACCACAGGTTCCGACCACGCCACCGATCAGCGGATCGGCGATCTCAAGGCGCTCGCGCTCGATTGTCTCGAAGACATGAAGGCCGAGGAAACCATCGAGATCGATCTCGCCGGTCGGACCTCGCTCGCCGACACGATGATCATCACCTCCGGCCGCTCGCAGCGCCATGTCAGCGCCATCGCCGACCGGATCCTGCAGGAAATGAAGTCCAAGGGCTTCGGAACGGCCCGTGTCGAGGGCTTGCCCGCCTGCGATTGGGTGCTGATCGATACGGGCGACATCATCGTCCATATCTTCCGCCCGGAAGTCCGCGGCTTCTACAATCTCGAGAAGATGTGGGGCGCCGATCGTCCCACCACCGACCTCATGGCCGGCTGAGCACCGGCCCGATGGCGCGGGGCGCCTGACGCGTGCGTCTGCTCGTGACGGCGGTGGGCCGCCTCAAGCCCGGTCCCGAGCGGGATCTGGCTTCGCGCTATCGTGAGCGGGCGGTCCAGCTCGGTCGCGGATTGGGTCTCACCGCCTGTGACGTGGTCGAAATCCCAGAGAGCCGGGCCCGGCGCCCCGTCGACCGCAGCGTGGAGGAGGGGGCAACGATCCTGTCCCATGCCCCGGCGGCGTCGAGCGTGCTGCTGGTCTATGACGAGCGCGGGCGCTCCGACTGGACCAGCGAGCGCATCGCCGAGCGGATCGCGTCCTGGCGCGACGCGGCCACGGCGACCCTGGTCGTCGCCATCGGCGGCGCCGACGGGCTGGCGCCTGCGGTGCGCACGCGCGCCGACCTCTCCCTCGCCTTCGGGGCGGCCACCCTGCCTCACGGCCTTGTGCGCGTGCTGGCCCTGGAGCAGGTGTACAGAACGCTGACGATCCTTGCGGGACATCCCTATCACCGGGGCGACATCGACGCATGAGGGGCGGATACGCGCGGCGCGGGCCTGACGGCGGAGCGATCCGCATCGCTGCCTTGGCGGCGATGGCGGTGCTGGCGCTCGGTCGTGCCCAGGCCCAGGACAGCGCGAAACAACAGGACGCGCCGAAACCGCAGGATGCCGCCGCCGCCGACGCGGTGCAGCGCGCCATCGACGAGAAGGCCCGCCGCGCCGAGAACCTGAAGCGGATCGAGGAGCAGCTTGCCGCCTCCACCGGCGCGCGGGCCAAGCTCGAAGCGGAGATCGCCTCGGTCGCCGGAGACCGGGCCAAGCTGAATGCCGCCCTCCTCGATGCCACACGCCAGGCCCAGGCGACGGAGGACCGGATGAGCCGGCTGGAGGAGCGCCTGAAGACGCTCACCGCCAGCGAATCCGGCATCCGCCGCTCCCTCGAAGCCCGCCGGGGCGTCATCGCCGAAATCCTCGCCGCCCTGCAGCGCATGGGCCGGAGGCCGCCCCCGGCCGTCCTGGTCCAGCCGGAGGACGTGCTCGCCGTCATCCGTACCTCGATGCTGCTCGGGGCCGTGGTGCCCGAACTGCGCGGCGAGGCCGAGACCCTGGCCGCCGACCTCACCGAGATGGTGCGGCTGAAGGGGCTCATCGCCGCCGACCGTGAAGGCCTGCAGAACGACCTCACCGGCTGGGCCAGGGAGCAGCAGCGGCTCAACGCCCTCATCACGGCCCGCCGCACCCGCCTCGCCGAGGTGGAGAGCGGGCTCGTCACCGAGCGCGCGCGCACGGCCGAGCTCGGCGTCCAGGCGAAAAGCCTGAAGGAGCTCCTCGACCGGATGGAGAACGAGGTCGCCTCGGCCCGCCGGGCGGCGGAGGAGGCCCGCGCCGCCGAGACGAAGGAGGCGCGGGCGACCCAGGAGCGCTTCGCGGCGGCCGGCACGCGCGATCCCGCGCGGCTCGCCCCCAAGATTCGCTTCGTCGACACCCGCGGCGAGGTGCCCAAGCCCGTGAGCGGCGCCACCCTGCGCGGCTTCAACCAGCCCGACGGCAATGGCGGAACGACCCGCGGCATATCGCTCGCGACCCGCCCGAAGGCGGTGGTCTCGTCTCCGTCCGATGGGTGGGTGTCGTTCGCCGGGCAGTTTCGCTCGTATGGACGACTCTTGATCATCAATGCCGGCGATGGCTACTATCTGCTGCTGGCCGGTATGGATCAGATCAGCGTCGAGGTCGGACAGTTCGTGCTTGCGGGGGAACCGGTGGCGGCCATGGGTGAGGGCGGCCAGGGCACCGCTCCGGGCGACCGTGACGGGCCGGTTCTATACGTCGAGTTCAGGAAAGACGGCGGCTCCATCGATCCGGAGCCGTGGTGGGCGAAGAGCCCCAGCGAGAAGGTTCGCGGATAATGCGCAAGATTTCCCTAGTCCTGGCCGGCGCGTTTCTTGGCGTCGGTTCCTCCCTCCTCGCGACCCAGACGCATCTGCTCTCCGGGACCAGCGCGGTGGCGGCCTCCGCGGAGACCTATCGCCAACTCAGCCTGTTCGGCGACGTGTTCGAGAAGGTGCGGACCGACTATGTCGAGAAGCCCGACGAGGCCAAGCTGATCGAGGCGGCCGTCAACGGCATGCTCACCTCGCTGGACCCGCATTCGAGCTACATGGACTCGAAGAGCTTCCGCGACATGCAGGTTCAGACCAAGGGCGAGTTCGGCGGCCTCGGCATCGAGGTCACGATGGAGGACGGCCTGATCAAGGTGGTCAGCCCCATCGACGACACCCCCGCCTCCAAGGCCGGCATCCTCACCAACGACATCATCACGCAGATCGACGAGGATCAGGTCCAGGGCCTCACCCTGAACCAGGCCGTCGACAAGATGCGCGGACCGGTGAACTCGCCGGTGAAGCTCAAGATCTCCCGCAAGGAGTCCAAGGATCCCATCGACGTCGTGCTCAACCGCGACGTCATCAAGATCAAGCCCGTGCGCTCGCGGGCCGAGGGCGGCGATGTCGGCTACATCCGCCTGACGCAGTTCACCGAGCAGACCTCTGACGGCCTGCGCAACGCCATCGCGAAGCTCTCCACAGAAGTGGGCCAGGACAAGCTGAAGGGCTACGTCCTCGACCTGCGCAACAATCCGGGCGGCCTCCTCGATCAGGCCGTGTCGGTCTCCAACGCGTTCCTCGACCGGGGCGAGATCGTCTCCACCCGTGGCCGCAACCCGGACGAGACCCAGCGCTTCTCGGCCAAGTCCGGTGGTGACCTCACCAAGGGCAAGCCCATCGTCGTCCTGGTGAATGGCGGCTCGGCCTCGGCCTCGGAGATCGTGGCCGGCGCCCTGCAGGATCACAAGCGCGCCACGGTGCTCGGCACGCGCTCCTTCGGCAAGGGCTCGGTCCAGTCGATCATCCCGCTGGGCGGCAGCGGCGCCCTGCGCCTCACCACGGCGCGCTACTACACGCCGTCGGGCCGCTCGATCCAGGCCAAGGGCATCGAGCCGGACCAGGAGGTCCTGCAGGAGATCCCCGACGAGCTGAAGGGCAAGGACGAGACCAAGGGCGAGGCCGGCCTGAAGGGGCACCTCAAGCAGAAGGACATCGAGGAGCGCGGCGGTTCGTCGGCTTACGTCCCGCCGGACCCGGCCAAGGACAAGCAGCTCATCGCCGCCGTCGATTTCATCCGCGGCATCCAGAAGGGCGCGGCCAACACGCCGAAGGCCGCCGTTCCGAACTGACGGTCCCGGCACTGTCCTGAAACGCGACTCGTGTCTCCGGATTTAAACAAACATTAACCAGCGCGGCCCGCAATGTCGGTGAGAACCGACTCTGCGGGCCGCTTCGTTTCTCGCATCGTGCGCGCCCAGCATCCGTCGGTCGCGAGCCTTCAGGGAAACGGCTGACCGTGGCCACCGACGACATCCTGACCCGTCCGCTGGGGACCAAGAGTGCTGCGGCGTCCCGCACGCTCGGCCAGCGGTTGCGCGGCGTCTCGATGCCACGGATGAGCCCGGCGGCCGTGGTCGCCATGGCGGTGGCGGGCCTCGCCATCGGCCTCACCATCCTGGCGATGGTTGGCGATCCCCAGGGCGGCGAGCCGTCCGCCGTCGCGACGATCACCCTGCGCGAACCGGCGGCTCCTCCCGTGGCGAAGGCCCCCGAGCCCCCGCCATCGGCCCCGCGCTCGGCCGGCGAGGTCGAGACGGCATCGGGCGTCCGTGTGGTGCGGCCCGCCGGCACCGAGGCCCCCACCGAGGCGGTGATCATCCGCGTGCCCGACAGCGAACCCGTGCGCCTCACCGGTCCCGATCCCCGGCTGATGGAACGGGGCCGTCACGGCAACGTGCCGAAGATCGGCGACGGCCGCCGCCGGCCCCTCGACGTCTATGCCCGCCCCGATTCCGGTGCGGGGGCGCCGGGCGCGCGCATCGCCATTCTCGTCACCGGCCTCGGCGTCGGGCAGGCCGCCACGGCGGGCGCCATCGCCAAGCTGCCGCCCGCGATCAGCCTCGCCTTCTCACCCTATGGCGGCGACCTCGAACGCAGCGTCGCCCGCGCCCGCGATTTCGGCCACGAGATCCTGGTCCAGGCGCCGATGGAGCCGTTCGACTATCCCGACAGCGATCCCGGCCCGCAGACCATGCTGACGAGTTCGCGTGCCCCTGAGAATCTCGACCGGCTGTCCTGGGTGATGAGCCGGTTCGGAGGATATGTCGGCCTCGTGAACTTCATGGGAGCCAAGCTCGAGGGCGATGCGGCCGCCTTCGAACCGGTGCTGCGCGAGATCGGCACCAGGGGGCTGGGCTTCGTGGATGACGGGACCTCGTCGCGCTCCCTGGCGACGTCTCTCGGCGGCAAGCTGAAGATTCCCGTCGCCCGCGCCGAGATCGTCCTCGACGCCATGCCCCAGGCCGAGGCGATCGACCGCGAACTCGCCCGGCTCGAAGCCCAGGCCAAAGCCAATGGGTTCGCGCTGGCCTCGGCCGGGGCGATGCCCATGACGATCGAGCGGATCGCCCGCTGGTCGCGCGACCTCGAAACCCGTGGCATCCGCCTCGTCCCCGTCAGCACCGCCCTGCGAGGGACGCCGCCCGCGCGCCTGTCGAGCGCGGGGCAGTGAGTTGGGCGGCGGCTGAGTTATTCGGCTGAGCTGAGCGACCGCGTGCGGTCCCTGCGTGAGCATCCCCTCGCCCCGCCTGCGGGGAGAGGGACGCGTCTCCCTCTCGTCGGGGAACGCGTCGAGGCGGTAGCCGAAGGTGAGGGGGCTCGTCCGGGGTGAGGCTCATTCGGAACCGCCCCCTCACCCTCGCTCCGCTCATCACAGGCACGACAAGGTGCCTGTGATCCTCTCCCCGCGTGCGGGGAGAGGGGAACCCGCTCATCCGTATGCGCTCTAGCGCTGCGCCAGAGTCTCTATGATGGCCGGCGGGGTCGGGGCCGGCATTTGTCCGGTGAGAGAGGCCGAGAGGATCGTCGGCAGGGTCTGATCGTAGCGCGTGACGAGGACGGCGAAGCGCGACGGCGCCTGCTCGTAGGCCGGCTTGAACCCGCGCACCCGCATGAGCGCGGGAACCGAGGCCGCCACCATCCAGCGCGACCAGACCGCCTCGGCGACGAGAATCGGGCGGCGCTGGGCCGGGATCACGATCACGTCCTGGCCGGCATAGGCCAGGGCCTCGGGCCGGCTCACATCGCCTAGGGAGACGCCCTTGGCGGAGAGGGCGGCCCAGAACGGATGCTGCGCGCCGTCGGAATAGGTGGTGCGCACGGCGGCACTCCCTTCCTCCACGAGGCTGGCGATGCGCGCCTCCTCCTGCACCCGGCGCGCCGTCACCAGCGATTCCAGGGCGGGGTCCTTGTAGGGGAGGAAGGCGTAGCGGCCGGCGGTGACGGTGACGTTGGGCTCCTCGCCCGTCGCCTCGAACCGGTCCGAGCCTTCCTTGAGCTGGCGCCAGAAGGCGATGTTCGGGTCCGTCCGGTAGCGGGCCATGTTCGCCGCATTCATCCGGAACGGGTAGGACTGGAACTGGAACGCCGCCTGACCGCCGGCGAAGGCGTCGCGGGCGATGGCGTAGATCTCGCCGACCACCTGATCGGTCATGGCGAAACACCCCATGGACGAGCAGACGCCATGGACCATCACGGCCGAGCCGGTGGAGCCCTGCGCACGGTCGTAGGCGTTGGGATAGCCGACATCGAAGGAAAGGTAGTAGCTCGAATTCGGGTTCATCTGGCGCTGGGGCACCGTGTAGAACCCCTCCGGCGTCTGCCGGTCGCCGGTCTTGCGCTTGGGGCCGAGCTGGCCCGACCAGCGGCAGATCGGGAAGGTCTTGATATGGACGAAGCGCCCGCCGGCGGCCTTCTTCCAGACCTCGATCTCGGATTCCTTCTTGTAGGCCCTGAACAGGACCGGCGCCGAGGCGCTGGTGCCCTTCTGGCTCATCAGCGCCAGGGTCGCCGTCGGGATCGGCGCGGTGGCCTTGGCCGATTGCGCCCGTGCGAGGCTGGGCGCGGCGAGCGCCAGGGCGAACAGGAAAACCCAGGCGACGGCGCGGCGCTGTACGACTGGCGAGGGTAGAACGACCATGCCCGGCCCTGGAGAGGGATGCACCGACTGACCGCCGGCACCGTGCAACAGGGTGCACGAATCCCTGCTTATCCCATCCCAATGGGGCGGCAATAGGGGAGGGGGCGTGGTCCGTTGCGTTGTCCCCGCCCCGTCAGGCGGCCAGCACCGTGTTGCGCTCCACATGCAGCACCGCGCCGAAGGGATCGTTCGCGTCGAGGGTGTCGGCACTCGGCAGGCAGACGATGAGGCCGCGACCGGCCCTCGCCGCGCGCAGGCTGGCGAGGCGCTCCCGGATCTCGGCGGATTTGCCGTCGTCGAGGGCGATGGCGACGACGACGATGTCCGGCTTGCGCACGAGACAGCGGGCGAGGTCGATGCCGATGCGCTCGCGCGAGCCGATGGCGTTCTCCCCGAGGCTCGCCCCGCCGCCGCCCATGCCCGGCTCCACGCGGCTGGCGAGGCCGAGCCGGTAGACGGCGGATTCGAGATGCTGCTGGACGAGGACGCGGCGCACCAGCGCCCGCACGCGCTGTTCGGCCCCCGCCTCCTCGCCGTTGATGCGGCCGAACAGCAGGTTCTCCTCCAGGCTGGCGGCCGGGTTGAGCCGGGTGGGATCGTAGAACTCGACGCTCGCGCGCAGGCTCTGCGGCATCAGCCGGGCGAAGGAATGGCGCGCGGCGACGATGCGGTCCTCGAAGGCGGCGTCGATGAGGCCGAACCGGTGCCGGGTCTCGCTGTAGCGGAGCGCCAGCCCGATCAGGCGCTTGCGGTCGCGCTGTCCCGCCGGCCCCCGGCGCCAGCCCTTCGCCTCCGGCTGACGGCTGACGAGATCCTCGAAGAATCCGCGCTCGGCCGCCGGGAACAGCGAGAACGCATCGAAGAGGGGGTGATCGTCCGGAAGGTCGGCGAAGATCTCGATGGTGCTGCGCGCCACCTGCAGCCCGATCTCGGTGAAGGGCCGGGTCAGGTCCTCGGCCTCCAGCACCGCGCGCAGGTAGGGATGGGCGGCGATATGGCTGCCGGAGAAGGCGGAGCCCACCGCCTCGCCGAACAGGATGTTCTCGCCCACCGTCGCCTGATGGTTGTAGCGGGCGGGATCGAACGGCTCCACCAGCCGCGCCGCCTTGTCCGCCACCAGGGCCTCGCGCACGGCGTGGCGGGCGGCGACGATCGTCTTCGCGACGGCCGGCTCGGCCGCCGGGTCCACCGTGCCTTCGAGGCCGCGCGCATAGACGAAGGCGTCGAGTCCGGTCAGGCGCAGCACCTCGATGAGGTCCGCCTCCGAGGGACGCTCCTGGCGCGCCGCGCCGTAGAGGATGTTCTGCTCCAGCGTGCCCTCGATCAGGATCGCCTCGGCGCCCGCCAGGGCGATGTGGCTGGCCCGCTCGGCCGGATCGAGGCTGCGCAGGTCGATCCCGTCATAGGTCACCGAGCCTGCGGTCGGTTCGAGCTGGCCGGCCAGCAGGGCGGCCAGCGCCCGCGCGCCGCTGCCGCGCTCGCCCACGATGGCGAGGTGAGACGGCATCGCCACGGTGACGTCGACACCGGTGAGGCGCTCCCCGCTGGCGGGATCGTAGACGCCGACCCCGGACGCGGCGAGCGTTCCGCCCTTCGGCAAGGCGGCGAATGGCCCGGGCCTGTAGCCGCCGCGACTTTCGAGGGAGACGAGGGTCGCTGCGAGATCGCGGAAGACCGGGGACACCCCCTCGTGGATCGAGCGCAGGCGCAGGGTCACCGCCAGGGCGAGGACGGCGAGGGCGAAGCCACCGCCGGCCGCCACCAGGGCGCCCGGCGCCACGAGAGGCGCCGTGCCGCTCTCGCCGCGCCACAGAGCCACGGCCAGCATGATGGCGGGCAGCAGGACGCCGAGGGCGAGGGAGGGCGCCCGCGCGAAGGCGAGGGAGGATTCGGCGGCAGCGAGGGCATCGCGGATCGCCGCCCCCCTGGCCGCGAGACGGCCGCGCTCGAACGCCTCGGCCCCATGGGCACGCACCGCCGGGACCCGCCGGATGAGGTCGGAGAGGAACCGTTCCGCCGAGACACCGGAACTGAGGCGCAGGATCGTCCGCTTACGGGTGCGGCGGAGGATCAGGAGGCGGGCGAGGGCGGCGGCGAGAAGACCCACCGCCACCGTCGGCACCAGCCTCGGGGCAGCGAGGCCGGCCATGGCGAGGGCCAGGATCATGGTCGCCAGAGCGGTGACCGGGACGACGATGCCGAGGCCGAACAGGGTGTCGATCCGCGCCAGCATCGCGCCCACATGCTGCGCCAGGCTGCGGGCCTCGTCCCGTGCGGCCGTGGGGGCGTGCAGGATCGCCGTGGTCACCCGTTCGTTGAGGAGACGGATCGTCCGGGACTGGGCGGAGAAGCACAGGCGCGCCACGATCCAGCCCAGGGCCGCCGCGAGCATGGCGACGGCGGCGAGGCCGGTCAGCGCCCATAGGATCACGTCGACGGGCGGAAGGGGCCAGCCGGAGACGGCCACCAGGGCCGGC
Organism: Methylobacterium sp. Leaf85; assembly: GCF_001422125.1. Lineage (NCBI taxonomy): Bacteria > Pseudomonadati > Pseudomonadota > Alphaproteobacteria > Hyphomicrobiales > Methylobacteriaceae > Methylobacterium > Methylobacterium sp. Leaf85. The sequence continues at coordinate 167,384 of NZ_LMME01000030.1, read as the reverse complement.
TCACCTACCGCGTTCCAGGGCCGTTCCATGGCGATCCGGAGGAAGGGAACGGTCTGCGCCGGCGCCTGGACCAGGACGCTCACGAGATCGCGCAGGCAGAGCAGGGCGAACAAAGCGAGGGGAAGGCCGATCCCCAATGTCAGGGCGATGGCGGAAACCTGGAGTGTCCGCGCCGACTTCCAGGCGAAGGCGATCGGATCACGATCCATCGACGTTTCCCTCCGGCGGCCCGCGCCGGGTACGGTCCATCATCCGAGGTCGGCTTAGAGGATCGCCGCCGGGCAGGGAAGGCGCGAGTCCGCCGGTGAGGAATCTTGTCGTGTCGCCCGGCACATGCGCCTCCGCGGTTGTCGGCCGTGCCAAACACTCCTAGGTTTGTGTCTCCCCGGCGTCCTCGGCGCCCGCTCCCCCCACAGCCCGCTTTCTCGTCGCAAGCGCATCGCCAGAAGCTGCAAGATTTTCCATGTGCGAATTGCTCGGCATGAGCGCGAACGTGCCCACCGACATCCGTTTCTCCTTCGCGGGCCTCGCCCGGCGCGGCGGGGAGACCGGGCCTCACGCCGATGGATGGGGCATCACCTTCTACGAGGGGCGGGGGGCGCGCGCCTTCCACGAGCCCGAGCCGAGCGCGCGCTCGGTTCTGGCCAAGCTCCTGCGCGACTACGCGATCAAGAGCCGGATCGTGATCGCGCATGTGCGCAAGGCCAATCGCGGCCGGGTCGGGCTCGAGAACACCCATCCGTTCAGCCGCGAGCTCTGGGGACGGCGCTGGACCTTCGCCCATAACGGCCAGCTCAAGGGCGTGAAGAAGTGGCCGCTGACCTGGTTCAAGCCGGTGGGCTCCACCGACAGCGAATACGCCTTCTGCTGGATGCTCGACAGGCTGCAGGCCCGCTATCCGAGCCTGCCGAGCCCGGCGCGGCTCGACACTGCCGTCGCTGAACTCTGCGCCGAGCTGCACGGGCTCGGCGTGTTCAACATGCTGCTCAGCGACAGCCGGACGCTCTATGCCCATTGCGGCAAGCGCCTGTGCTACCTCACCCGCTGCGCGCCCTTCGGCACCGCGACCCTCATCGACGAGGATTGGCACGTGGATTTCGCGCAGGAGACGCGGACCGACGACGTGGTGACGGTCATCGCCACCAAGGCACTCACCCGCGACGAGTGCTGGACCGACGTGGAGCGCGGCCACATGCTCTCCCTACGCGACGGCATCGTCCGCATCGTCAAGCCGGGCGCGCAAAAGCCGGTGCGGGTTCCGCCGCCCTGTTCCGGGGTCGGGCGTCCCGACGGTCAGACCGGCCAGGCCGCCTCGCGGTAGGCCCCGTCCCAGAACATCCATTCGAGCTGGGTCGCACGCGTGAAGGCGCGGTGCATCCGCTCTCGCAGCGAGGGCGAGACATCCCGCGCGGCGGCGTCCGTGGCCGCGATCATCTCGGCGACGGCGGTGCCGAATTCCTCGCCCGCGTAGGTGTCGATCCAGGCGGCGTAGGGATTGCCGGCGCTCGCCCGCGACAGGATGTCGGTGCCGATCTCGGCATAGATCCAGAAGCACGGCAGCAGGGCCGCGACCAGCACTTCGTAGGGTTCGCCGTAGGCCGTGGCGAGGAGATACGAGACGTAGTGGTCGCAAGGGGGCGACAGCGGCGAGGCGGCGAAGGTCTCCGCCGAGATGCCGTAATCCCGGAAGAAGCCGCCATGGAGGGAGCGCTCGACCACGATGGCCGTCTCGGCGGCTTTCGCGAACTGCACGATGCCCTCGGGCTCGGGCGATTTCGCCGCGGCCAGTGCCAGCGCCCGGCCGAAGCCGATGAGGTAATGCGCGTCCTGCAGGATGTAGTGGCGAAAGCGGGCCTCGCCGAGGGTGCCGGCGGCGAGTTCGGCATTGAACGGCATCGTCCGGATGGCCTCGTAGGCCGCCGCGTTCCGTGTCCAGGCTTCGGCCGAGAAGCCGTTCTCGTCGACGGGGCGGATCATGGGCGCGGACCTTCCAGGGTGAGGCTGACCCCGTGGCGGGCACGTTGGCCGGGGGCGATGAGGCGCTGCGAATCCCGGCGGGTCAGGTCGCCGTCGAAGCCGGCCCAGTCGGCGTAACCGGTCCAGCATTCCAGGGACAGGAACGGCGCGGTCGGCTTCGTCCAGATGGCGAGATGCGGGAAGTCCGAGACGTTCATGCGGATGGCGCTGCCATCGGGCGCGGTGAAGCGCATCCGCGCGCTCGCCGCATCGCGCAGGACGATGGCCTCGGCGAAGAGATCGGGATCGAGGGGCAGGATGCGACCTTCGAGGGGGAACGGACGCTCCTGGCGCAGGAGCAGGCCGCCATCCCCCACCTCGGGCGCCATCGCCCGTTCGGGGTGCTCGAACTCCACCGCGTAGCCGCCTCCGGCCTTGCGCTCCCCGCCGGCGAAGGGCCAGGGGAAGGCAGGGTGGAAGCCCAGGGCGTAGGGCAGGGCCGTCTCGCCGGTATTCTCGATCCAGATCTCGAAATCGAGATGGGCCGGGCCGACCCGCGTGGTGATGTCGAGCTGGAACGGATAGGGGTAGCGGGCGCGCGTCGCCTCGCTCTCGGTGAGACGCAGGGTGACGGTGTCGTCGCTCTGCGAAACGATGGCGAAGGGCAGGTCGCGGGCAAAACCGTGCTGGGCCATCGGATAGGCCGTGCCGTCCACCCGGACCACGCCGCCAGACGAGGCGCCCACCACCGGGAAGAGCCAGGGCGCGTGCCGGTTCCAATGCGCCGGATCGCCGTTCCAGAGATACTCCCGGCCGCCCACTTGCCAGGAGACGGGCTCGGCACCGGACGACGAGATCACCGCCACGGTACCGTCGCCGGCCTTGAGAGTGATGCGGTCGCTCATGCGGTCTTCCTCGGTGCTGTCACGCTCGGGGCTTTCATGCTGACGCGGTTGTGGCCGCAGGCTGAGCGCCGGTCCAGCCTCAACCGGGACGATTGAGCGTTCACCGTCGCGGAGAAATCCCGGCGCCGTGCCAAATTACCGATACGACCGCCCCGGCAAGTCAGGCATACAGTATTACGGTCAAGCTGATTCGGTCGGCCAAACCGGTTCCGTCTGGCTGAAACGTTCCCCATGGCCGACCTCCCGTCATGACGCTCACATCCCGTATCGTCGCGCTGGTCGTGCTCGCCCTCGTCCCCGCCATCGCGGTCCAGAGCTTCAACGAGCACGCGCTGCGCAGCGCCCGCGAGGATGCCGTGACGGCCTCGGCCCTGCGCAACGCCCGCGCGGTGGCGGAAGACCTCACTCAATTCGCCGGCGGCATGCGCCAGCTCCTCGACATCCTCGCGGAGGCTCCGTTCATCCGCGACCAGGAGGCGGCGGGGTGCACCAGCTTCTTGCGCTCCATCATCCGCAAGCTGTCGGGGGCGACGATCCTCATCCTCGCGGATGCCGAGGGTCGTCTGGTCTGCAACAGCCGCGGGATGGAACGGGGCGCCTATTCCATCGGCGACCGGACCTATTTTCAGAAGGCCATGGTGTCGGGCGTGCCGGTGATCGGCGAGTACGTGCTCGGTCGCGGCAGCGGGGTTCCCACCATCCAGTTCGCCTATCCGATCCGGGATTCCGACGCCAAATCCTCCGGCCTGCTCATCTTCGGCTTCGATCCCGCCTGGCTCGGTGACCGCCTGGCCCATGCCGGCCTGCCGAAGGACGCCGCCGTCACGGTGGCCGACCGGAGCGGCACCATCATCGTCCAGAATCCCGACCTCGGCACCTGGGTCGGCAAGGCGCTGCCGGCGGCCTTCGCGTCCGACCTGAGCAAGGCGGATTCCGAAGGAAGCATCGGGGAGATGCCCGGTCTCGACGGCGTGCGCCGCATCACCGGCGTGGTCCATCCCGGCGGCGCCCTCGACGGAATGACCGTCGCCGTGGGCCTCGCCCGTGACACCGCCTTCGCCGATATCGACGCGGCGACGCGGCGCGGCGTGATCCTGATCTTCCTCGGGACGCTGGTCGCCATCGTGGCGGCTCTGATCGGCGGCCGCGTCTTCATCCGCAAGCCGGTGCGGCGGCTGTTGAAGGCGTCCCGCGCCTGGCGTTCCGGCCAGCTCTTCGCCCGGTCGGGCCTGACGGGCCGGTCCGAATTCGGACAGCTCGGCCAGGCCTTCGACGCCATGGCCGCCACGCTGGAGACACACGAGGACGGTCTGCGCGCCGAGCTCAAACGAACGCGCAGCCTGCAGGAGCAGCAGGTGACGATGATGCACGAGCTGAACCACCGGGTGAAGAACACCCTCGCCACGGTCCAGTCCCTCGCCCGGCAATCGCGCGGTGGCGAGGAGCAGGCGGCGCAACTGGAAGGCCGCATCCTCGCTTTGTCGAAGACCCACGATCTCCTGACCCGCGACGACTGGACCGGCGCGCCGCTCCGCGCCGTGCTCGAGAACGAGCTCAGCCCCTACCGCAGTTCGGCGGACCACATGGAACTCGTCGGCCCCGATATCGACCTGCCGCCGCGCTACGTCCTGGCCCTGGGGATGACCGCCCACGAACTGACCACCAACGCGGCGAAATACGGTGCCCTCTCCGGTACTCAGGGCCGCCTGTCGGTGATCTGGCGCGTCACCGAGGACGGCATGGGTGGGCGGCGGCTGGAAATCGAGTGGCGTGAGCGCGGCGGCCCGGCCGTGTTGCAGCCGAAGCGCCGCGGCTTCGGCACCCGGCTCATCACCGGCGGCATCGCCCGTGAACTCGCGGGCTCGGTCGAGCTCGATTTCCAAGCCGAAGGCCTGCGCTGCCGCATCGACGTCCCCATCGAGACGGCGCCGCCGGTCCGCTTCCACTGATCTTTCGAGACCAAGCCTCGATGCGCCCAACCCATGGATGGGACTCGTAGAAGCCCCGTTTAAAGAGCTTGCTTGATCGGATTTCTCGGCGGATGCTCATGCCCGAGTCGATCATCCAATCAGCCCCCTCATCCTGAGGCGCCCGCGTCAGCGGGCCTCGAAGGAGCCCTCCAGTCATCGCGCGATCTCTGGAAGCCTCCTTCGAGGCCGCTACGCGGCACCTCAGGATAAGGCCAAGCCTTGGACAAACAGATCAAACAGGCTCTTCGCGAGCCCCTACTTGGCCGCGTTGGGGATGCCTTCGATCGGGCATTCCGGTGTGCCGAGATCGGGGCGGGTGATGGCGCGGACCGCCTCGCGGGTGCCGGCCGGGTCCTCGATCCAGCGGCGATAGAAATCGTAGGGGCAATCGGCCTTGCCGGGCTCGTTTTCTTTCGAGTTGATCATGCCCGTATAGCCACGGTGCAGCAGCTTGAAGAGGTGGTTCTCCGACTGCATGTTGGCGCGGGCGTCGCGGATGAGGAACTTCGAGAGGGCGGCATATTGCACGCCCATTTCCTCAGTGCCGCATTCGCCCAGCGTCCGGCCGTCGAAGCCGATGATCGCCGAATGGCCGAAATAGCTATAGACGCCGTCGAAGCCGGCCGCATTGGCCACGGCGACATAGGTGTTGTTGGCGAACGCCATCGCCTTCGACATCAGGATCTGCTGCTCCTTGGCCGGATACATGTAGCCCTGGCAGCGGATGATGAGCTCGGCGCCGCGCATGGCGCAGTCGCGCCAGATCTCGGGGTAATTGCCGTCGTCGCAGATGATGAGGCTGATCTTGAGGCCCTTCGGCCCGTCCGAGACATAGGTGCAATCGCCCGGATACCAGCCTTCGATCGGGGTCCAGGGCATGATCTTGCGGTATTTCTGCACGATCTCGCCCTGATCGTTCATCAGGATGAGGGTGTTGTAAGGCGCCTTGTTCGGATGCTCCTCGTGGCGCTCGCCGGTGAGCGAGAACACGCCCCAGACTCCCGCTTTCCGGCAGGCCTCGGCGAAGATCGCCGTCTCCTCCCCGGGCACGGCGGAGGCGGTCTCATACATCTCCTTGCCGTCATACATGATGCCGTGGGTCGAGTATTCGGGGAAGATCACGAGGTCCATGCCGGGCAGGCCGGACTTCATGCCCACCACCATGTCGGCGATCTTTCGCGCGTTCTCCAGAACTTCGGCCTTCGTGTGGAGACGCGGCATCTTGTAGTTGACGACCGCGACGCCGACGCTGTCGTTGCTCGAGGAAATGTCGCCGTGCATCATCGGTGGGGTTCTCCTGTTGTTTGCGTCGCTTCTCCCCGCCAGGCGGGGAGAAGCGTGGGCGCCCAGCCGTCAGTGGCTGATCATCCACGGTCGCGCGTTGGGGAAGCTTTTCGCGGCCGCCGGTTGCTTGGTTTTCGAGGCGCCCGAGCAGCAGCCGCAGCCGGTCCCGTGCCCCGACGACTTGCGGGGCGCATGGGCGCTCCGCTCGTTGACCGCATGCGCCTTGCGCCGGCCCGCATCCATGGAGGCGAGGTTGGGCGCCGTGAGGAAGGCGCGGCCGCAGGACGAGCCGCAATCCGGGCAATCATGCGGGTCCTTGAACTGAGCCATGGGGCGCAGCACCGTGAAGGGCCCGCAGGCGTCGCAGGCATAATCGTAGACGGGCATGGGGGCCTCTCGAAGGATCGACAATGGGCGACGCGACGGGGGCGACGTACTTCCCCCTCAAGGGCAGTCGGTTACACACGTCGCGCGCCTACCCTCCCCCTTGTGGGGAGGAATCGAGGGTGGGGTTGGTTGGGTGACCCTCGAACTCTGGAGGCTGGCGGAGCCACCCCCACCCCTAACCCCTCCCCACAAGGGGGAGGGGGACGCGCTCGACTGAAGGGCAGAACCGCCTCTCACAGATCCGGCGAGAGCGGCATCTGGATCGAGCCGTCGATGTGCTTGATCGGCCCGTCGGCGCCGGGGTTGATGTCGAAGTCGAAGATCTTCGTGGGAATCCAGAGCGTGGCGCAGGCGTTCGGGATGTCGACGACGCCGGAGATGTGGCCCTGGACCGGGGCGGTGCCGAGGATCGAGTAGGCCTGGGCGCCCGAATAGCCGAACTTCTTCAGGTATTCGATGGCGTTGAGGCAGGCCTGCCGGTAGGCCACGGTCACGTCGAGGTAATGCTGCTTGCCGTATTCATCGACCGAGACACCCTCGAAGATCAGGTGGTCGTCGAATTTCGGCGTCATCGGCGACGGCTTGAAGATCGGGTTCTTGATCCCGTATTTCGACATGCCGTCCTTGATGAGACTCACCTTGAGATGGACCCAGCCCGCCATCTCGATGGCGCCGCAGAAGGTGATCTCGCCGTCGCCCTGGCTGAAATGCAGGTCGCCCATGGAGAGGCCGGCGCCCGGCACGTAGACGGGGAAGTAGATCTTCGAGCCGCGCGACAGATCCTTGATGTCGCAATTGCCGCCATGCTCGCGGCCCGGCACCGTGCGGGCGCCTTCCGCCGCGGCCTTGTCCTTCGCCTCGCCCTTGAGCCGGCCCATATGGGCGGTGGGACCGAAGGGCAGCGTGGCGAGCGCCGGCACCCGGCCGGGATTGGTGTCGTAGAGCGCCTTCTCGCGGGTGTTCCAGGTCTCCAGCATCTTCGGATCGGGCAGGCAACCGATCAGTCCGGGATGGATCAGGCCGGGGAAGCGCACGCCGGGGATGTGGCGCGACTTGGTGAACATGCCCTCGAAATCCCAGATCGACTTCTGGGCCTGGGGGAAGTGTTCGTCGAGGAAGCCGCCGCCGTTCTTCTTGGAGAAGAAGCCGTTGAAGCCCCACTGGCTTTCGGGCTTGGCGCCGATATCGAGGAGATCGACCACCAGGAGATCGCCGGGCTCCGCGCCCTCGACGCCGATGGGGCCGGACAGGAAGTGGACGATCGACAGGTCGATGTCGCGCACGTCGTCGGCGGAATCGTTGTTCTTGATGAAGCCGCCGGTCCAGTCATAGGTCTCGACGATGAAGTCGTCGCCGGGCTTGACCATGGCCACCATCGGAATGTCCGGGTGCCAGCGATTGTGGACCATATCGTTGTCGTAGGCCGACTGCGTCAGGTCGACCTTGATCAGGGTCTCAGCCATCGTTGTTCGACTCCCTCTGGCGTGACCGGGGCGTGCGCCCCGTTTGGGCCGGCCGGCTCATCCGGCGGGCCGTAAACGATGGCCGGCGGCGCCCTTGGCGGCGCGGCCCGGCTCTTCAGCTCGCGAGCAGCTCTTTGAGCGCGGCGTCGAGCGTGGCGATGTCGTCGGGGCTGGTACCGGGGCCGCCGGCGAAATGGCCCCACCAAGTTTCGATCACCCGCAACTCGGCGTTCGGCATCGATTCCGCCTCGATCCGGTTGTCCTCCGGCGGGAAGTACAGGTCGGTGGAGGCCGGCATCAGGATCGCCTTGGCGCGGATCGCGGCAAGCGCAGCCTTGGTATCGCCCTTGAAGACCGGGTTGGCGCCGATATCGCCGTTCTGCCAGGTCCAGAGCATGGCCAGCAGATCGTTGGCGTCTCGGGTGTAGAACAGGCCTTCCCAGAACCCGACGAGGAAATCCTCCAGGGACGCGTAGCCCATATGGGTCAGGTCGGCTTCGATCCGGTAGAAGGTCTGCGACAGGCCCCAACCGGCATAGACCCGGCCGAAGGCGCGCAGCCCCTTGTTCGGCGGCGAGGTGTACCAGCCCTCCGCGAAGGCGGCGTCCGCCTGGAGGGCGGCCTTCGCCCCTTCGAGGAAAACGAAATTGTGCCGCGAACACTTGGCCGAACCCTGGAACGGCAGGATGCGCGGGACCATGTCGGGATAGAGCGCGCCCCAATGGTAGGTCTGGAGCGCACCCATCGACCAGCCCGTCACCAGCACCAGCGTTTCGATGCCGAAATGCTCGGTGACGAGGCGGTGCTGGGCCACGACGTTGTCGTAGGCCGTCACGTTGGGAAAACGCGGCCCGTCCCAGGGGGCGGGCGTGTTGCTCGGCGATGACGAGAGCCCGTTGCCGAACATGTTCGGGATGATGATGAAGTATTTGTCCGGGTCGAGAGCCTTGCCCGGCCCGATCAGCCATTCGTTCTCCGTGTGCTGACCCGAATACCAGGTCGGATAGACGATGGCGTTGTCCTTGGCCGCGTTCAATGTACCGAAGGTCTTGAGGGCGAGCTTGGCCTTGCGCAGCGTCTTACCGCATTGGAGCACATAGTCGCCGAGTTCGAAGATCTCGTAATCCGCCATGGGGGCTCCCTGGAGCTGTGTTGCGGAACGGCGGGCGAATGCGGCCCCGGTAATCAGACCGAAAGGAAGCGGGCGACCTGCGCCTCGTCGATGTCGGCCCGCATCGCCTCGTGGACGATGTTGCCGTTCTCGATGACCAGCACCCGGTCGGCGACGTCGAGGGCGAAGCTCAGCACCTGCTCCGAGACGACGATGGAGAGGCCGCGCTCGTCGCGGATCTTCTTCAGGGTCCGTCCCATCTCGCGGATGATCGAGGGCTGAATACCTTCGGTGGGCTCGTCGAGGAGGAGCACCTTCGGCCGGCTGGCCAGCGCCCGCGCGATGGCGAGTTGCTGCTGCTGGCCGCCGGAGAGGTTGCCGCCGCGTCTTGCCTTCATCTCCAGCAGGACCGGGAACATCGTGTAGAGGTCCTGCGGAACCTTGCGCTCCTTGGTGACGGTCAGGCCCGTCTCGATGTTTTCCTGCACCGTCATGGCCGAGAAGATCATCCGGCCCTGCGGCACGTAGGCGAGGCCGCTCGCCACGCGCTGGTGGCTCTTGAGGGCGGTGATGTCCCGGCCGTCGACGGTGATGGTGCCGGACTTTACCGGGACGATCCCCATCAGGGTCTTCATCAGCGTGGTCTTGCCCATGCCGTTGCGACCCATCACGGCGACGATCTCGCCCGGCGCGATGCTGATGTCGAGGCCGTGCAGCACCTCGCTCTGGCCATAGGCCGAGTGCAGGTCGCGGATCGCCAGCATCGGCTGAGCCCCGAGGGCGGGCGCCGGCGGGAGGGTGGCCGAGGCGGAACTGGTCTGAAGCATGGCGCCGGTCCTGTTCAGTGGCCGAGATAGACTTCGATGACCTTCGGGTCGTTCTTCACCCGCTCCATCGAGCCTTCCGAGAGCACCTTGCCCTGGTGCAGCACGGTGACCCGGTGGGCGATGTCCTCGACGAACTTCATGTCGTGCTCGATCACCAGCACCGAGCGGCCGACGATGATCTGGTTCAGGAGTTCGGCGGTCTTGATGCGCTCGCCGACGCTCATGCCGGCCACCGGCTCGTCGAGCATCAGGAGTTCTGGGTCCTGGATCAGCAGCATGCCGATCTCGAGCCATTGCTTCTGGCCATGGCTCAGGAATTCGGCCCGCTCTTTGAGCTGATCTTTCAGGAAGATCATGGTCGCGACTTCGTGGATGCGGTCACGGACCTCGGCATCGCGTTTGAAGGTCAGCGCGCCCCACACCGTGCGACCGCGGGGGAAGGAGATCTCAAGGTTCTCGAACACCGTGAGATCGTCGTAGATCGACGGCGTCTGGAACTTGCGGCCGACGCCGGCCTGGACGATGGCGCTCTCCGAGATCTTGGTGAGTTCCTGGCCCTTGAACTTGATCGAGCCGGCGCTGGCCTTGGTGCGCCCGCAGATCAGGTCGAGCACCGTGGTCTTGCCGGCGCCGTTGGGGCCGATGATGACGCGGATCTCGTTGGGATCGACGTAGAACGACACGTCGTTCACCGCCTTGAAGCCGTCGAAGGAGACGGTGAGGGCTTCCACCGAGAGGAGGAAGTCCTTCGCGTCGGGGGATTCACCGATGATCGGCGAGCTCAGGATGGCGGCGTTCATCGTCAGTCTCGCTCCTATTCGGCGGGGGTGCCGTGGGGGACGGGTCCGCCCGCCGGCGCCAGGGCCTTGACCTTGCGGGTCAGGCGCGGCTCGACGTAGCTGCGGTAGATGCCGGCCAGCCCGTTGGGGAAGGCGAGCACGACGGCGATGAACAGGGCGCCGAGGCCGAAGAGCCAGAGTTCGGGGAAGCTCTCCGAGAAGGTGGTCTTGGCCCAATTGACCAGAAGCGTGCCCCAGACCGCGCCGAACAGGGACAGGCGCCCGCCCACGGCGGCGTAGATCACCATTTCGATGGAGGGCACGATGCCGACGAAGGACGGCGACATGAAGCCGACCTGCAGGGTGAACATCGCGCCGCCGATGGCGGCGAAGCCGGCCGCGAGGCAGAACGCGAAGACCTTGAACCCGGCCACGGAATAGCCCGAGAACCGGACCCGGTCCTCCTTGTCGCGCATGGCGAGGAGGATGCGCCCGAGCTTGGCCTTCTTCACGTATTGCGCCGCCAGGATGCAGCCGAGGAGCAGGCCGCCATTGACGAAGTAGAGGATAAACTTCGCGCTGTCGGTGCGGATGTCCCAGCCGTGCAGGGTGCGCAGGTCGGTGATGCCGTTGATGCCGCCGGTATAGCCCTGCTGGCCGACGATGAGGATCGTCAGGATGGCGGCGATGGCCTGGGTGATGATGGCGAAGTAGGTGCCGCCGACCCGGCGGGTGAACATCGCGAAGCCGATGATGAAGGCGAAGAACACGGGCACGGCCACGACGAGGATCAGCGTCAGCGGCAGGCTCTGGAACGGCTTCCACATCAGGGGCAGTTCGGTGATCTGGTTCCAGTCCATGAAGTCAGGGATGCCGGGCGTGGACTGGATCTTGGTGTTCTCGACGCTCGAGGCTTCGAGCTTCAGGTACATGGCCATGCAATAGCCGCCGAGCCCGAAGAAGACGCCCTGCCCGAGCGACAGGATGCCGGCATAGCCCCAGCACATGACGAGGCCCAGCGCCACGAAGGCGTAGGTCAGGTACTTGCCGACGAGGTTGAGGCGGAACGCGTCGAGGGTCGCCGGCAGGACGAAGAGGATGAGGCCGGCGAGGAGCGCGAGGCTCACCCACTCCATCGGCTTCATGAAGGGATTGTCGTTCACGGTGAGCGACTTCGACAGGGTCTGGACGGGGCTTGTCATCGGGATGGCCTCCTCAGCGCCGGACCTTGAGGGTGAACAGACCCTGCGGGCGAACCATCAGGATCCCGACGACGGCGAGCAGCGTCAGGACCTTGGCGGTGGAGCCGGACAGGAAGAATTCGAGGGTCGACTGGGTCTGCGAGATCGAGAAGGCCGAGGCGATGGTGCCGAGGAGGCTCGCCGCGCCGCCGAAGACGACGATCAGGAAGGTGTCGACGATGTAGAGCTGGCCCGAGGTCGGCCCGGTGGAGCCGATCATTGTGAAGGCCGAGCCCGCCACACCGGCGATGCCGCAGCCGAGGCCGAACGTGTAGCGATCCACCTTCTCGGTATCGATGCCGACCGCGCCCGCCATGGGGCGGTTCTGCATCACGGCGCGGACCTGCTGGCCGAAGCGCGAGCGGTACATCAGCAGGCCGACGCCGACGGTGATGAGGGTGGTGATCGCCATCACGAACAGGCCGTTGATCGGCACCTCGATCGTGTCGGTGACCTGGACCGAGCCGATGAGCCAGGAGGGCAGCTCGACGCCGACTTCGCGCGCGCCGAAGATGGTGCGGTAGGCCTGCTGCAGGATCAGCGAGAGGCCCCAGGTGGCGAGCAGCGTATCGAGGGGGCGCTTGTAGAGATGGCGGATGAGCGTCCATTCGACGATCATCCCCAGGGCTCCCGAGGCCAGGAAGGCCAGGATCATCGCCACGAAGAAGTAGACGCCGAACAGGCCGGGCAGGTGGGTCTGGAAGAAGGTCGAGCACAGATAGGTGACGTAGGCGCCGAGAATCATGAACTCCCCGTGCGCCATGTTGATCACGCCCATCTGGCCGAAGATGACCGCGAGGCCGAGCGCCATCAGCACGTAGACCGAGAACAGGATCAGGCCGGCGAAACCCTGCATCGCGAAGATCGCGCCGAGATCTCCGAGTGAATAGTCACCGAGCATGTTTTCGACCTTCCGAAGAATCCGACGTCTGCTTTGCAAGCATTGGGCCGATCGGGCGTGGCGCGGTGCGACCCTGAAAGGGCAGGCTCTCTCCCCCCTTGTGGGGAGGGCCGGCGTGGGGGTGGCTCGCTGGTCTCCGCACCGGGAGGGTCACCCAACCACCCCCAGCCCTAACCCCTCCCCGCAAGGGGGAGGGGGCGCAGTCCTACTGGTAGCCCTTCGGGAAGGGGTTCGGCTCGATGAGCGCGGGGCTCTCGTAGACGATCTCGAACTGGCCGCTCGGCAGGGCCTTGGCGACGCGGGTCTTCGACCAGAGGTGGTGGTTCGGGTGGATCTTGACGTAGCCCTCGGGGGCTTCCTTGAACTCGATGTCGGCGGAGGCCGCGACCACCTTGTCGACGTCGAAGGAGCCGGCCTTCTCGCAGGCCATCTTCCACAGGAACGGGCCGAGATAGGCGGCCTGGGTCACGTCGCCGATGACGGTCTTCTCGCCCCACATCTTGTGGAAGGCGGCGACGAACTTCTCGTTGTTGGCGTTCTTGAGCGACTGGAAGTACTTCATGCAGGAATAGGCGCCCGCGATGTTGTCGCCGCCGATGCCGTCGATCTCGTCTTCCGTGACGGAGATGGTCAGCAGGGTCTGCTTGTTGAGGTCGATACCGGCCGCCTTGAGCTGCTTGTAGAACGCCACGTTGGAGCCGCCGACGACGTCGGTGAAGATCACGTCGGGCTTGGTGAGCTTGATCTTGTTGATGACCGAGTTGAACTGCGTGTGGCCCAGCGGGAAATATTCCTCGCCGACGACCTTGGTCTTCAGCACGTTCTCGATGTGCTTGCGGGCGATCTTGTTCGAGGTGCGCGGCCAGATGTAGTCCGAGCCGATAAAGAAGAACGTCTTGGCACCCTTCTCCTTGGTGACCCAGTTGAGCGACTCCAAGATCTGCTGCGTGGCTTCCTGGCCGGTATAGATGACGTTCTTGGACTGCTCCAGACCCTCGTAGAAGGTCGGGTAGTACAGCAGGCCGTTATACTGTTCGAATACCGGGAGCGCGGCCTTGCGCGAGGCGGAGGTCCAGCAGCCCATCACGGCGGCGCAGTGGTCGTTGACGAGGAGCTTCTTGGCCTTCTCGGCGAAGGTCGGCCAGTCAGAGGCGCCGTCCTCCTGGATGATCTTGATCTTGCGGCCCAGCACGCCGCCCATCTCGTTGATCTGGGCGATGGCGAGCTTCTCCGCCTGGATCGATCCGGTCTCGGAGATCGCCATCGTGCCGGTGGCGGAATGGAGGATGCCGACGGTGACTTCGGTGTCGGTCACCGCGAGGCCGGTGGTGTTCACCGCCGAGGTCGGAGGGGCCGCAGCGAAGGCGCTGCGCGGCATCAGGGCCATGGCCGGAATGCTCGCCAGACCCATGAGAAGTTTGCGACGGAGGGCCGAATGCGGTCCGTGCTCGTTGTCGGCTGCCATCCTGCGTGAACCCCTTCCAGGAAATGTCCCGCCGGCTCCCGCATAAGGCGGGCCGTTGCGGATGGCGGAAGCTAGGCGTGATGGCGCGGCGCAGCATATACGCTGTTTTGCGTAGGGTGAGAGGCTGAATGGCCCTCCTCCCCAGCGGATCTCGGGCTTGCCCGAGATCCGTTGAGCTTGTGGGGAGGAGTTGGAGGTGGGGGTGGTTGGGCGGCCCTGATGCTGCGGAGGCTGGCGGAGCCACCCCCACTCCTAGCCTCTCCCCACAAGGGGGAGAGGGACGCGCTATGCGTGAAACAGCAGATGTGTGAATCCCGTAGCCCCATGAAGGGAGGCCTCGACGCGGCTCTCCTGGTGTACCAATGTCTCCCGGCCCCGCGGCACGGGGATTGCTGATCGACCGCCGTTTGCCCGTGACCCCATGCGGGCCGGCCCTTCCCCCCACGTGACGCCGACCGGGCAGACTGAACGACCCCATGAGCGGCCGCCAGCAGATTCCCCCGATCCGGCGAGCCTATAACCGCTTCGTCGCGGACGAGACCCTCGAGGATTACGCCCTTCGCTTCACCGCCAAGAAGGCGCGGCGCTGGTCGAGCCTGCGGGTGGCGCAGACGGCGCTGGGCTCGCTGTCGTTCCTGGCGCTGGAGGCGATCGGCGGCACCCTGGTCCTCGCCACCGGCTTCACCAACACCGTGACGGCGGTGCTGTTCGTGGGCGTGCTGATCTTCGCCACCGCCGTGCCGATCAGCCTCTATGCGGCGCGCTTCGGCGTCGACATCGATCTCCTCACCCGCGGGGCCGGTTTCGGCTATCTCGGCTCCACCATCACCTCGCTGATCTATGCGAGCTTCACCTTCCTGTTCTTCGCCATCGAGGCGTCGATCATGGCGCTGGCGCTGCAACTCTGCCTCGGCCTGCCGCTCTGGATCGGCTATATCGTCAGCGCGGTCGTGGTGATCCCCCTCGTTATCTACGGGATCAGCCTGATCAGCCGGTTCCAGATCTGGACACAGCCGCTCTGGATCGGGCTCAACCTCCTGCCGCTCGGCTTCATCGCGTGGAAGGGCGGCCCCGCCCTCAGTAACCTCCTGTCCTATCCGGGGACGTCGGAAGCCGTCGGCTCGATCTCCACATTCATGGGTTACCCGATCTCGGGCTTCGACCTCGCCCAGTTCGGCCTCGCCTCCGGCATCCTCCTCGCATTGCTGGCGCAGATCGGCGAGCAGGTGGATTTCCTCCGCTTCGTGCCGCCGGCCGAGACGTCCGACTCGGGGAGCAATCCGCGCTGGTGGCTCGCCGTGCTCGGGGCCGGGGCGGGCTGGATCCTGCCCGGCATGTTCAAGATCATGCTCGGGGCCTTCCTGGCGGTGTTGGCCCTGGGACAGGGCGTGCCGCACGAACAAGCGGCCGAGCCGACGCAGATGTACGTGGTCGCCTTCGGCCACGTCATGCCCTCGCGGGAGGGGGCGGTGCTCCTCACCGGCCTGTTCGTGGTGATCTCGCAGCTCAAGATCAACGTCACCAACGCCTATGCCGGCTCCATCGCCTGGTCGAACTTCTTCTCGCGCCTGACGCATAGCCATCCCGGCCGCGTGGTCTGGCTCGTCTTCAACGTGGCCATCGCGCTGCTGCTGATGGAGCTGGGCATCGACAAGACCCTCGCCAGCACGCTCTCGCTCTACGCGGTGGTGGTGTCGGCCTGGGTCGGCGCGCTCTCGGCCGATCTGGCCGTCAACAAGCCCCTCGGCCTGTCGCCGCCGGGCATCGAGTTCAAGCGGGCGCATCTCTATGCCGTGAACCCGGTCGGCACGGGGGCCTCGGCCCTGGCGCTGCTCGCCGGTTTCCTCGCTCATGCGGGCCTGCTCGGCGCGGGACTCCAGAACTTCGCACCGCTGCTCTCCCTCGTCACCGCCTTCGCGGCGGCGCCCGCCATCGCCTTCGCCACCGGCGGACGCTACTATCTCGCGCGGCCCGCCATCGCCGATTGGGGCGCCCGCGCGGAGATCCAGTGCACCGTCTGCGAGCATCCGTTCGAAGGCGAGGACATGGCCCATTGCCCTGCCTATGCCGGGCCGATCTGCTCGCTCTGCTGCTCGCTGGACGCTCGCTGCGGCGACCTGTGCAAGCCGCATGGCCGTCTGGAGGCACAGGCCCAGAGCGCGCTGACCCGGATCATGCCGGCCAAGACCGCCGCCTGGATCGGGGCGCCTCTCGGGCGCTACCTCGCCCTGATGCTCACGCTGGTCTCGGTGATCGGGCTGATCCTCGGGATCGTCCATGCGGGCATCGCCACCGCCCAGCCCGAGCATGGCGAGACCCTGCGCGCCGCGCTGACCAGCGTGTTCTTCATTCTCGTGGTCATCCTCGGCATCGTCGCCTGGCTGTTCGTCCTCGCCCAGGAGAGCCGCCGCGTGGCGCAGGAGGAGACCGCCCGCCAGACGGCCCTCTATGAGGCCGAGATCGAGGCCCACAAAATCACCGACGCCAAGCTGCAGCAGGCCAAGGAGACGGCCGAGGCCGCCAACCTCGCCAAGAGCCGCTACGTGGTGGGCATGAGCCACGAGCTGCGCACCCCGCTCAACGCCGTCCTCGGCTACGCGCAACTGCTCGAGGGCGACGACGACATCCCGGCCCCGCGCCGCAACGGCATCCGCGTCATCCGGCGCAGCGCCCAGCACCTGTCTGGCCTGATCGATGGCCTCCTCGACATCTCCCGCATGGAGGCGGGGCGTCTCCAGATCCACCGCAACGAGTTCCGCCTCGCCGAATTCCTGGACCAGATCGTCGACATGGTCCGGCTCCAGGCCAACGCCGCCGGCCTCGAATTCCGGTTCTCGCGCCCGCCCACGCTGCCGGCCGTGGTAGCGGCGGACGAGAAGCGCCTGCGCCAGATCCTGCTCAACCTCCTCTCCAACGCGATCAAGTTCACGGAAACCGGCTGGGTCGCCCTGGAGATGAGCTATCGCAGCCAGGTGGCGGTGTTCTCGATCCGCGACAGCGGTCTCGGCATTCCCGAAAGCGATCTGCAGCGGATCTTCGGACCCTTCGAGCGCGGCTCGCTGCCCGCCGCCCGCAACACGCCGGGAACCGGGCTCGGGCTCACCATTGCGCATCTCCTCGCCCAGGTGATGGGCGGCGAGGTCAGCGTGGAGAGCGAGGTCGGCCGTGGCACCTGCTTCAGCCTCCGGCTCATGCTGGCCTCGGTACACCGTCCGGCCGGTCCCAAGCCTGCGGAGCCGTCCGAGCGTGCCGCCGGCAGCCGGCGGGAGAGACCGGTCCATGTCGGGCCGCCGCGCGTGGTGCTGGTGGCCGACGACGATGCCGCGCATCGCGCCCTCATGCGCGAGGTGCTCGAACCGCTCGGCCTCGTCGTGCTGGAATCCCCCGACGGGCCGCATTGCCTGAACCTGGCGATGGAGCGGCGGCCCGACATCATCCTCCTCGACATCGCCATGCCGGGGATGAGCGGCTGGGCCGTGGCCAAGGCCCTGCGCGACGGCGGGCTCTCCTCCCGCATCGCCATCATGTCCGCCAACGTCCACGAGATCAGCCCGATCCGGGGCGACGACGCCCCGCATGACGAGATCATCCCGAAGCCCTTCGACCTGCGCGACTTCCTGGAGCGGATCGACCGGCTGCTGGCGCTGGGCCAGCCCGCCCCGCCCGCGCCCGCCTTGGCCGAGGCTCCGCCCCGGAGCGGACGAGGCGGCGAATCCCTGCGCCAGGACCACATCGCCGAGCTGATCCGCCTCGGCCGGATCGGTCATGTCCGCGGGATCGAGGCCAAGCTGACGGAGCTCGAAGGCCAGTCGGCCATGCCCGCCGAGATCGCTGCGCAGATGCGCGGGCTCGTCGCCTCCTACGACCTCCGGCGCTACGTGCGCGTCCTCGAAGGGATGCGCGATGGCTGAGATGCAGCGCGACATCGTCCTCGTCGTGGACGATTCCCCCGAGACCCTGAGCTTCCTCACCGAGGCGATCGAGCGCTCCGGCGCCACCGTCCTGGTGGCGGTGGCCGGCGATCTCGCCTTGGCGCTGGTGGAGGAGATCACCCCCGACATCATCCTGCTCGATGCGGTGATGCCCGGCATGGACGGGTTCGAGACCTGCCGCCGCTTGAAGGCGCGCAGCGACCTCGCCCTCGTGCCCGTGATCTTCATGACCGGCCTGTCCGAGACCGAGCATATCGTGAAGGGCCTGGAGGCGGGCGGCAGCGACTACGTCACCAAGCCCATCGCCCCCGACGAGATCCTGGCCCGCATCCGCGTGCATCTGGCGAGCGCGCGGGCCGCGCAGAGCGCCCGGGCCGCCCTCGACACGACCGGCCGCACGCTCTTCGCCGTGGATCGCCAGGGCACCGTCCTGTGGAGCACGCCGCAGGCCGCCCGTGTGCTGGCCAAGCTCGGCGACGGGGGCTCGCGCCTGCCCGAGGCCGGCCGTTCCTGGCTCGCCGAACAGCTGAAGGGCGGCAACGCGGCCTCCGTCACGCTGCCGGATACGGAAGGCGCCACCCATAGTCTCAGCCTGATCGGCACCACCGGCGACGAGGTGCTGCTGCGCCTCTCCCGCGATGCTTCCGCCAGCGGCATCGAGCGCCTGCGCGCCAACCTGCCGATCACCGCCCGCGAGGCCGACGTGCTGTTCTGGTTGTCGCGGGGCAAGGCGAGCCGCGATATCGGCGACATCCTCGGCCTGTCACCGCGCACGGTGACGAAGCATCTGGAGAGCATCTACGCCAAGCTCGGCGTCGAGAACCGCACAGCCGCCTCGATGATCGCCTCCCGCTACATCGACGATCAGGCCTGAGACCAAGCCTCGACCTGCCCTAAAGCAGGCGAACACCGGATTTCGAGACTGCCCATCTCGTATCCCCATCGGCTGAACGGTTCAGGTACCGGCGCGGGCCCCTTCTCCTGAAAGGAGGGCTCTCCTACGGGCCCGGCGGCCCTTGTGAACGACGGTCTCTCGCCTGCCACCGGTCCTGAAAGCTTACCAGATGCGGCAGGATACGAGTTACAAGGAAGCCCGTCGCGCCTCATGTCGAACCCTCTTGGACAGGGCGAACAAGCGTCGAGCGGATGTATGAATCCAGTCGCCCCCGGGCCGAGATCCTTCGGCCTTCGGTAGCGCGGGCGTGTCGGGACGGGAAACCTGAAGCGGAAATGTGCGCGTTCGCACGCTCCTTCTCCCGGCGCCCCGGGTCGGGCCTGACGATTGTTGACATTCATCAGGCGTAACGTAGGTTCTGCTCATGGCCGGAGCGGGCGCCGCTCAACGGAAACACCGCCCCCTCGTTTCTTTTGAGTGGCGTACCGCTCCGGTCCTTTTTCTGAAGCTGATCCTCCCCGAGAAGACAGCCGTCACGCTCTCTCGGCGTGGCGGCTTTCTCGCGTTCTGCTTGTGCTGCGATGGTCTTCCGGGGTAGCGACCTCGCATCGGATCACGAGGACGCCCCCGTTGAGCACCCGCGCATGTTGCGCTCTCGCCCTCCTCATCGCCCTGGCGGGGGCTGGATTGCGCCTCGTCGTGCCGGTGACACCGACGGATGCGGCCTATCACGCGGTGGTCGAGGCCTACCCGTCGAAGCCGCTGCCCTGAGGGCTTCGAACGGCCCGCCGCCCGCACCCTGGAAACAGCCCGGAAACTTCCGCGCCGCACTGGCGTCGCAATAGTCCTGCATCTCTGGCAGCGATGCTGAGCGAACGATCGACGGGCAAGGCCCCCCGGCAAACGTGCACGATTTCTTGCGCGGTCCTGGATCGTCGCCCCGCTGCGTGGTGGTCGCGCCCCCTGTTCCGTCGGGACTCCCGTCTCCATTTCGGTCAGACTGCGTGGTGCCGGTCGGAAACGAGCGGCCGGATTGTCGAGGCATGAACGAACAATCGCCCATCCGGACCGAGACGGCCCGGCACATCGGACCCGAGACACCGGCGCCCACGCGCCGGCGAAGCCGCGCGGGGACGTGGCTCATCCTGCTCCTCCTTCTCGCGGGGGGCGGCGCGGCCGGCTACCGGTACTATCTCGCGCCCAAACCTGCGACGGAGACAGCCGCCGACGGCGCGCCCGCGCGCGGCAAGGGCGCCCGTGGACGACCCGGCGACATGGCCCAGGCTGTGGGCGTCGCCACGGTCTCGGCCGGCGAGATCCCGGTGGTGCTGTCGGGCCTCGGCACGGTGACGCCGCTCGCCACCGTGACGATCCAGTCGCAGATCAGCGGCTACCTCATGGAGATCGGCTTCCGCGAGGGCCAGACCGTCAAGAAGGGCGATTTCCTGGCCCAGATCGACCCGCGTATCTACGAGGCGCAGCTCGCCCAGTATCAGGGCCAGCTCGCCCGCGATCAGGCGCTGCTGCAGAATTCGAAGCTCGACCTCGCCCGCTTCCAGCGCCTCAGCCTGCAGGATTCGATCTCCAAGCAGAACGTGGACACGCAAGCGGCCCTGGTGAAGCAGAACGAGGGCACGGTCGCCATCGACCAGGCCCAGGTCGACCAGCAGAAGCTCAACATCGCCTATACGCGCATCGTCTCGCCCGTGGAGGGCCGCGTCGGCCTGCGCCAGATCGACCAGGGCAATTACGTCACCGCCGCCTCCACCAACATCGTGGTGGTGACGCAGCTGCATCCGATCTCGGTGGTCTTCACCCTGCCCGAGGACGACGTGGCGCGCGTCATGCGCCGCCTGCGCTCGGGGGCGAAACTCACGGTGACCGCCTACGACCGGGGCGATGCCAACGTGCTCGCCACCGGCACCCTCGACACGGTGGACAACCAGATCGACACCACCACCGGCACGGTGAAGCTGCGCGCCCTGTTCGACAACAAGGACGAGAGCCTGTTCCCGAACCAGTTCGTCAACGCCAAGCTCACCGTGGACATCGTGCGGGACACGCCCATCATCCCCACCGCCGCGATCCTGCGCGGCACGCCGGGCGCCTACGTCTACCTTCTCGACGGCGACGACAAGGTCGTGGTCCGGCCGATCACCGTGGGCGAGGCCGAGGGTGCCCGCACCGCCGTCACCAAGGGGCTGGCGGTGGGCGACCGGGTCGTGGTCGACGGGACCGACCGCCTGCGCGACGGCGCCAAGGTTCGCGTCACAGAGGGCGGCAAAGGCCAGCCGGCGCCCCCCGGTGAACCTGCGGCGCCCGGCCAAGCGGCACCTGCAGCCGACGCCACGACATCGACGCCCGCCGCCGGGACACCTCCCGAAAACCCGCCGCAGAAGCGCGAGCGCCGCAGAGAGCGGCCGGCGGCGCAATGAGCGCCTTGTCGCCTATGACTGGCGCGCTGTTCGACGCATCCATGGGCGCACCGGATGTCACAGTGATCCGTTTCCCGGCGAAGGTCCGGCCGGATCACACGGGTAGCGCGGGTCCCCTCTCCTGGAAGGAGAGGGACAGGGTGAGGTGCGTGGATTGTCCGGAGGGGGCGCACACCTCACCCCAACCCTCTCCTTCCAGGAGAGGAGGCACGGGGCGCTTCACGCCGACGGCCGGGCAGGTCCGAGATCCAATGGGGGGAGGGCTCGCCCCATGAACCCGTCCCGCATCTTCATCCTGCGGCCCGTGGCCACCACGTTGTTCATGCTGGCGATCCTGCTCGTCGGCATGGTGTCGTACCTGAACCTGCCGGTCTCGGCCCTGCCGTCGGTGGATTACCCGACGATCCAGGTTCAGACCTTCTATCCCGGCGCCAGCCCCGAGGTGATGACCTCTGCCGTGACGGCACCGCTCGAGCGGCAGTTCGGCCAGCTCGCCAACCTCAACCAGATGACCTCGCAGAGTTCCGCGGGCGCGTCGGTGATCACGCTTCAGTTCAGCCTGGATCTCGGCCTCGACATCGCCGAGCAGCAGGTCCAGGCGGCGATCAACGCGGCGGGCAACCTGTTGCCCTCCGACCTGCCGGCGCCGCCGGTCTACGCCAAGGTCAACCCGGCCGACGCGCCGATCCTGACCCTGGCCCTGACCTCGACGACGATGCCGCTCACCGAGGTGCGCGACCTCGCCGAGACGCGCCTCGCCCAGAAGATCAGCCAGGTCTCCGGCGTCGGCCTCGTCAGCATGGGCGGCGGCCAGCGCCCCGCCGTGCGCGTGCGCTTCAATTCGCGGGCGCTGGCCGCCTACGGCCTCAACATCGACGACCTGCGCACCACCATCACCAACCTCAACGTCAATACGCCCAAGGGCACGATCGACGGGCCGACCCAGTCCTACGCCATCAACGCCAACGACCAGATCCGCGATCCGAAGGCCTACGAGCAGGCGATCATCGCCTACAAGAACGGCTCGGCGGTGCGGCTGTCGGACGTCGCCGACGTGGTCAACGGCCCGGAGAACACCAAGCTCGGCGCCTGGATGGACGAGACGCCCGCCGTCATCCTCAACATCCAGCGCCAGCCCGGCGCCAACGTCATCGCCACCGTCGACAAGATCAAGGCGCTGCTGCCCCAGCTGCAGGGGACGCTGCCCGCCGCGATCACGGTGACGCCGCTCACCGACCGCACCACCACCATCCGCGCCTCGGTGCACGACGTGCAGGTGGAGCTGGCGCTCGCCATCGGCCTCGTGGTGCTGGTGATCTTCCTCTTCCTGCGCAGCCTGTCCGCGACCCTGATCCCGAGCCTGTCGGTGCCGCTCTCGCTGATCGGCGCGCTCTCGATCATGGACCTCTACGGGTTCTCCCTCGACAACCTGTCCCTGATGGCGCTCACCATCGCCACCGGCTTCGTCGTGGACGACGCCATCGTGGTCATCGAGAACATCGCCCGCCACGTGGAGGAGGGCGATTCGCCGATGGAGGCGGCCCTGAAGGGCAGCCGCGAGATCGGCTTCACCATCATCTCGCTCACGGTCTCGCTCATCGCGGTGCTGATCCCGCTCCTGTTCATGGGCGACGTGGTGGGCCGCCTGTTCCACGAATTCGCCATCACGCTCGCCGCCACCATCGTGATCTCGGCGGTGGTATCGCTCACCCTGGTTCCGATGCTGTGCGCGCGCCTGCTCAAGCACGCGCCGGAGGCCAAGCGCCGCGAAGGATTCATCGGGCGGGCCGGCCGGCGGGCCATGGACGGGGTGATCTCCGGCTACGGCCGGATGCTGCGCGTGGTGCTCAACCACCAGGGCCTGACCCTGGTGGTCACCCTCGGCACCATCGCGCTCACCGCCTACCTGTTCGTGGTCATCCCCAAGGGGTTCTTCCCGGTCCAGGACACGGGCGTGATCCAGGGCGTGACCCAGGCCGACCAGACCGTCTCCTATGCCGAGATGGCCGACCGCCAGCAGCAACTCGCGCGGATCGTCCTGCAGGACCCGGATGTGGCGAGCCTGTCCTCGTTCATCGGCGTCGACGGGCAGAACGTGACGCTCAATTCCGGCCGCTTCCTCATCAACCTGAAGCCGCACGAGGGCCGCGCCACCGATGCCAGCGCGATCATCCGCCGCCTGAAGGAAGCGACGCGCGGGGTCGCCGGCATCCGGCTCTACATGCAGCCGGTGCAGGACCTCACCATCGACACGGCGGTGAGCGCGACGCAGTATCAGGTGATCCTCGAGAACCCGAACCTCTCGGAGTTCGAGACCTGGGTGCCGCGCTTCGTCCAGGCGCTGCAGCGCTCGCCGCTGCTGTCGGACGTGGCGAGCGACCTGCAGGGCAACGGGCTGGCGGCCTACGTCACCATCGACCGGCCCACCGCCGGCCGCTACGGCATCACCCCCGCCACCGTGGACAATGCGCTCTACGACGCTTTCGGCCAGCGCATCGTCTCGACGATCTTCACCCAGTCGAACCAGTACCGGGTGATTCTTGAGGCCGACCCGGACCTGCACAAGACCCTCGACAGCCTCAACGGCATCTTCCTGCCCTCCTCCACGGCGGCCTCGGGGCAGGTGCCGCTCTCGGCGGTGGCGCGGATCAGCGAGCGCCGGGCGCCGCTCCTCATCAGCCATCTCGGCCAGTTCCCGGCCACCACCGTCTCGTTCAACCTCGCCGAGGGGGTGGCGCTGGGCGATGCGGTGAAGACGATCGAGGCGGCGCGGACAGAGATCGACCTGCCGCCGAGCTTCCGCGTGGTGCCGCAGGGCTCGGTCTTCGCCTTCCAATCGGCGCTCTCGAACCAGCTCTTCCTGGTGATCGCCGCCATCGTCACCGTCTATATCGTGCTCGGCGTGCTCTACGAGAGCTTCGTCCACCCGATCACGATCCTCTCGACCCTGCCCTCAGCGGGGATCGGCGCGCTGGTCGGCCTGATGCTCTACGGGCTGCCGCTGGACATCATCGGCGTCATCGGCATCGTGCTCCTCATCGGCATCGTGAAGAAGAACGCGATCATGATGATCGACTTCGCGCTCCAGGCCGAGCGCGAGGAGGGCATGGCCCCGCGCGACGCGATCTACGAGGCCTGCCTCCTGCGCTTCCGCCCGATCCTGATGACGACGCTCGCCGCCCTGTTCGCGGCGGTGCCCCTCATCCTCGGCACCGGCGTCGGTTCCGAACTGCGCCAGCCGCTCGGCATCGTCATCGCCGGCGGCCTCATCGTCTCCCAGGTCCTGACCCTGTTCACCACCCCGGTGATCTACCTCGCCTTCGACCGCCTGGAGCGGCGGTTCAAGCGCGGCGGCGGCGCGAAGGCTGCGGGGGTGACGCCGTGAACCGGGCTGCCGACTTCCCTCCCCCCTCTGCGGGGGAGGGTGGCCCCCGGAGGGGGTCGGGAGAGGGGAGCCCGGTTTCCGGATTGGGCGCGCAGAGCGACGAGGTGCGCATCCTCGTCAGACCTACTCCGCGTCTGCGTGCGTTCGCCCGTGAGCAACGTCGGCTCCGCACCTTGGCCGAGGATGCGTTCTGGCAGCAGGTGCGCGGTAGCCGCTTCCGTGGGCTCAAGTTCAGACGCCAGGTTCCCCTGCCGCCCTACATCGCCGATTTCCTCTGCGCGTCCGCCCGTCTGATCGTCGAACTCGACGGAGCCCCCCATGACGAGGCCGAACGCCGTGATCGCGATGCCGCGCGCGATGTCTGGCTGCGGGAGCAGGGTTTCGAGATTCTGCGCTTCCCGAACGACCGTGTCCTGAGCGATCTCGCTTCGGTCCTCGACACGGTCGGCGCGACCGTCGAGGCGCGACTGGCTCGCGCCACCTCCGGCCGGGTCGCTCCCCTCTCCCGACCCGGCCTGACGGCCGGGCCACCCTCCCCCGCAGAGGGGGGAGGGAGCAGGTGCCCAGGCCCGGCCCCTCGCCCGGTCACGGCGCCCCGCCCATGAACGTCTCCGAGCCGTTCATCCGCCGCCCCGTCGCCACCACGCTGCTCACCATCGGGGTGCTGCTGGCGGGGATCTTCGCGTTCTTCAAGCTGCCGGTGGCGCCGCTGCCGCAGGTGGATTTCCCCGTCATCCTGGTCCAGGCGCAGATGGCCGGGGCCTCGCCCGAGACCATGGCGACGACGGTGGCCGCGCCCCTGGAGCGGCGGCTCGGCATCATCGCCGACGTGGGCGAGATGACCTCCACCAGTTCCGTCGGGACGGTGCGGATCGTCCTGATGTTCAACCTCAACCGCGACATCGACGGGGCCGCCCGCGACGTGCAGGCGGCGATCAATGCCGCGCGGGCCGACCTGCCCACCGCCCTGCGCTCGAACCCCACCTACCGCAAGTTCAACCCGGCCGATGCGCCGATCCTGATCCTCGGGCTGACCTCGAACACCCTGTCGCCGGGCCAGCTCTACGATTCCGCCGCCACGGTGGTGCAGCAGAAGATGTCCCAGCTCCCCGGGGTGGGGAACGTCGATATCGGCGGCTCCTCGCTTCCGGCGGTGCGGGTCGAGCTCGATCCCACCGCCCTCTACAATTACGGGATCGGCCTCGAAGGGGTGCGCGCGGCGATCGCCTCGGCCAATGCCAATTCCCCGAAGGGGGCGATCGAGACCGACACCCGCCACTACCAGCTCTACGCCAACGACCAGGGCCGGGTGGCGGCGGATTACCGCGACATCGTCGTGGCCTACCGCAACGGGGCGGGCGTGCGCCTCACCGATGTGGGCAAGGTCGAGGATTCGGTGGAGGACAAGCGCAATCTCGGCCTCGTCAACGGCCGGCCGGGCGTGATTCTGTTCATCTACAAGCAGCCCGGCTCCAACGTTGTCGATACGATCAAGGCGGTGGAGGCGGCGCTGCCGCAGGTGAAGGCGGCGCTGCCCGGCGACATCGACCTCACCGTCACCGGCGACCGCAGCGCCACCATCCGCGCCTCCCTCGCCGAGACCGAGGAGACCCTGGTCATCGCGGTCGTCCTCGTCATCGGCGTGGTCTTCGCCTTCCTGCGCTCCGGCCGGGCGACCCTGATCCCGGCGGTGGCCGTGCCGATCTCGATCATCGGCACCTTCTCGGCCATGTACCTGCTGGATTACAGCCTCGACATCCTGTCGCTGATGGCCCTCATCATCGCCACCGGCTTCGTGGTGGACGACGCCATCGTGGTCCTGGAGAACATCCAGCGCCATATCGAGCTCGGCAAGCCGAGGCTGGAGGCCGCCCTCATCGGGGCGAAGGAGGTCGGCTTCACCGTCATCTCCATGAGCCTGTCGCTGATCGCGGTGTTCATCCCGATCCTGCTGATGGGGGGGATCGTCGGGCGGCTGTTCGAGGAATTCGCCTTCACCCTGTCCCTGGCGATCCTGATCTCCCTGGTGCTCTCGCTCACCACCACGCCGATGATGTGCGCGCTGCTGCTCAAGCGCGAAAGCGTGCCGGAGGGAGAGGCGCCGCGCCGCCCCAACCTGCTGATCCGGGGGCTGGAGGGCGCCTTCGAGGGAACGCTGCGCGCCTATGAGCGGACCCTGCGGATCGCCCTCAATCATCGCCGCCTGGTGCTGCTCACGCTGTTCGCGACGATCGGGCTCAACGTCTATCTCTACATCATCGTCCCCAAGGGCTTCTTCCCCGAGCAGGATACCGGGCAGATGATGGGCGGCATCCAGGCCGACCAGCGCATCTCGTTCCAGGCGATGAAGCAAAAGCTGGAACAGGCTACCGCCATCGTGCAGGCCGATCCGGCGGTGGACAGCGTCGTCGGCTTCACGGGCGGGCGCGCCACCAACTCGGCCAACGTCTTCGTGGGCCTCAAACCCCGGGGCGAGCGGGCCTCGATCACCGAGGTGATGACCCGCCTGCGCCCCAAGCTCGCGCAGGTGGCCGGCGCCCGGCTGTTCCTGTTCCCGCGCCAGGACCTGCGCATGGGCGGGCGCCAGAGCTTCGCGCAGTACCAGTACACCCTCCAGGGCGACACGGCCGACGAACTCTATGCGGCGGCCCCCCGGCTCGTGGAGGCGCTGCAGAAGAACCCGGTCTTCTCGGACGTCACCTCCGACCAGCAGGAGGGCGGGCTGGAGAGCCGCCTCGTCATCGACCGGGCCACCGCCTACCGCTACGGCATCACGCCCGATAAGATCGACAACACCCTCTACGACGCCTTCGGCCAGCGGCAGGTCTCGACGATCTACAACCCGCTCAACCAGTACCACGTCGTGATGGAGATCGCGCCGCGCTACCTGCAGAGCCCGGAGACGTTGAAGACCGTCTTCGTCTCGACATCGGGCGGCAAGGCGCGCGGCTCGGCCATCACCAACGCCGTGGCCGGGACGGTGGCCGGCGCCGCGACGACGGGGACGACGGCCTCCACCATCGCCGCCGATTCCGCCCGCAACGCCGCCTCCAACGCCATCGCGGGCGGGGCGGGCGCCTCGTCCAGCGCTCCGGTTTCCAGTGCCAAGGAGACGATGATTCCGCTCTCCGCCTTCGCCCGGGTGGAGACCGGCAACGCGCCCGTGCAGGTGAGCCACCAGGGCCTGTTCGTGGCCACCACGCTCTCGTTCAACCTGGCGCCGGGCAAGAGCCTGTCGGACGCCACCGCCGCCATCGAGGAGGCCGAGGCGCAATTGCGCCTGCCGGCCACGATCCACGGCGAATTCGCGGGCGCGGCCAAGACCTTCCAGGCCTCGTCCTCGCGCCAGCCCCTGCTGATTCTGGCGGCTTTGCTGGCCGTCTACACGATCCTCGGGATCCTCTACGAGAGCTTCGTCCATCCGGTGACGATCCTCTCGACGCTGCCCTCGGCCGGTATCGGCGCGCTGCTGGCGCTCCTCGTCTCGGGCACGGAATTCACCATCATCGCCCTCATCGCGGTGTTCCTGCTCATCGGCATCGTCAAGAAGAACGCCATCATGATGATCGACGTGGCGCTGGACGCCGAGCGCACGCGCGGGGCCACACCGAAGGACGCGATCTTCGAGGCCTGCCTCTTGCGCTTCCGGCCGATCATGATGACAACGCTGGCGGCCCTGCTCGGCGCCCTGCCTCTCATCCTCGCCGGGGGCGAAGGCTCGGAAATGCGCCGCCCCCTGGGCATCGCCATCGCCGGCGGCCTGATCGTGAGCCAGATCCTGACCCTCTACACCACGCCCGTCGTCTACCTCTATCTCGACCGCCTCCGCCGGCGGAAGCCGACGCCCGGCGTTTCGGTGAGCCCGGCCGAATGAGCGGGCGTGACCGGACGATGCGACCCGCGCGTAGCAACCCTCCCCCCAAGGACCTCGGGCTTGCCCGAGATCTGTCTTTGGCTGGCCAAGTCGGGCAGACCCGACTTGGTGCGGGGGAGGGTGCCTGCGGAGCAGGCGGGAGAGGGGGCGACCTCTCCGGATACGGCGCGCCCCTCTCCCGACCCTCGCTSACGCGAGGGCCACCCTCCCCCGCAGAGGGGGGAGGGCGACAGCGAGCCCTGCCTTGGCAAGAGCGCTGGCTCGGCTTCCGCAACCGCACCATCGCCAATCCGGCCTTCCAGCGCTGGGCCGCCGCGTTTCCGCTGACGCGGGGGATCGCGCGGCGCAACACCCGCGCGCTGTTCGATCTCTGCGCCGGCTTCGTCTATTCGCAGACCCTGTTCGCCTGCATCAGGCTCGACCTGTTCGCGATCCTCGCCCCCGGCCCGCTCGGGCTCGAGGCCCTGGCCGAGCGGACCTGCCTGAGGCCGGAGCGGGCGTTGCGCCTGCTGGACGCCGCCGCCTCGCTCGACCTGCTGCGGCGCCTGCCCGACGGGCACTTCGCCCTGGCCGATCTCGGCGCGGCGCTGATCGGCAATCCCTCCATCACCGCGATGATCGAGCACCACGCGCTCCTCTACGAGGATCTGCGCGACCCGGTGGCGCTCCTGCGCGGGGAGGGCGGCACCAGCCGGCTCGCCGCCTATTGGCCCTATGCCGGAGCGGCCGGCGCCACGGCGATCCCGGCCGAGGCGGTGGCGGACTACTCGGCCCTCATGGCCGCCTCCCAATCCCTCATCGCCGAGGACATCCTCGACGCCTATCCCATGCACCGGCACCGCCTGCTGATGGATGTGGGGGGCGGCGAGGGGGCTTTCCTGCGCGCGGCCATGCGGGCGACGCCGGGCCTCGCCGTCCGGCTGTTCGACCTGCCGGCGGTGGCCGCCCGCGCCACGGAGCGTTTCGCGGCCGAGGGCCTGTCCCACCGCGCCGAAGCCCGGGGCGGCAGTTTTCGCACCACGCCCCTGCCGACGGGTGCCGACGCCATCTCCCTCGTCCGGGTCGTCCACGACCATGACGACGACACCGTCCGCCCGCTCCTGCGCGCCGCCTACGACGCGCTCGGCGATGGCGGTACGCTCCTGATCGCCGAGCCGATGGCCGGGACGGCGGGGGCCGAGCCGGTCACCGACGCCTATTTCGGCTTCTACCTGCTGGCGATGGGAAGCGGCCGCTGCCGCCGCCCCGCCGAGCTGACCGCGCTCCTCCAGGAGGCCGGATTTCGCGAGTGCCGCGAGATCGCGACGCGGCGCCCGCTCCTGACCCGCCTGCTGGTGTCCAGACGAATTGACACGCTGCAGCGTAAGTAAGGCTTGACGAATAAAAGTGTCAATCTAGGATGACACATCGAACAAGCGCCGCACCCGTCGCCATCGGGTCGAGGCACGAGACAGGGGAGGGTCGAACACGATGCACGCGCTGGCCGTCCTCTTCGAACGCCCCGAACACCTGTCGCTCGCCGAACTCGCCCTCGATGCTCCGGGCCCGGCCGACGCGGTGGTGGAGACCCTGTGGAGCGGCATCAGCACCGGCACCGAGCGCCTGCTCTGGACGGGCCGGATGCCGCCCTTCCCGGGCATGGGCTATCCGCTGGTCCCCGGCTACGAATCGGTGGGCGAAGTGGTGGAAGCCGGCCCCGCCTCCGGCCTCGCGGTCGGGCAGCGGGTCTTCGTGCCGGGCGCCCGCTGCTTCGGCCCGGTGCGCGGCCTGTTCGGCGGCGCGGCCTCCCGCCTGGTGAGCGAAGGCGCCCGCCTCGTTCCCATCGATGCGGATTTGCGCGAACACGGCATCCTCATCGCCCTGGCGGCCACCGCCTATCATGCGCTCAACGCGCGTCCCGAAGGCCGCTCGCTCATCGTCGGCCACGGGGTGCTCGGGCGGCTTCTCGCCCGCCTGACACGGATCGCCGGCGGCGAGCCTGTGGTGTGGGAGACGAACCCGGTGCGGGCCACGGGCGCGCAGGGCTACGAGGTCCTGCATCCGGATGCGGACGAGACCCGCGATTACGGCGCCATCACCGATGTCAGCGGCGACGCCGCGATCCTCGACACGCTGATCGGGCGGCTCAGGCCCGGCGGCGAGATCGTGCTCGCCGGTTTCTACGAGGCGCCGCTCTCCTTCGCCTTCCCGCCCGCCTTCCTGCGCGAGGCCCGCATCCGCGTCGCCGCCCAGTGGCGGCCGGAGGATCTCGCCGCGGTCCTGACCCTGATCGAGGGGGGGCGTCTCTCCCTCGACGGCCTGATCACCCATCGTGAACCGGCGGCGCACGCGCCGTCCGCCTATCGCACGGCGTTCGGCGAGCCCGAATGCCTGAAGATGATCCTCGATTGGAGAGCCGCTTCATGAACATGCAGCTGAACGGAGCCGCACTCCTGCGCGCCGAAGCCGCCATCGAGCCGGATGCGACCCCCGTCTCCGCCACCAAGGAGACGCAGATCATCGCGATCTACGGCAAGGGCGGCATCGGCAAGTCGTTCACCCTGGCCAATCTCAGCTACATGATGGCCCAGCAGGGCAAGAAGGTCCTGCTCATCGGCTGCGACCCGAAGAGCGACACCACCTCGCTCCTGTTCGGCGGCCGCGCCTGCCCGACCATCATCGAGACCTCCACCAAGAAGAAGCTCGCCGGCGAGCAGGTCGCCATCGGCGATGTCTGCTTCAAGCGCGACGGCGTCTACGCCATGGAGCTCGGCGGACCGGAAGTCGGGCGCGGCTGCGGCGGGCGCGGCATCATCCACGGCTTCGAACTTCTCGAAAAACTCGGCTTCCACGAATGGGGCTTCGACTACGTCCTGCTCGACTTCCTCGGTGACGTGGTCTGCGGCGGCTTCGGCCTGCCGATCGCCCGCGACATGTGCCAGAAGGTCATCGTCGTCGGCTCGAACGATCTTCAATCGTTGTATGTGGCCAACAACGTCTGCTCGGCGGTGGAATACTTCCGCAAGCTCGGCGGCAATGTCGGTGTCGGCGGCCTCGTCATCAACAAGGACGACGGAACCGGCGAGGCCCAGGCCTTCGCCGCCGCCGTGGGCATCCCGGTCCTGGCCTCGATCCCGGCCGACGACGACATCCGCAAGAAGAGCGCGAATTACGAGATCATCGGCAGGCCCGAGAGCCAATGGGGCTCGCTCTTCGCGGATCTGGCCCAGAACGTCCACGACGCGGCGGCCAACCATCCGACACCGCTCTCCCAGGACGGTCTGCTCGGTCTGTTCAAGGGCGAGGCCGTGGGCCGGGGCGTCACCCTGGTCCCCGCCACCTTCGAGGATATGTGCGGCACGGCCCTGGTCGTGAAGCCGTCCCTCGAAGTCGTCTACGACGAGGTCTGACGCGCATGGCCGTCTCCCTCGACATCGCCGATCTGCGCGCCCGCAAGGACCGCCCCGCCTCGACCCTGGCTCCCGCCGCATTGCCCACGGAGGCGGTCAATCTCGCCGCCACCGAGACCGACGGGCTCGGCTGCCATTCCGGCAAGGACGCGATGCGGGCGGCCGCCGAAGCCGCCGGGATGTCGGAGACGCTGGAGCAGCTCAAAAAAGACTACCCCCAAGGGCCGCACGACCAGCCCCAGAGCATGTGCCCGGCCTTCGGCTCCTTGCGCGTCGGCCTGCGCATGCGCCGCACGGCGACGATCCTGTCGGGCTCGGCCTGCTGCGTCTACGGCCTCACCTTCACCTCGCATTTCTACGGGGCCAAGCGCAGCGTCGGCTACGTCCCCTTCAATTCCGAGACCCTGGTCACCGGCAAGCTGTTCGAGGACATCCGCGAGGCGGTGTTCGACGTGGCCAAGCCCGCCGATTACGACGCGGTCGTCGTCATCAATCTCTGCGTCCCCACCGCCTCCGGCGTACCGCTGCGCCTCCTGCCGAAGGAGATCGACGGGGTCCGCATCATCGGCATCGACGTGCCGGGCTTCGGCGTGCCGACCCATGCGGAAGCCAAGGACGTGCTCGCCGGGGCCATGCTGAAATTCGCCCGCTCCGAGGCCGAGCAGGGTCCGGTCCAGGCCCCGCGCCTCGGCCGCTCCGAGCGCCCCAGCGTGACGCTGCTCGGCGAGATGTTCCCGGCCGACCCGGTGGTGATCGGCGGATTGCTGGAGCCGCTGGGCCTCAGCGCCGGCCCGGTGGTGCCGACCCGCGAATGGCGCGAACTCTACGCGGCCCTCGACTGCGCGGCGGTGGCGGCGATCCACCCGTTCTACACCGCCTCGATCCGCGAATTCGAACTCGCCGGGCGCCCCATCGTCGGCTCCGCCCCCGTGGGCCATGACGGCACCGCCGACTGGCTCGACCGGATCGGCGAGGCCTGCGCCGTACCGCGCGCCACGGTGGAGGCCGCCAAGAACCGTCTCCTCCCGATGATCCGGGGGGCGCTGGCCGCCACACCGATCAAGGGCCGGATCACGCTCTCGGGCTACGAGGGGTCCGAACTGCTGGTGGGCCGGCTCCTCGTCGAGAGCGGGGCGGATCTCGCCTATGTCGGCACCGCCTGCCCGCGCACGCCCTATTCGGAGGCAGACCGCGACTGGCTGGAATCGCGCGGCGTCATGGTGCGCTTTCGCGCCTCGCTGGAGGACGACCTCTCCGCCATGCGCGAGTTCCGCCCGGACCTCGCCATCGGCACCACGCCGGTGGTGCAGGCGGCCAAGGAGCGGGCGATCCCCGCCCTCTACTTCACCAACCTGATCTCGGCCCGCCCGCTCATGGGCGTCGCCGGAGCCGGGTCGCTGGCCAAGGTCATCAACACGGCGCTCGGCAACCAGCACCGGTTCGACGCCATGCGGGACTTCTTCGACGGGGTCGGCGAGGGCCATGCCGCCGGCATCTGGGAAGAGGTGCCGAAAGTCCGCCAGAACGTCGCCTCGGCGACGCGCGGAAAACCCTCCCACAACCCGATCGGGGAGATGGCCTGATGCTCGTCCTCGATCACGACCGGGCCGGCGGCTACTGGGGCGCCGTCTACGTCTTCACCGCCATCAAGGGATTGCAGGTCGTCATCGACGGTCCCGTCGGCTGCGAGAACCTGCCGGTCACCTCGGTGCTCCACTACACCGACGCGCTGCCGCCGCACGAACTGCCCATCGTGGTCACCGGGCTCGCCGAGGAAGAACTCGGCCGCCACGGCACCGAGGCCGCGATGAAGCGGGCGCACGCCACCCTCGATCCGGGGATGCCGAGCGTGGTCGTCACCGGCTCCATCGCCGAGATGATCGGCGGCGGCGTGACGCCGGAGGGCACCAACCTCCAGCGCTTCCTGCCGCGCACCATCGACGAGGACCAGTGGCAGACCGCCGACCGGGCGATGTCCTGGCTCTGGCAGGAATACGGCGCGCGCAAATTCGCCAAGAAGGGCATCCCGGCAAGGCCTCCCCGCAAGGAGGGCGAGCGCCCCCGCGTCAACATCATCGGCCCGGCCTACGGCACCTTCAACATGCCCTCGGATCTGGCCGAGATCCGCCGCCTCGTGGAGGGGATCGGGGCCGAGGTGAACCTCGCCTTTCCGCTCGGCTCGCATCTCGCCGACGTGCCGAAACTCGTGAACGCGGACGCCAATATCTGCCTCTACCGCGAGTTCGGCCGCCTGCTCTGCGAGGCCCTCGAGCGGCCCTACCTGCAGGCGCCGATCGGGCTGCACGCCACCACCAAGTTCCTGCGCAAGCTCGGCGAGATCCTCGGCCTCGATCCGGAGCCCTTCATCGAGCGCGAGCGGCACACCACGATCAAGCCGGTCTGGGATCTGTGGCGCTCGGTGACCCAGGACTTCTTCGGCACGGCGAGCTTCGGCATCGTCGCCTCCGACACCTATGCGCGGGGCGTCCGCCGCTTCCTCGAAGACGAGATGGGCCTGCCCTGCACCTTCGCGATCTCGCGCCGGCCCGGCGCCAAGACCGACAACGCGGCGGTGCGCGAGGCGATCAAGGCCAACCCGCCCCTCGTCCTGTTCGGCTCGTTCAACGAGCGCATGTACGCGGCCGAATGCGGATCGCGGGCGGTCTTCGTGCCGGCCTCGTTTCCGGGCGCCATCATCCGCCGCCATACCGGGACGCCGTTCATGGGCTTCTCGGGCGCGACCTACCTCATCCAGGAGGTCTGCAACGCCCTGTTCGACATGCTCTTCCACATCCTGCCCCTGGCCCGCGACATGGATCGGGTCGAGGCGACGCCGGCGCGGATCCACCGGGAACTGCCCTGGGACGAGGCCGCCCGCACCCTGCTCGACGACCTCGTCGAGGCCCATCCGGTGCTGGTGCGGATCTCGGTGGCCAAGCGCCTGCGCGACGCCGCCGAACGGGCGACCCGGAATGCCGGACAGGAGCGCGTCGGCCCGGCCGAGGTCGAGCGCGCGCATGCGGACCTGACCCTCGGAGCGGCGGCATGAGCGCCCCCGCCCCACACCCTCTTTCCGGCTGGAGCGGCGCGGCGCCGTTTCCGTCGAGAACCGGCCTCCTCGCGAGGCCGACCGCCGCGGATCGCGGACAGGAGATCTCCGCCATGCAGTCGATGACCATGTTCCCCCGGACCATGCCCTCCCGCCAGGCTCTGTCGCGTCCCGCCCCGTCGCGCCTGCAGCGGCACGAGCTGCAGTTCCGCCTCCTCCTGGTGGCGACCTATCCGTTCTTCCTCGCGGCGGCGGCGCTCCAGCGCCTCGTCCCGGCCCGGGCTCCGGCGGGCCACGGCCTCATCGCCCGGCGCTCGGTCTTCGGCGAGGCCAAGGCCATGGCCGTGTCGGCGATCCCCTTCGTCTTCATGGGCTGACGCTTTCCGGGGCCGGATCGCCCCGGGCCGATGCCCGCCCGATCCGGAACCCGAACGACCTCCCGTCCGACGAGGGGGGAACGACCGTCGCGAGCGCCGCTGCCGGCCCCCGCGACCTCACCCGCCGCGCGTGGAGCACGCACGGCCAGACGAAAGCGGAGGCTCACATCATGTCCAGTGGAATCGAGAAAGCCAGCAGCCTGTCCGGGCTGACGGAACCGGAAGCCAAGGAGTTCCACGCGATCTTCCTGACGAGCTTCATCATCTTCACGGCCATCGCCGTGGTCGCGCATATCCTCGTCTGGATGTGGCGCCCGTGGCTGCCCGGCCCGAAGGGCTACGCCGCCCTCGACACCGTCACGAGCGCCGCGCACGGCCTCGTCTCGATGATCTCCTGAGGAGGAACGCACCCATGCACAAGGTCTGGCTTCTCTTCGATCCGCGCCGCACGCTGGTGGCGCTCTTCACCTTCCTGTTCATTCTGGCGCTGCTGATCCACTTCATCTTGCTCAGCACCGACCGTTTCAACTGGCTGGAAGGCCCCAAGGCCCCGCGCGCCGCCAATGCGCAGACGCTGGTCCTTCCGACGATGCCCGCCTGACCGGGCGGGATGCGGATCACTCTCCTCCCCCTCCGGGTCTCGGGTTCGCCCGAGACCCGCATCTCCGGTGCCCATATCGGGCAAGCCCGAGATGGATGCGGGGAGGAGTTGGAGGTGGGGTGGTTGGGCCACCCTCCTGTCGCTGCGGAGGCTGGCGGCGCCACCCCCACCCCTAGCCCCTCCCCACAAGGGGGAGGGGGACGACGCGCACCCTGACGGATGCGCCCATCCATCAAGAATCGTGACCTGTGAAGCCGGGAGGTATTCGCGATGGCGATGCTGAGTTTCGAACGAAAATACCGCGTCCGCGGCGGCACGCTCCTCGGCGGAGACCTGTTCGATTTCTGGGTCGGGCCGTTCTATGTCGGGTTCTTCGGCGTCACGACGCTGTTCTTCTCGGTGCTCGGCACCGCGCTGATCGTCTACGGCGCCGCACTCGGGCCGACCTGGAACATCTGGCAGATCAACATCGCGCCGCCCGACCTCAAATACGGGCTGGCGCTCGCCCCCCTCAAGGAGGGCGGCCTCTGGCAGATCATCACCTTCTGCGCCATCGGGTCGTTCGTCTCCTGGGCCCTGCGCGAGGTCGAGATCTGCCGCAAGCTCGGCATCGGCTACCACGTGCCCTTCGCCTTTGCGGTGGCGATCTTCGCCTATGTCTCGCTGGTGGTGATCCGGCCGTTCCTGATGGGCGCCTGGGGCCACGGCTTTCCCTACGGCATCCTCTCCCATCTCGATTGGGTTTCGAACACCGGCTACCAGTACCTGCACTTCCACTACAATCCGGCGCACATGCTGGCGGTGTCGTTCTTCTTCACGACGACCTTCGCCCTGTCCCTGCACGGCGCCCTGATCCTCTCGGCCACCAATCCGGGCAAGGGCCAGGTGGTGAAGACGCCCGAGCACGAGGACACCTTCTTCCGCGACACGATCGGCTACTCGATCGGCACGCTCGGCATCCACCGGCTCGGCCTGTTCCTCGCCCTGTCGGCGGGCTTCTGGAGCGCCGTCTGCATCATCATCAGCGGCCCGTTCTGGACCCGTGGCTGGCCGGAATGGTGGGGCTGGTGGCTCAATCTCCCGGTCTGGCGCTAGAGGGGGGCACGACCATGGCCTATTATCAGAACATCTTCACCGAGGTCCAAGTCCGCTCCACCATTCCGGAACTCGGCGTTCCCGTCGATGTCGACCGGCGCTGGGGCACGCCGTTCCACAGCTACCTGTTCGGCCTGTTCGGCAACGCCCAGGTGGGTCCGATCTACATCGGCTATCTCGGCGCCCTCTCGGGCGTGTGCTTCCTCATCGCCTTCGAGATCGTCGGCCTCAACATGTGGGCGAGCGTGAACTGGGACCCGGTCCAGTTCGTGCGCCAGTTGCCCTGGCTCGCCCTGGAGCCGCCGCGACCGCAATACGGGCTCAAGATCCTGCCGCCGCTGCAGGAGGGCGGGTGGTGGCTGATCGCCGGCTTCTTCCTCACCGCCTCGATCCTGCTGTGGTGGGTCCGGCTCTATCGCCGCGCCCGGGCGCTCGGCCTCGGCACCCATGTGCCCTGGGCCTTCGCCTCCGCCATCTGGCTGTTCCTGGTCCTCGGCTTCATCCGGCCGGTCCTGATGGGGTCGTGGAGCGAGGCGGTGCCCTTCGGCATCTTCCCGCATCTCGACTGGACCGCCGCCTTCTCGCTCCGCTACGGCAACCTCTTCTACAACCCGTTCCACATGCTCTCGATCGTCTTCCTCTACGGGTCGACGCTGCTCTTCGCGATGCATGGCGCCACCATCCTGGCGGTGAGCCGCTTCGGCGGTGAGCGCGAGATCGACCAGATCGTCGATCGCGGCACCGCCACCGAGCGCGCCGCCCTGTTCTGGCGCTGGACCATGGGCTTCAACGCCACGATGGAATCGATCCACCGCTGGGCCTGGTGGTTCGCGGTTCTGACCACCCTCACCGGCGGCATCGGCATCCTGCTCACCGGCACGGTGGTCGACAATTGGTACCTCTGGGCGGTCAAGCACGGCGTCGCCCCGTCCTATCCGCAGGTCTATGCGCCGGTCGTCGATCCCTTGAGCATGCCGGGGGCGGTCCCATGAAGACGTTCGTCACAGTTCTCGGCGCCTCGATCGCCTTCTTCCTCACCATCGCGATGTTCGGCCTGACCGACTGGGACCGGCCGCCCCTGGCGGTCCAGCAGAGCGGCTTTCGCGGCACGGCGATGGACCAGATCCATACCCGCGCCGGGGCGGCCGAGACGAAGGCGGCCAACGTCGCCCCGGCGCCGGCCGACCCGGCCGAGCCCGGCGAGGAACTCGCCGGCGCCACCTACGAGAACGTCCAGGTCCTCAAGAACGTCAGCGTCAACGAGTTCAACCGCCTGATGGTCTCGATGACCGAATGGGTCAGCCCCGAACAGGGCTGCACCTACTGCCACAACACCGAGAACATGGCCGACGACAGCCTCTACCAGAAGAAGGTCGCCCGCCGGATGCTGCAGATGACCCAGCACATCAACGAGAGCTGGAAGGACAACCATGTGGGGGGCACGGGCGTCACCTGCTTCACCTGCCATCGCGGCCAGCCGGTGCCGGCCCATGTCTGGTTCACCGATCCCGGCCCGAACCGGCCCGGCGGCTTCACAGCCCGGAACAACGGCCAGAACCTGGCCAAGGCCTCGGTGGGGCTCGCCTCGCTGCCCTACGACACCCTGACCGAATACCTCGCCGACAAGACCATCGACAACAACGCCATCCGGGTGAACGCCACCACGGCGCTTCCCACCACGAAGGGCAAGCCGATCCAGGATGCGGAGAAGACCTACGGCCTGATGATCCACATGTCGGAGGGTCTCGGGGTCAACTGCACCTTCTGCCACAACACCCGGGCGATCTCGAACTGGTCGCAGAGCACGCCCCAGCGCACCACCGCCTGGCACGGCATCCGCATGGTGCGGGACATCAACGGCAATTACCTCGAGCCGCTGACCTCCACCTTCCCCACCGCCCGCCTCGGCGTGCTCGGCGACGTGCCGAAGGTGAATTGCACCACCTGCCACAACGGCCAGAGCAAGCCCCTCAACGGCGCATCGATGATCGAGGCCTATCCGGAACTCGCCAAATCCACCGAAACGGCGAGCGCGGCGGATCCCGTACCCGCGGACCCGGCGCCGGCCGACCCGGCTCCGACCCCCGCGCCACAATAGGGTTTCGGAGATAGACAAGGGGGGTGGGTTCTTTGGAATCCGCCCCTTTTGCTTGCGCGGAACGGGCACCACACCAAGTCCCAAGCGAGCCCGTTCCAGCGGGCACGGTTGAGAATCCCCTCACTCGCCACGCCTCCCGGATTTACACAGCAGCCGTTTCAGGCAGAGCGCATCCCTCTCCCCCTTGTGGGGAGAGGTCAGGAGTGGGGGTGGTGCCGCGTGCCTCCGTAAGCTGAGGGTCGCCCAACCACCCCCACCTCCGGCTCCTCCCCGCAAGGGGGAGGAGGGCTCGTCAGCGCAGCCCGCGACATGTGTGAATGCCGTAGCCCGGCCGGGACAGGGGAGAAGAGCGTGCCCGATGGCTGCCGGGAGCCGCCGACCGACCCTTCACGCCACGGCGTGCTTGGTGGCTCCGCGCCGTCCCGACCAGCGGTCCAGCACCTCGGGGATGCTCCCGGCGTCGTCGGGCCGGCCGATATAGTAGCCCTGGCCCTCGTCGCAGCCTTCCTGGCGCAGGCGCTCGAACTGGATCTCGTTCTCGATCCCCTCGCCGGTGGTGCGCATGTGCAGGCTGAGGCCGAGGCCGATGACGGCGCGGACGATGAAGGCGGATTCGTCGGCCGCGGTGATGTCGCGGACGAAGGACTGGTCGATCTTGATCTTGTCGAAGGGGAAGCTGCGCAGGTAGCTCAGCGACGAGTAGCCCGTGCCGAAATCGTCCATGGCGATCCGGACGCCGAGGCGGCGCAGGGCGTGCAGGGTGGCGAGGGTGGCGGCGTTGTCCCTGAGCAGGACCGATTCCGTGATCTCGAGCTCCAGGCGCGCGGGGGGGAGGCGGCTCACGCTCAGGGCGTCCTTGACGGACTGGATGACGATGCCGTCCCGGAACTGGGCCACCGAGACGTTGACCGCGACCCGGATGCCGTCGGGCCAGCGCATGGCCTCGCTGCAGGCCGTGCGCAGGGCCCAGTCGCCGAGCGGCACGATCAGGCCGATCTCCTCGGCGACCGTGATGAACTCGGCGGGCGAGACGAGCCCGCGCTCGGGATGGCGCCACCGCATCAGCGCCTCGAACCCGCCGACGCGGCGGCCGCGGAAATCGTAGATCGGCTGGTAGAACATCTCGAACGCGCCCTGGGCCACCGCCTCGCGCAGGTCGAGTTCGAGGGCGCGGCGGGCCTGGAGCCGGATGTCCATCTCCACCTCGAAGAAGCGCCAGGTGCCGCGCCCGTCGGCCTTGGCGCGGTAGAGGGCGACGTCGGCGTTCTTGAGGAGCTTGTCGCAGCTGGTGCCGTCGCCGGGGGCGAGGCAGATGCCGATGCTGACGCCGACCGCGACCTGCTGGCCGTCGAGTTCGTAGGTGTTGCTGACCACGTCCACGATCCGCCGTGCCAGGATGGTGGCCTCCTCCGGATAGGTCACGCCCGCCAGGATGATGGCGAATTCGTCGCCGCCGAGCCGGGCCACGGTGTCGACCTCGCGCAGGCAGGCGGTCAGGCGGTTGCCCACCGCTTTCAGGAGCTCGTCTCCCACCGGGTGACCGAGGGTGTCGTTGACCTCCTTGAACCGGTCGAGATCGAGGCAGAGCACGGCGAACATGCCGCCGCGCCCGAGATGGGCCAGGGCCTCCTCGATCCGCTCGCCGAACATGGCCCGGTTAGGCAGGCCGGTGAGGACGTCGTGGCGCGCCATGTAGGCGATGCGGGCATCGGCCTGGCGCCGGTCGGTCACGTCCTCGTAGGTGGAAACCATGCCGCCCCCGGCCACGGGCTTGTGCGTGACGGCGAGGACCCGTCCGTTGCCCATCTGGCGGAAGCCCGAACCGGCGGCCGAGATCTGCCGGCCCTCGATCTCGAAGACCGTGCCCTCCTCGGCCGAGGCCAGGTAGAGCGAGGCCACGTCCTCGTAGGGCGTGCCGAGGGGGAGGTCGTCCGGCGAGAGGTCGAACAGCTCGCAATAGCGCCGGTTGACCACGGTGAGG
This sequence comes from Methylobacterium sp. Leaf85, assembly GCF_001422125.1. Lineage (NCBI taxonomy): Bacteria > Pseudomonadati > Pseudomonadota > Alphaproteobacteria > Hyphomicrobiales > Methylobacteriaceae > Methylobacterium > Methylobacterium sp. Leaf85. The sequence continues at coordinate 125,984 of NZ_LMME01000030.1, read as the reverse complement.
TGCCCCTCGGCGTCGAACAGGCACAGGCCCTGGGACATGTTGTCGAGGGCGGTGTCGAGGCGAAGGTTGGTGGATTGGAGATGGGCTTCCTGGACCTTGAGCAGGGTGATGTCGCTGCAGACCGCGATGAAGCCGCCGGTGCGCGTGCGGCTGCGGCTGATCCGGAGCCAGCGCCCGTCGAAGAGCTGGGTCTCGCGCGGCGCCGTCCAATCGTCGTCCTCGGAGAGGAGGGTGCGGGCGAGCGCGTTGCCCTCGAAAGCGACGCGGGCCATCGACGTGTCCCGCGGCAGCGGCTCGTGACCGAATCCGAGGAAATCCTCCGCCTGCCCGTTGATGAGCGCGATCCGGCCGGATTCGTCGACCACGACGATGCCTTCGAGGGAGGTCTCGAGGGCGTCGGCGAGATGGGCCTCCGCCGAGATGCGCTGGGCGACCTCCTGCTCCATCGCCCGGCGGATGTTGTCGCGCATGACGCCCATGGAGGCGAGGAGGGCGCCGAGTTCGTCCGCGCTGCCGGACGGGATCGTCACGCTGAGGTCCCCGGCCGCGATCCGCGAGGCGACCATGGAGGCGTCCGCCACCGGCCGCATGATGCGCCGGGCCAGCAGGAAGGCGACGGAGGCGGACATCAGCAGTGCCAGCAGGGTGCCGAAGAGGTTGATCTGGGTCTCGCGGGCGACGATGGCCCTGGCCTGCTGCCGGTAGATGAAACCGTCGCCGGCGGTGTGGTTGATGAAGAGGTCGAGATGCTCCTCGACGGCGCCGGCATGCCGGTCGACCGCGTCCCAATCGGGATCCCGGGTGTCGCGGCCGGCGAGGACGGAGCGGGCCGCGTCCCAATCCTTCACCGCCCGCTCCACGGCTTGGGCCGCCTGGGTCGCACGGCTCGACTGGGCGCGCTCGACCGCCACGGCGAGATCCTCCGCGAAGACATGGCGAAGGCTGTCGAGCCTGCCTTCGAGCTGCGCCTTCGCGCCGGGGTCGGCGCTCATCCGCCGCCGGGCCTCCAGGGAGCGCATGTTGGCGAAATCGGCGGCGGCGGCCCGCGCATAGTTGATGGACATGAGCGACTGATCGAAAGTCCGGCTCACGAGTTCGTCGGCCCGGCGAATCCCTGACGCCGCCGACAATCCGAGGATGCCCGTGATGGCGCTCATGATGAGAAAGGCGACCAGAATCCGGCCGCGGATGGTGCCCGCGAAAGAGGCGACCGCGGTGATGGGCCTCGGCCAGTTCCTCTCGCCAGCCTTGGCAGATTTCCAACCGTAGATAGATTTCATCCAGTTCGTCTCATCCGGCCATCGTAAATTCTTCGCCTGCAATAGTTAAGTCGGGCTTGAAATCTTTGTAAATTTTGGCCAATTAACAGGCTGTTTACTTGCACCGGCAAGGATGCAAAAGGACGAAATCGTATCGGCGGACGGCATGAGACGCATCACTTCACTCGGTCTCGCGTTCGCCCTCGTTGCCACCGGCGTCGCCGCCTTCGCCCTCCATGCCTCGGCGGCCGGACAGGTCTACCGCATCTCGCAGAAGGGCCGGGCGTTCCAGCCGAGCGCCCTGGTGATCAAGAAGGGGGAGACCGTCCAGATCGTCAACGACGACGGCGATCTCCTGCATCACGCCTATGTCGACTCGCCGACGTTCCATTACGATTCCGGCGATCAGGAGCCGGGCGGCAAGGCCGAGATCGTCTTCCCCGTGAGCGGGACCTTCGCCGTCCTGTGCGGCATCCACCCCAAGATGAAGCTGGCGGTCCGCGTCGACGGCAACTGACCGCGACGCGAACCGGATGCCGGCCCGGGCTACAGGGCGCCGGCCGCCGACAGCGCGGCATGGGCGCCGTAATAGAGCCCGATGAAGCTCGCGAGGGCGGCCCCGTATCCGAAGGGGAGGGTCGCCAGCTGGCGGACCCGCAGGGGGACCCTGACATCGTCGGCGGCGATGGCCACCATCGCCACGATGATCGGGGAATGGCCGATCGCATCGACCTTGCCGAACTCGAAGATCGCGGAGACGAAGGCCGCCGCGAGCACGATCGCCGCCAGGCGGCGCACCAGGGGCGTGCAGATCAGCGCGAAGGCGAGGGCGAATTCCACCGCGCCGGCGGCCTTCATGAAGAAGGCGCCGTCGAACCCCATCGTCAGTTCCGGGCGGTCGATGAAGAGCGGGTAGGACCATTGCGGATAGGCCCATTTCTCCACCGAGGCCCACATCAGCGTCACGGCGGCCGAGTAGCGGACGATGTCGAGGGGCCGGATCCCGAACAGCTCCCGCCGGAGGCCCGTCAGGGCGAGATAGGCGGCGACACCGAGGAAGACGGGGTAGTCGGCCAGGTGGAACACGCCGTAATTCGCCACCGCGATCCCGAACAGGACGACGATGCCGAGAGCCGAGAGCGGCATCGTCTGCCGCCACAGGAATCCGGCGGCGATGGCGAGCTGGAACCAGGGCAGGGCGGTGCTGGTGGTGGTGAGCTCGGGCGTGAGGATGACGCCGCCGAGCGTCCAGAGCGAGACGAAGAAGCCGCCGCAGACCGCGCGGAACATCAGCTCGGTGTTCTCCCGCGCCCAGGCCGTGACCCGGTCGAGGGAGCGCATCATCGCCTCGCCGAGGATCGTCCGCTCGAGCAGCGCGCCGACGAACAGGGCCAGGAGAGAGACGATGACGAGTTGCTCGAAGCTATCGCACAGTACCTCGGCAAGACCGACCGGCGAACCAGCGACGTCGAAAGCACAGAACCATTTGACGTGAGCACTGGCTCCAGTGGAGCCCGTAACGAGCACAAACAGGGCGGCGGACAATGCACGGGGGCCGGGCAACCGACAACGCAGACTCATGTGATGAAGCCTCGGCGAAAGCTGAAACGCCGACGGCCGGCGGCAGCGACATTGTTCTACGTAGTTTCTGGCGATCCTGAAAGGATTTCGTTAATGAATCTTCAGCAGCGTCAGCATGGTCGGCGATGTGTCGCTCCTGCCATGATTCCGGTGCCGGCCGCCGGTGGACTCTCGCGGATGAAGCCCGGTCGGCGTATGCGTTCTGGCTGAAGAGGGACCACAGCGTCACCCCCGAGCAACAGCGTCGCCGTGCGTCGAGACCATCGATGGGATTATCGACGGGATCATTCGGCAAACTCTGATAGTCATGGAGGGGCGGCGCCCAAGCCCTCGCTTCGCATCAAGCAGAAAGGCTCTCGCGTGATTACAACACTCAGCCTGTCCACCCTGATCGCGGGCGGCAGCTTCGCTTATGCGTCGACGCGGGTGGCGGCGCGGGCCGCGGCCTACGAGACCTGGGGCGGATCGCTGATGATCGTGGGCCTGTCGCTCGCCGGTGTCGGCTTGACGCTGTTCCGGTAGAACCGAAGCGGCAACCCGTCGGCGACTTCAGCGGCGCGCTTCGAGACGGCGAAGTCCGCGCCGGAGACTCACTTCGATGCGGCCTTCTGCTTGGGCTCCGCAGCCGTCAGCGTGTCCAGGAACGCCAGGAGATCGGCTTTCTCGGTCTCGGCGAGATGGAGCGGCCTGATCTTGGGCGACCGGCTCGGGCGTTCGATGCCGCCGCGATCGTAGAGATCGATCACGTCGCGCAGGGTCGCCACCGAACCGTCGTGCATATAGGGGCCGCGCTGCGCGACATCGCGCAGGGTCGGGGTCTTGAAGGCGTATTGCAGGCTCTTCGACGTGGGGAACAGGCGTCCCCGCCCGATATCGTCGTCCCGGCCGACGCCGATATCGTGGAACGACCCGTCGGTGAACGCCCAGCCGCCATGGCATTCGTGGCATCCGGCCTTGCCGTTGAACAGCGCGAACCCCGCCTTCGCGGAGGCTCCGATCGCCGAGGCATCGCCGTCGCGCCAGCGGTCGAACGGCGCGCTTCCCGAGACGATGGTGCGCTGGAACGCGGCCAGCGCCCGCTCGATCCCGCCCCGCGTGATCTCGCGATCCTCGAAGGTCGCGGCGAAGGCGGCGACGTAATCCGGGTCGGCGCGCAGGCGGGCGATGAGCTCCTCTTCCGAGAGGTTCATGAGGTTGGGGCCGGTGATCGGCGTGAAGGCGACGGATTCGAGGTCCGGGAACTTGCCGTCCCAGCCGAGCGGCGCGATCCAGCCGACGTTGAGCAGGGTGGGCGTGCGCAGCTTCAGCTCGATCCCGGGCTCGCCGATGCCGCGCATGCGCCCGTCACCCCAATGGCGCGACGGCTCGTGGCATGTGGCGCAGGAGATGGAGCGGGATCGCGACAGGACCGGATCGAAGAACAGCGTCCGGCCGAGCTCGACCTGCGCCTCCGTATCGGGAATGCCGTCGGGCACGGCCAATGCGGACGGGCGCGCGAAGGCGCTGCGCCAGGCGGTGGCGTCGTCGGTCATGCCATGGGTGGCGAAGAGGCCCGAGCCGACAGCTGCCGCCACGGAAACCGTCAATGCCGCCTTGCCGAACGCCGAGCCTGCCTTTCGAGTCATCCTGCTCTCCGACTGATCAGTTTAAGCGATCCCCTTGAAGATTGTGTTGTCAAAGGCGGATGAGACCGAGGGCGCGTCCTCACGCCGCGGGGCCGGCCCGACGGTCCGAAGCGGGCGCGAGGAGGAGGACGAGGGCTCCGGCGATCATGCACGTCACGGACCCGAGAAGCACGCCGATCTTGGTCTCCGTCTCCAGGCCGGGATTATCCACGAAGGCGAGGAGGCCGATGAACAGGCTCATGGTGAAGCCGACGCCGCAGAGGAGCGACAGGCCGTAGATCTGCCACCAGCCGGCATGGGCCGGGCGCTGGGCGAGGCCGAGCTTCACGGCGGCGAAGACCGCGCCGAACACGCCGATCTGCTTGCCGACGAGGAGGCCGAGGGCCACGCCGAGGGTCACCGGATCGGACAGCATCGCCGGCGACATGCCGCTGAACGACACGCCCGCATTGGCGAAGCCGAAGACGGGGAGGACGAGATAGGCCGACCAGGGATGGATCGCATGTTCCAGCTTGTGGAGCGGCGAGGCCGGGTCGTCGGGTCTGGCGGGGCTCGGGCGCAGGGGAATGGTGAGCGCCAGGAGCACTCCCGCGATGGTGGCGTGGATGCCCGATTTCAGCACGAGGAACCACAGGACCGCGCCGAGGACGAGGTAGGGCGAGAGACGGCTCACGCCAGCGCGGTTGAGCCCGACCAGGATCGCGACGGTGACGCCCGCCCCCGCCAGCATCGGCAACGACAGGTCGGCGGTGTAGAACGCGGCGATGATGAGCACCGCGCCGAGATCGTCGATGATGGCGAGTGCGGTGAGGAACACCTTCAGCGAGACCGGAACGCGCGATCCGAGGAGGGCGAGGACGCCGAGCGCGAAGGCGATATCGGTGGCGGTGGGGATCGCCCAACCGCGCAGGGTCTCGGGCGAGGACCGGTTGACGAGGACATAGATCAGCGCCGGGGCGACCATGCCCCCCAACGCCGCCACCCCCGGCAGGACACGGTCCGGCCAGGTGCGCAGGCGCCCATCGAGCACCTCGCGCTTGATCTCCAGGCCGACGAGCAGGAAGAACAGCGCCATCAGGCCGTCATTGACCCAATGCAGCACGCTGAGGCCGCCGACATAGGCGCCGAGCAGGGCGAAATAGCTCGGCGCGAGGGGGGAATTGGCGACGATCAGGGCGAGCACGGCGCTCGCCATCAGGATCAACCCGCCACTGGCCTCGCTCCGGAGGGCGTTGCGCAGGGCGGAGAGGGGACGGCGGGCGGGTGCGGTTTCCGGCATGGAAGACGCGTGCCAGGGGACGAGCCCGACGGCAAGCCTTCAGAGCATCGGAACGGGTATGCGCTCCTGTCCCGACCGGGTACTCGCGCGGGACGCGCTTCCGCCGATCAGAGGTCGATCGACATCGACGACAGAGCCGAGCTCTGTGACATTAATGCCATAGGATATATTCCCTCACGCCGTCTGTCTGCCTTCGTACCTAGCGGATACCACCACCTTCGGTAGAATGCAGGTGAAAGCAGTTAGGGGCGGGAAGTGGAAAATCCTTGTAATCGCAGCCCTAATTGTGTTGATCCCAGCTTTCATTGCTCAGAAAAAAGGGCAGTCGTTCGCGCTGTGGTGGTTCTACGGTGCGGCCCTCTTTATTGTTGCGTTGCCTCATGCGCTTATTATGAAACCTGCCGAGGGGAGCGAAGAGGCCAACAAGCAGAAAGCACTTGAATTGGCCAGCAAGGGGTTCACCCCTGTGCGTGAGTCAGCAGTGGACTTTGCCGCCGATGGTGTGATTGGCAGCACGCCCTACCGGAATGAGCCAGACGGTGGCGTGGTGGCAATCGTCAATGGCCGAACGATTAAATTCAAAACCCGTGAGGACTTAGAGACCATGCTTCGAGGAGCGGTCTCGTGAAGAAATCGCTCGCCACCCTCACTATTATGGCTGTCGCGCTTGTCATCGCTGCACAGTTCGTCACGATCTTCGTCATCCAGCCTATCGGCGCCATACCTGAAGGGCGAACCGTCATCATCTCACGGTTAACGAATCTAAACTTCATCGACAGCCCAGATGCATTCTGCGAGCGGGAAATGGGGAGTGTGAACCTCCTATGCCGAGGCATGGTCGCCGGTAGGGTAGCGAGCCAAGCAACCATCATTGCCCGACTGCCCTACTCTTCAATGCTGTACGGCATCAGCACCGGCGGAAAATCCTACGATCGTTAGAGAAGCTGTATAGGTCCAGTAATTCGCCCCCGTCACGTTCAGCACATTGGCGCGGAACTTTGTCCCGCGCTCTTCCAACAAGGCCGAGTAGCGGAGTCCGAAACCGAGACGCGCTCAATCCGGCAAGGTCTGAGCATTCGCCGTAGCGAGCAGTTGCCGCCCCGTGTGGATGCCAGCGCCATTCAGGGTCAGAACCGAGCCCCAGGGGAGATCCCGCTCCGCTCGAGACCGAGTTGCACGTCGGGTTGTGCTGATCGGACGATTGCTCACGGCTATCCGGGTCGCGAGCCCTCGCAAACGGGATGCTACCCTGCCCGAGAATCGCAGGTCGCCCCCTACATGGCCCGTCACGCCGCCGTTTCACCTTTCTCCACCTCCGTCCGCTGCGCCTTCTGGTGCAGCAGGTTGAGGATCAGCGCCGTCCAGCCGGTCTGGTGGGAGGCGCCGAGGCCGCGGCCGGTATCGCCGTCGAAGAACTCGTGGAACAGCAGCGCGTCTTCGGCGCCGGGGGCCGAGGCGATGGGCGGGCGATCGCCGAAGGCCGGCCGCTTACCGTCCTCGCCCTTGGCGAAGAGGGAGATCAGGCGGTCGGTGAGGGCGTCCGCGATGGCGTTGAGGGTCAGGAACGTGCCCGATCCGGTGGGATATTCCACCAGGAAGTCGTCCCCGTAATAGGAATGGAACCGCCGCAACGCCTCGACGACGAGGTAGTTGACCGGCATCCAGACTGGGCCGCGCCAGTTCGAATTGCCGCCGAACATGTTCGATGTGGAATCGGCCGGGTCGTAGCGCACCGTGAACGCGTCGCCGAACCCGTTGAGGGAATAGGGCCGCTCCAGATGCGCCTTCGACAGGGAGCGGACGCCGTGGTCCGAGAGGAACTCGGCCTCGTCGAGCATGCGCCGCAGCAGCGCCTTCATCCGGTGCCCGCGCAGGAGCGACAGCAGCTTGCGGTCGCCGACGCCGCCTTCGTCCCAGCGCGAGACGAGGCAGGCAAGGTGGGGGCGGTTCTCGAGGAGCCAGTTCAGGCGCCGGGCGAAATCCGGCAGCCGCTGCAGCACCGAGGGCTCGATCACCTCGACGGCGAAGAGCGGCACCAGCCCCACCACGGAGCGGACCCGCAACGGCAGCATCCCGCCGCCGGGAATGTCGACCTCGTCGTAGTAGAACTCGTCCTCCTCGTCCCACAGGCCGAAGCCCTCGCCGCCCATGTCGGTCATCGCCTCGGCGATGAGGAGGAAATGCTCGAAGAACTTCGAGGCGGTGCTCTCGTAGACGTCGTTGTGGAGCGCGAGTTCGAGGGCGATGCGCATCATGTTGAGCGAATACATCGCCATCCAGGCGGTGCCGTCGGCCTGATGGATGCGGCCGAAGCCGGGGGGCGGGCGCGACCGGTCGAACACGCCGACATTGTCGAGGCCGAGGAAGCCGCCCTGGAAGACGTTGCGGCCGTCGGCGTCCTTGCGGTTCACCCACCAAGTGAAGTTGATCAGGAGCTTGTGGAAGACGCCCTCCAGAAAGGCGAGGTCGCCGCGCCCGCCGCGCCGGTCGCGGTCGATCTCGAACACCCGGTAGGTGGCCCAGGCATGGACCGGCGGGTTGGCGTCGCCGAACTCCCATTCGTAGGCCGGAAGCTGGCCGTTGGGGTGCATGTACCATTCGCGGGTGAGGAGCAGGAGCTGCTTTTTGGCGAAATCCGGGTCGAGCAGGGCCAGAGGCAGGCAGTGGAAGGCGAGGTCCCAGGCCGCGAACCAGGGATATTCCCACTTGTCCGGCATCGAGAGCACGTCGGACCCGGCGAAATGACGCCAGTGGATGTTGCGCCCGCCGTCGCGCTCGCGCGGCGGGGCCGGCTGGAGCGGGTCACCCTTCAGCCAGAGCCGCACGTCGTAACAATAGAGCTGCTTCGACCAGATCAACCCGGCGGCGGCCTGGCGGAAGATGGCGCGCGAATCCGAGTCCGCGATGCCGTCCTGAAGGGCGTCGTAGAAGGCGTCCGCCTCGGCGATCCGGCGCAGCAGGATGGCGCCCTCGTGGTCGACCGGACGAGGCCGCGACCCCGCCGACAGCCTGAGGTTCACCCGCCGGGTTTCGCCGGGCTCGAGGCGGAAGGCGTAATGCAGGCCGAGCTTGGTCCCGCCATCCCGCCGCACGGCGGATTCGTCGCCCCCGACGATGGCCGCGTGGAGCCCGTCCTTGAACGGGCCGGCCGCATCGGGCTGCCAGCCATGCAGGCGCAGGTTGGTGTCGTTCTCGCAGAACAGCACCTCCGGCTCGCCGTCATGGGAGAGCCGGTATCGGCCGAGGCGCGGATGCTCGCAGGCGATGCTCCCATCCGGCTGGACCGCCATCTTGGGGCGCGATTCCGCCGGTCCCTCGCGCCACGACCAGATGTTGCGGAACCAGAGCTGCGGCACGAGGCGCAGATCCGCCGCCTCCGGGCCACGGTTGGTCGCCGTGATCACCGCATGGATGTCGTCGATCTCCTCCTTGGCGTATTCCACGGTGACGTCGAAGAAGCGGTCCTCGGCGAAGGCGCCCGTGTCCTCGATCTCGTATTCCGGCTGGTCCCGGCCCCGGCGCAGACCCTCGCGGACGAGCTCGTCATAGGGATAGGCGGCCTGCGGATAGCGGTAGAGGAACTTCAGGTAGGCATGGCTCGGGGTCGCGTCGAGGTAGTGATAGACCTCCTTGACGTCCTCGCCGTGGTTGCCCTCCTCGTTGGTCAGGCCGAAGAGCCGTTCCTTCAGGATATGGTCGCGGCCGTTCCACAGGGCGAGGGACAGGCACATCTGCCCACGCTCGTCGCAGATGCCGGCGAGCCCGTCCTCGCCCCAGCGATAGGCGCGCGAACGTGCCTCCTCATGCGTCAGCGAGCGCCAGGCATTGCCGTCGCGGCTGTAATCCTCCCGCACCGTCCCCCATTGGCGCTCGGCGAGATACGGCCCCCACAGGGACCATGCGCGCTCGCCCCGCGCCTGCTCGGCGATGCGCCGCCGCTCGGCCCAGGCGTCGAGCTCGCTCACGCCGATTCCCCTCGTGCCGGACCACGCTGGACGCAGGCGCCGAACGGACATGACCGGCGCGCGGCGGGCAACGGCCGGCAAGGACGGGGGATCGTGCGGCGGGGAATTGTGCGGCAAGGAATCGTGCAGCAAGACGTGGAGGGCGACTTTTGGGCGGTCATCGGTCCCGATGGGCTTTGGCTCAGTGGGAGCCGAGATGCACCATTAGCGCCAAGCGCCGATATGTCTTGGAGGAACATGCCGCCAGGGGCGGTCCTCGACCGGCCGCCGGAGAACGGTCACGCGGGCGTCACGGAATGGTGCGCGTGATCCGCCGCGAAATCCGGCGGCGGCGGGCCGAGCACTCTGCTAGCCTGCGCCACCGCCACGACAGCCTGATTCCGGTGCCATGACCAGACCACGCACGAACACGGCCCGCACGCTCGGGCTCATCGCCCTCCTCGCCCTCGCGCCCGCTCACGCGCTGGCACAATCGGCGACGAATCTGGAAGCTGTGCGCGGGCTGGCGCCGGTGAGCGCCCTGGCGGCGACGGCGGAGGGCAAGGCGGCGCTGGCGGCGAACCTCACGGTCACCGGCGACATCCAGATGGGGCGGCACGACCAGCCGCTGCTGCTGCCCTTTCCCGAGCAGCAGCGCCTCGCCCTGCGCGATTGCTTCATCACCGACGGCAACGCCGCGCAGCTCGCCGACGGCCTCGGCACCGCCCTCGGGGAGGCCTATCAGGCCAAGGCGCGCTACGAGGACTTCAAGACCTTCACCAGCGTCTCTGGCAGCATCGCCCGCCTGATCGGCTACACCAACAACATCACCAAGTCGGATTCGAATGCGGGGAAGTACTTCTTCGCCAATGCGACGACGAATGGCGAGGCCCCCGTCTCCGAACCCGCCCGCGCCATCCTGACCAGGATCGGCGGTACGACGGATGTCTTCGGCAAGGCCTATGGCCGTCCCGCCGGGACGCCGGGTGCCGACGCCTTCGGCAATTCGCGCCCGTTCCAGACCGAGCCGAGCCTTCTCGCCTATCGCGGCGAGGATTATTTCGGCGCCGCCTCGCACAGCATCGACTGGCTGCGGGGGCCGAAGCAGAACCTGACGGACAGCCCGTCCTATCCGAGCGGCCACACCACCTACGGCTATACGGAATCCCTGCTCCTCGCCCTGCTGGTGCCCGAGCGCTACCAGCAGATGATCGCGCGCGGGGCCGAGTACGGCAACAACCGCATCGTGGTCGGCGCCCATTACGCCATGGACGTGCTCGGAGGCCGGAGCGTCGCGCTCCACGCCGTCGCCCATCTGCTGGCCAACGACCCCGCCTATGTGGGCCAGACCCGCGCGAACCCGGCCATCGACAACGAGATGAGCCGCGCCACCGACGGCGCGGTGACGATCACCGATTATCCCGAGGCCCTGAAGGCGGCCCGCGCGGAACTCCAGGCCGTCCTTCGCGAGGGCTGCGGCGACACGGTGGCCGCCTGCGCCGCCGCCGACCGGAGCCGGTTCAAGGATGCCGCCGCCAACGGGGCCTTCTACGCCTCCACCCAGACCTACGGCCTGCCGGTGGTGCATCGGGACCGGTCGGGCCAGGCGGTGGATGTCGCGCGGGTCGCGCCGGAGGCCGGACATCTCCTCACCGCCGCCTTTCCGGCGGTGACGCTCGCCGAGGCCAACGCCATCCTCACCGACACCCTCGGCCCGGCCGGCGGCTTCCTCGACGACGGCTCGGTCTTCGGCCTGTATTCCCGGCTCGACCTCTACGCGGCCGGGGGCAAGGCGGCGGCCCTCGCCGCCACCCGGCGGTCCGCCGCCCCGTAGCACTGACCGCGCCGGCGCATGGGGTGGCGGATGACGGGCCGCGCATCCTCACTCCGACACGCGCTTGACCATGTGGACGATGCGGGAATGGCCGGACTCGGCGTCGGGATTTCGCAGCTCACGCATTCCCGGCGCCCGGCCGGTGGTCAGGAAGACCAGGACCGTCAACGCAAGGACCCATTTGGCGGACATCGCCCTTTTCCTTCTCGGGGGAGAGAGGAAGGCTCTACGCCGGGAGGCGGGCCGACGGGTTGCGCCGGCGCACATCCACGCGGACGCGCCCTGGCGGGTGCTTCCACCTGACGAGGGGACGGCACGGGCCGTCGTCTCGCGGACGTTCAGGCTTTCTTAGCCGTGCCACGGGAGAATGGCTTATCATCAGCCTGCTGCGAGGGCCTCGTCCGTGCTCGACTTCATCCTCTACATCAGCGCTTCGGTCTGTGCCGTGGGATGCCTGGGGCTCTGGGTTCTGCGCGAGCCGCCGGTCTCCTATCCGCGGGTGGAATGGGACGACGACGTCATCGGCTGATCGCGGCCCCGCCCCGGACGTCCACTGCGTCGTTCCGCGCGATGGCGTCACCGGGACGGCTGAGGCAGCACTTTCGTCGCGAGCGACGCCCGATCGTGAGGGCGGAACGGGACCCCTTCGAATGCGCGACGGCCGCCCCCCAGATGGGTTAGGGAGCCGACCGCAGTCTCGACCGTTGGGCTCCCTCGAGCCCGGATGAACGCGGCGGCCGGATGGGAACGGGCGGTATGGAGGACGACATCGACCGGTTGCGGCGGCGCGAAGCCGATCTCGAAGCCGAGATCGCGCGGCTGAAGGCGGAGATCGCGTCCGGCATCCATTCCCCGGAGAGCGGCCAGAAGACCTCGGCGGCGGGGCCGGAACTGCTGTTCACGGCGGCGGAGAAGACCCGCATGCCGCAGATCATCACCGACCCGAACCAGCCCGACAATCCCATCGTCTTCGCCAACCGCGCCTTCCAGGATCTGTGCGGCTACTCGGCGGAGGAACTCGTCGGGCACAATTGCCGGTTCCTGCAGGGGCCGGGAACCGACCCGGCCGACGTGGCGCGCCTGCGCGACGCCATCGCGGCGCGGCGCGACGTGGTGGTCGAGATCATCAACTATCACCGCGACGGGACGCCGTTCCGCAACGAACTCTATGTCAGTCCCGTCTTCGACCGGGACGGGCGCCTGCGCTACTTCTTCGGCAGCCAGCTCGACGTCACCCGCTTCCGCACCGAGGAAGGCAAGCTCGCCGAGAGCGAGGCCCGCTACCGGACGCTGTTCGACGCCATCGATGCCGGGTTCTGCATCGTCGAGATGCGGTTCGACGCCACGGGCCGCGCCATCGACTACCGCTTCATCGAGGTCAATCCCGCCTTCGAGCGGCAGGCCGGCCTCGGCGACGTCGAGGGCCGCTGGGTGAGCGAGGTCATTCCCGGCATCGAACCCCGCTGGCTCGACACCTATGGCGAGGTCGCGCTCACCGGCAATCCCGTGCGGTTCGAGAGCGGGGCGGTGACGCTGGGCCGCTGGTTCGACGTACACGCCCTGCGCATCGGAGAACCGGTCCAGCGGCGCGTCGCCATCCTGTTCAACGACATCACCGACCGGCGCGAGGCCGAGACCGTGCTGAGGACGACGGCGCGCGAGCGGACCACGGAGCGCGACCTCGTCTGGCGCGCGAGCCGCGACCTCCTCGTGATCTGCGGCTTCGATGGACTCTACCGGTCGGTCAATCCGGCCTGGAGCGAGATGCTGGGCTGGCCCGCCGATTCCCTGGTCGGCGCGCGATTCGACGCCTTCGTGCATCCCGAGGACCGCAAGGCGGCCGAACAGGCCATGGACCGGTTGCGGAGAGGCGCCATCCTGGACAACCTCGACATCCGGCAGATAGCGGCCGATGGCAGCGAGCGCTGGATCTCCTGGAACGCGATTCCGCAGGGCGACCATTTCTACGCCGCCGGCCGCGACGTGACCGAGCGCAAGGCCCTGGAGGAGCAACTCCGCCAATCGCAGAAGCTCGAAGCCGTGGGCCAGCTCACCGGCGGCGTCGCCCACGACTTCAACAACCTCCTGACCGTGATCCGGTCCTCCACCGACCTCCTGCGCCGTCCCGACCTGCCGGAGGAGCGCCGGCGGCGCTATGTCGACGCCATCTCGGATACGGTGACCCGCGCGGCCAAGCTCACCGGCCAGCTCCTGGCCTTCGCCCGTCGGCAATCCCTGACGCCCGAGGTCTTCGACGTCGCCAAGGGCGTGGCCTCCGTGGCCGACATGGTCGGCACCCTCACGGGCGCGCGCATCCAGGTCGTGACCCAGATCGAGACCGGCCGGGACGATGCGGGACAGCCGCTGGCCTGCCTCATCGACGCCGATCCGAGCCAGTTCGACACGGCCCTCGTCAACATGGTCGTCAACGCCCGTGACGCCATGGACGGCGAAGGCCGGCTCACCATCCGGGTTCGCCGCGCGTCGATCATCCCGGCCGTCCGGGCGCATCCCCGCATCCGGGGGGATTTCGTCGCCGTCTCCGTCGCCGATACCGGCTCGGGCATCGCGCCGGAGGTGCTCGACAGGATCTTCGAGCCGTTCTTCACCACCAAGGGCGTGGGGCAGGGCACCGGCCTCGGCCTGTCCCAGGTCTTCGGTTTCGCCAAGCAATCGGGCGGCGAGGTCGTGGTGGAAAGCCGCCTCGGCCAGGGCACGACCTTCACCCTCTATCTCCCGCGCGCGGCGGGGGAAGCCGTGGCGGCCGAGCCGGTGCGGGAGCCCCCGCCCCTGGCCGAGCGGCACGGCACCCGCGTGCTCGTGGTGGAGGACAACGCGGAGGTCGGCGCCTTCGCGACCCAGGCCCTGCAGGAACTCGGCTACGTCACGCATTGGGTGACGGATGCGCAGCAGGCCCTCGACGCCCTGGCGCGCGACTCCGCCGGTTTCGAGGTGGTCTTCTCCGACGTGGTCATGCCGGGCATGAACGGCATCGATCTCGGCCACGCGATCCGCCGCACATGGCCGGACCTGCCGATCGTGCTCACCTCGGGCTACAGCCACGTCCTCGCCGAGGAGGGCAGCCATGGGTTCGAGCTCCTGCGCAAACCCTATTCGGTGGCCGACCTGTCGCGCATCCTGCGGCTCGCCGTCTCGCGCTGACGCGGCCCGCCGGGCGGGCGCGACCGGGCGACGCGGCAACCTCTGTTGCAGTGCAACGTTCCCTCCTCATGAAAGCCGGCGCGTGGTCACCGGGGCGATGGGGCACGTCTGTCGTCGCCGCACGGCCCGTCATCGCCGCCTCGCCCGGTTCCCGCGCATTCCAGGCCGGCACCGAACGACGCCCGCCCGATACGGACATCCCCATGAGCATCGCCTCCGCCCTCGGCCTGACCTCTTCGAAAAAGGTCCGCTACGCCTTCGTCGCCCTCGGCGACATCACGCAGGAAGCCATGCTGCCCGGCGTGAAGCACACCGGCAATTCGGAGATCGTCGCCTTCGTCACCGGCGACCCGGAGAAGGCGCGCGGCGTCGGCGCGCAATACGGCGTCACCGAATCCTACGGCTACGAGGAGTTCGACACGCTGCTGGCCTCGGGCACGATCGATGCCATCTATCTCGCCACGCCGAACTGGCGCCATGCGGAGTTCGCGGTTCCCGCCCTAAAGGCCGGCATCCATGTCCTCGTGGAGAAGCCGCTGGAAATCTCGGCGGAGAAGTCGAAGGAGATCATCGCGGCCCAGACAGCCTCCGGCGCCAAGCTCATGGTGGCCTACCGGCTGCATTTCGAGCCCTGCACCCTGGCGACCATCGACCTGATCCGGGCCGGCAAACTCGGTGACCTCCTCACCTTCTCCTCGACCTTCACCCAGATGGTCTCGCCCGAGAACCACCGCGCGACCAGCGGCATCGAAGCGGGCCCGATCTTCGACATGGGTCCGTATCCGATCAACGCCGCCCGCACCATCTTCGGCGACGAGCCGACGGAGGTGGTCTCGGCCGTGGGCATCCGCCACCCCGAAGCCGGTCTCGGCGATTTCGACGATACCGTCGCGGTGACCCTCCGGTTCCCGCAGAACCGCATCGCGCAGTTCGTGCTGTCCTATTACGGCAATACCCTCGACAGCTATTCGGTCGTCGGCACCAAAGGCAGCGTCGAGGTCAACCCGGCCTACATGTACGGCAAGCCTCTGGAGCACACGGTCACCATCGGCGAGGACAAGAGCCACGCCAGCTTCAAGAACACCGACCATTTCGGCGGCGAGCTGAAATACTTTTCGGATTGCATCCTTCATGACCGCGAGCCCGAGCCCGATGGCGAGGAAGGCTTGGCCGATCTTCGTGTGATCGAAGGCATCGTCCGCGCCCTGCAGACCGGGACGTCCCAGACGCTCGAACCCTTCACCCGCACCAAGCGCATCGACACGAAGGCCCAGGAGCAGACGCTCCCGGCACAGAAGGCGCCGGAGCTCGTCAACACGTCGAATCCCGGCAAGGGCAAGGACAAGGTTCCGCTGAACTAGCCCGGCCGTTTCGAGACCGTTCCCGTCCCTCGCTCCACAAGTTCTCGCGATGAATGACCGAGCCCAGGCGGGCACCGACCTCACCGTCGATGCCCGGCGCGTCGACCCGGACGGCACGGAACACCCGATCCAGGACTATGCCGCCCTGGGCGACGGCCGCTCCGTCGTCCTCGTCGGGCCGGACGGCGCGGTGGCATGGTGGTGCGTCCCCGAGATGGATTCGCCGCCCCTGTTCGACCGGCTCCTGGAGCCGGACAGCGGCGGCTATTTCCAGGTTCGCCCCGAGGGGGCGTTCACGATGGAGCGGCGCTACCGCACCGACAGCAACGTGCTGGAGACGATCGTCACCACGGCGACCGGCACGGCCCGGATCACCGAATCCCTCAACAGCAGCCGCGCCGGCCGCCTGCCCTGGTGCGAACTCGCGCGCCGGCTGGAGGGAGTCTCGGGCACGGTGACGTTCCGGATCCGCGCCGTCTTCGGCACGCGCGGCGACTCGCTTTCGCCCTGGCTCCAGCCGAACCCCAACGGCTGCGTCTTCCATGTCGGACCGGTGCTCGGGGTGATCCGCTTCAGCGACAACATCCGCATCCTCGAGGAAGAGGACCGCACCATCGCGGCGACGGTGACGCTGGGGGAGGGGGAGCGCGCGCTGGTGGCGCTTCTGGCCGGCGAGGACGAGCCCCTCGGCATCCCCACCATCGCGGAGATCGACGAGCGCATCGATGTCAGCGACGACGCCTGGCGACACTGGGCGGAGGGCCTGCATTACGACGGCCCGCACCGTTCCGAGGTGCGGCGCAGCGGCCTCGCCCTGAAGCTGCTGCTCTACTCGCCGACCGGGGCCATCGCCGCGGCCGCCACCACCTCCCTGCCCGAACGGATCGGCGGGCCGAAGAACTACGATTACCGCTACGCCTGGATCCGCGACGCCGGCTACACCGTCAACGCCTTCCTGCGCGTCGGCGCGATGCCGGAGGCGAAGGCCGCCTTCTCCTGGCTGATGAAGCATCTCGGCGCGCATGGGGCGCAGGTCTTCTACACCCTGCGCGGGGGAAAGGTGCCGGAGGAGACCTCTCTCGACTTGGCCGGCTATCGCGGGTCGCGCCCGGTCCGGGTCGGCAACGCGGCGGCCCGCCAGCACCAGCACGGGATCTACGGCGACATCTTCGAGACCGCGACCCTGTTCGTCGCCGACGGCAACATCCTCGATCAGAAGAGCGCGACGGTCCTGGCGGATCTCGCCGACGAATGCGCCGATCGCTGGCGCCAGAAGGATGCCGGGATCTGGGAACTGGAAGTCCCGCAGCATTACACGATGTCGAAGATCAGCGCCTGGCAGGCGCTGGCCCGCGCCGTCGAACTGGCGGAGGCCGGCCATATCTCGGCGACCTGCGTGCCGCGCTGGTCGCGCGAGCGGGATCGGATCCAGGCCTGGATCGAGGAGCATTGCTGGTCGCAGACGCGCCGAGCCTATACGTTCTATCCCGGCACCGACCGCCTCGACGCCTCCCTGACCCTGGCGGTCCGGTTCGGCTTCGACGGGCGCGACCGCCTGTCCTCCACCCTCGACGCGATCCGCGAGGAACTCGGGCGCGGCCCGCTTCTCTATCGCTATTCGGGAGCCGAGACGGAGGAGGGCGCCTTCGTCGCCTGCTCGTTCTGGCTGGTGGAGGCCCTGGCCGAGCTCGGAAGGCAGGACGAGGCCGAGGCGGTCTTCACCGGCACGCTGAGCGCCGTCACCCGAGGCGTCGGCGTGATGAGCGAGATGGTCGATCCCGACACCGGCGACCATCTCGGCAACACACCGCAGGGCCTGAGCCATCTCGCCCTGCTTCACGCGGCCTGTTCCCTGCGTGGCGACCGCGAACGAGACTTGAAAGCGGCCCGATGACCGGCACCACCCTCGATACCCGTTCCGGCACTCTCAGCCTGCCGGATGCCGCGCCCAGCCGGCATCCCGGCCTCGTCCTCACCGCCCTGGCCATGGGCGGCTTTGCCATCGGCACCACCGAATTCGCCACGATGAGCCTGCTTCCGGCCTTCGCGCCCGATCTCGGCATCGACGCGCCGACCGCCGGCCACGTCATCAGCGCCTACGCCCTCGGCGTGGTCGTCGGCGCGCCGGTCATCGCCGTGCTGGCGGCCACCATGGCCCGACGGACGCTCCTCGTCGGGCTGATGGTTCTTTTCGCGCTGGGCAACGTCCTGTCGGCCCTGGCCCCGAACTATCACGGGATGCTGCTGTTCCGGTTCCTGGCGGGCCTGCCGCACGGGGCCTATTTCGGCGTGGCCGCTCTCGTCGCCGCCTCCCTCGTCCCACGGGAGCGGCGGACCCAGGCGGTCTCGCGGGTGATCCTGGGCCTCACCCTCGCCACGGTGGCCGGGGTGCCCCTCGCCAACGGGATCGGCCAGCTCGTTGGCTGGCGCTGGAGCTTCGGGCTCGTCGCCGTCCTGGCGCTGCTGACGGCGGTGGCGGTGCGGATCCTGGCGCCCCTCGGCCGTCCGGCGTCGGGCGCCAGTGCGCTCCGCGAACTCGGCGCGCTGCGGCGCGGGCAGGTCTGGCTCACCCTGGCCATCGGCGCCATCGGCTTCGGCGGCCTGTTCTCGGTCTATACCTATCTCGCCTCGACGCTCATTGAGGTCACCCGCGCCGCGCCGGTGGCGATCCCGCTGGTGCTCGCCGTGTTCGGCCTCGGCCTCACGGCAGGCAACCTCGTCTGCGCCTGGGCCGCCGACCGCGCCCTGATGCCGGCGGCCGGGCTGACCCTGGTCTGGGCGGCGGCGGCTCTCGCCCTCTACCCGTTCGCGGTGGAGAGCGTCTGGACCCTGGCGCCGGTGGTGTTCCTCATCGGCTGCGGCGGCGGCCTCGCCACCATCCTGCAGACTCGCCTGATGGACGTGGCCGAGGACGCGCAGACCTTGGCTGCCGCGCTCAACCACTCGGCCTTCAACTTCGCCAACGCGCTGGGTCCCTGGCTCGCCGGCCTCGCCCTCACCGCCGGGTTCGGCCTGCCCTCCACCGGCTGGGTCGGCGTGGCCCTGGCGCTGGGCGGGTTGGCGCTGTGGGCGGTCTCCGCCTCGCTGGAACGGCCCCGCGCCGCCTCGTCGCCACGTCCGGGAGCGTGAGCGGCGGGCCGGCCTGCCTACGACGTCAGCGGCTGGATATCGAGCTGCATGCCCCGGCCCCTGAGGACGCGGACCAGGCGGTCTTCGAGTTCGTCGTCGAGCCCGTTCACCTGCATGTGCAGGCGGCTTCCCTTCGCCGTGCCCGTCACCCAGAGACGATAGACGAGCCCCTCCTCGCGCAGCTGCGTCAGAAGTCGCTCGGAGCCGATCCGGTTGGCTTCGTCGTTCATGGCAATGAGGCTCGCGTCCATTCAGGTCTCCCTTTCCGAAAAGGACAACGTCCCAGGTGTCTGTTTCGTCCTGATGTCTCGGGTGTCATCTGCGAACGAGGATAACGATCGGGACACGGCGGGCCTTCGGTCATCGACGGGAAGCGTGGTCCAGCGACCCGACCCGACGCCGATGGATGGAGCTTAGCAATGGGCGGGCCGGCGCGGCGGCGGCCCCACATCCGCCGGTCGACCGGAGGCGGGCGCGGTCTCATCCGCGCTGTCCCGCCCGATACGCGGACGACCATGCAGGGTGCGCGCAGGATTCGAGAAGCGCTCGCCCGCATCGGCGCAAGCTACGGTCCTCGCGAGCCTGTGTTAATCGTTCTTCAGCATGGAAATTGACTGGTCATTATTGCCCGCGGCTCGATAACCTCCGGCGACGGAGCCGACACGGCGCCTGGAGGCACGAGATGAAGTTCGGATCCGCTATCCTGCTGGGGCTCTTCGCGGCGTCCCCGGCCGCCGAGGCCCTGGCCCAGAGCCCCCGCGACGTGCCGATCACCCAGGATCTGCGCCGCGAGGAACGCATCGAGCGCCGCCTCGACCGGACCATGCCGCCGCCGGTGGACCCCAACGTGTCGCCGGACAATCCGGACGGCGTCGTCGGCTTCGACGGTCCGCCCGGCATGTTCGAGAACGGGGTCGAGAACGGCAGCCCGATCCCCTCCGGATCGCCCGTCGACGACGACGACGATTGAGCATCGCTGCGGCATCCCCTTTCGGGGGGGGCGGTTTGGAGGTCGGGCCGCCCCCTTATCGGTTGCGTGATGTCGTCAAGACGATGCCGCCCGTGGGGAACGACCTGGGCCGCCCTCTATGGACCGCCGCGGACCTGCCTTCCCGAGCCCAGACCGGAGAAGGAGAAACGATCGCCGCGGTTGTATGATGACGATGGCGTGAGGGAGCAAATTACGGCCGTGCGGCTTGTCCCCCCGGCGATGCGATCGGCATCGCCCGTGTTCAGGGATCGATCAGGAATTGCATGGCCGAGGATGTGACGTCGACTGGCTACGAGTGGACGCTGGCGAGCTTCACCGACACCATCCATCGTGGCGGTGTCGCCCTATGGGCCTGGTCACCGACGCGTAGGCTGGCCCAGCTCGATGGGCTCTGCCGCGAGTTCTGGGGAACCTCCGAGTCCGTCGTCCCCATCGACGACCTGTTCGAGCGCGTGAACGCGGAGGACCGCAGCGCGATGATGCGCGACTGGGCGGCGAGCGAGACGGATTCCCACCCCTACAGCTTCGACTTCCGCATCGGCGACGGCCCTCACGCACGCTGGGTCTCCGCCCGCGGCGTGGGTGGGGAGGCCGGTAAGGTCGGCGAATGGGTCCAGGCCATCTTTCTCGACGTCACCCGGCAGAAACGCGCCGAAGAGGCCGAGCACCTCCTGACGGCGGAGCTCGCTCACCGCGTCTCGAACATGTTCTCCGTCGCCCGGGCGCTGACCGCCATCGTCGCCCGGGGCGCCACGTCGACTCCGCACTTCGCCGAGGACCTGTCGCAACGCTTCGGCGTGCTTCACGAAGCCACCACCCTCGCCACGCGGGCACAGGCCGGCGACCACGGCAACGTCAGGCTGCGGACGCTGGCCGAGCGGATCCTGTCCCCCTATCTCGACGGCGGCAACATCGCGATCGACGTCGAGGAGGCCGCCGTGGCGCCTCCCGACAAGGTCAACGACTACGCCATGATCCTGCACGAGCTCGCCACCAACTCGGCCAAGTACGGCGCCCTGTCGGGAGGCGGCACGCTGACGGTGACGGGCCGCGTTGCGGACGGCACGCTGACGCTCGATTGGAAGGAGACCTCGGCATCCTCGGGGGCGGTCGCGTCCGATGGCGGCGGCTTCGGATCCCGCCTGTTGAAGCAGACCATCGAACGCAGCCTCGGCGGAAGCTTCACCCGCCGGATCGACGAGGCCGGTCTCGGCTTCGCGATGCAGGTCCCGGTCGCCTGACCGATCATCCGTCCCTCTTCACCTCACCCACCAGGAAACCGGACATGGCCCACGTCCTCGTCATCGGCGCCAGCCAGGGCATCGGCCTGGAAACCGTGAAGGCGGCCCTGGCGGCCGGCCATCGCGTGCGGGCCTTCGCCCGGTCCGCCGCGACCATGTCGCTGTCGGGCCAGGGGCTGGAACGCTTCCCCGGCGACGCCTTGAACGCCGCCGATATCGCATCCGCCCTGGAGGGCATCGACGTCGTGGTGCAGGCGCTGGGCGTGCCGGCGAAGAACCTGCTCGGGCCGGTGACCCTGTTCTCGGCGGCCACCAACGTGCTGGTGCCGGCCATGGAGACAGCCGGCGTGCGGCGCATCCTCTCCGTGACGGGCTTCGGCACCGGCGACAGCCGTGACGCCATCGGCCTGCTGCAGCGCATCCCCTTCCGCCTCGTGTTCGGGCGGGCCTACGACGACAAGGACGCCCAGGAGATGCGGATCCGCCGAAGCGGCCTGGACTGGACCTTCGTCCGGCCCGGCGTGCTGACGCCCGGCTCGGCCACGGGACGCTACAAGGTCCTGACGGAACCCTCATCCTGGCGGAACGGCCTGATCTCCCGGGCCGACGTGGCGCATTTCATCGCCGGCGAGATCGACGGGCGATCCTACGAGCGCAAGGCCGTCGTCCTCATCGGCTAGAGCGCTCTTCGCCGAAGTAGATGCCGGTTTGGGGAGAAAAAGCGCGGCGCAACAAGGGGCTGGTGGTTAAAAACCTGACGAATGGAACCCACCGTGAGCGTCCGAAGTGGGTGGGAGGCAGACTCTGACCTTCCGCTCCGAAGTGGACACTACTCCCCAACCCAATTTGCAAGCATAAATTTTTGTATATACCGTCCCGAATCGAGCCTATTAGTACATCCCATGACCAGCAATAGCAGGTAAAGATAATAAATATGCCTTCAAACAACCTGTTATTCAGCAGATTTATTTATATTAAATAAGTTAATTAACATCATTAATATTTGGGCAGCTAATACCCTCGGTCAAATCTATTAAGCGGATTACCTCAGGAGCGATCGCGGCGAGGCGCCACCATGGGGCTTCGTCTGCAGTGTCAGGTAACCACACGTCATTAATCCAACGCGCCGCCAAAGCTTTTCCTACTGCGACACGGTCGTTCCTAAGGGCTGCATGCTTGACATCGTCCGGGATGGAGGCAAGCGCTTTGCGCATGTCTAAATCAATTTCTCGTTCGTTGAGCTCTTCCCACGACAATCCATCTTCGTTCCACAAGCCGCTCATTAGCATGGCGCGGCCAATCTCTTCGGTCCATATAAAGTTATCGATGAGCCGCTGTGCATACCCGCAGCTTGCGAGCGCATCCATGGCAAGTTTGATATCCGGATGCGGTGTAAAAGGCAGGCGCTTCGAACATGCATAATCCAATTGGCCGACAAATAAGGACAGCCAAGCCTCAAGCACCTCATCTATAGGAGGATAATTAGATTGATCCGACAGAACTACCTCCGCGACGAAGTTTGCCACTTCGTCACTATCGACGAGCAAGATACCCTCACGAGAGGCTAATCGTAGCCTCGAGAGTTCAGCGTATGCGACTTGAAATGCCGAGACTGATGGGCCACGAAGTCTAGCGCCAGCACGGGCATGCGGCTCACAGAAACCGGTAGTCGCGCGCACCATTGAGGCAGCGAGTTCGCCATAAAGTTTCTGGATGGCCGAGGAGTATGTCACGCCATGATTACACACGACCAAGGATTAACGAGGCCCTTACGGGTTGATCTGGCCTTGGTCTTGCGTTGCAGAGCGGCCTTCAGCTTCAACGCAGCCATACGCATCTGTTCGATCAAGATACCCAGAAGTGGTCCTTCCGAGGGTCTGTGAAGGATCGAAAGCGGCCCCGGCAGCGTGGACCAAACGTCAGATTTTCACCACCAGAGCTGCACCCACCCCAACGCGGTCGCGCGCAGGTCTAGGATCGCGGCTTGCCCCGGAGCGTGATGCGCGTCAGCTCGGAGGGCGGCCCGAGCCGCAAGGCGAAGCCGGGCCATAGCCCCGTGCCGTTGTTGACGTAGAGCGTCATGGCGCCGACCGCGTAGGGGCCGGAGACGAAGCCGGCATTGGCGCGGGCGACCAGGCGGTCGAGGCCCCGGATCATCCCGCCATGCGTGTGCCCGGAGAGCTGCAGGGCCACCCCCTTGGCGGCCGCCCGCGCCGCATCCTTCGGCTGATGGTCGAGGAGGACGATGGGGGCATCGGGCGGGGCACCGGCCAAAGCGGCGTCGAGGTCGTGCACCGGCCGGCCCGAATGCGACGCCGACAGGTCGGTCACGCCCGCGAGGACCAACGCATCGGCACCGCGCCTCAGGACCGTATGCCGGTTCTCCAGCACGCCCATGCCCAGCTCGGCATAGCGGCGCATCCACCCCGCGTAGTCGAAGAAATACTCGTGGTTGCCGGGGATCACCCAGACCCCGTCCGGGGCACGGAGACCCCGCAACGGTTCGACGTCGGCGCGGCGCGATGCGAGGGTCCCGTCGATCAGGTCGCCGGTGATGACGATGAGATCGACGCCGAGCGCGTTGGATCGCGTCACCACCTCCCGCGCCCAGGCCGCCGGGAACAGGCGGCTGAGATGCAGGTCCGTCAGCTGGAGCAGGGTGAAGCCGTCGAAACCGGCCGGCAGGTTCTCGATCTCGACGGTGACGTCCTTGAGCGGCGGCACCCGCACCGCCTGCTGCACCGCCACCGCCGACAGGAGCATGGCCAGCGCCGCCTCGGCGTAGCGCCAGCCGGCCGGGATCGCCCAGCCTCCGCCGGGCATGACCTTGGAGGCCAGCGCCACGACGTCGAGGGCCAGCTGCATCGCCGCCAGGAGGACGATCGCCCCGAAGGCCCAGTTGAACAGCACGATCAGCAGCCGGGGAAACTCGGGCGCGAAGACCGAGCCGGACGAGAGGCGGCTCCACAGATGGTACTGCGACGCGACGAGCAGGAGGACGGCGACGCCGGCCTTCACGGCGAGCGGCCATGGCAGGGGCCAGAGTACCCTGGTGATGACGTACAGGCAGGGCAAATCGAAGATCAGGTGGAACATGCTCTCGTATCGGCGACGGTGGACGATCGGCACGGAGCCGATCCTGCTCCCGCGTGGAACGAGGCCATATCATCGACCGCGCGGCGCGGGACGCATCGATCCACCTCGCACACGCCATCACGTGCTTCCGAGCACACTCGCTGTCGCCGAAGGGGGCGGGGGATTTCACGTCCGACGGCCCGTTCTCGTCCTGCGACCCGCCCGGGTGGAGGACGCGCGGAAAGAGCCCTCCCGTACGGTCCATCTCCCTCCCGCGGGCGCGCGCCCGCCTCTTGCATGTGCGACAACGGCGCCGAGGCGCCCTGGCTCGAGATGGACCGTTGTCGATCCGGGAGCCGTCGCGGGGAATGGCCCGACATCGGTCCCGCTCTTGCCATGTGTAAATGTCCCGGCGCCGGGGCCATGCCATGGCCCCATCCACATCACACGCGACAGACGCGAAACGAGGCCGGCGGGGAATGCTGAAACAGGGTTCGGATGAGGCAGGATCAGCACGAGGCACGGCACAGATGATGCGGGATGCGACGGCCCGCGCCACGGGGCCGACATTCGATCAGATCCGCCGGCGCGCCTATGAACTCTGGGAGCGCAATCACCAGCCGATGGGGTTCGAGATCGAGTTCTGGCTCATGGCCGAGAAGGAGTTGCGGGCCGAGCGGGACCGTGCGGCGAGGGCCGAGGCGACGGAGGGCGGCGATTCCCTCCCGCCCCAGCAAGCGTGAGCGAACGGCAAGACGATCTTGCCCGTAACCGCATTACCCGCACATAACGCTCATGTCAGAAATGCATGATCGCATGACTAAATTCGGGCAATTCTTGCACGATGATAGTCAAAACGCACAACGCGCGATCATGTGCACTGGGTTTTGGCGACAAATCTCGAAGAGGGCCTCCGCTCCGCTTTAAGAATTATTTAGATATTTTGCGCACCTTCCGGTCGGATACCATCCAGAGATGGCTTCCCGTCACCGGAACGCTTTTCATGCTGAGCCGCCTTTCCCTGCGCGCGCGCCTCATCGGCGCCTTCTCGATCACGACGCTGCTCCTCGTGAGCTTGGGGGCCGTGGCGTTGACCGCCACCCGGACGATCAACGGACATCTGGTGAGCGTGCAGTCGGACGCTCTGCCGAGCGTCGCCAAGGCCGGTGAGATCTCCGGCTGGATCGGGCGCTACGCCATCAGCATCTATCGCCATCTCGGCGCGATCGATCCGGATTCGAAGACGCGCTACGATGCCGAGATCATCGACCGTCAGGGCAAGGTCACCCGCATCCTGGCCGAGTATGCGAGTCTGGCCACCTCCCCCGGCGAGAAGGCCGTCTACGACACGCTCACCACGACCTGGCTCGATTACCAGAAGGAGAACAAGGCGATCCTCGATCTCTCGCGCAGCGGGATGAACGAGGATGGGCTCGAGCGGCTGCAGGGAAAGTCCACCGAACTCCAGCGCCTGTGCACCTCCCTGGCGGACCGGCTCGTGGCCATCAACAACGAGGTGGCGGAGACGTCCCGCCTCGCCAGCCGGCAGGCCTTCGACCGCACCGAGACCCTCGTCCTCGGCGCGGGCATCGGCGGCCTGGTGCTGTCGGCCTTGCTCGCGTTCTGGATCATCCGCGGCGTCACCGGTGGCATCGCCTCGGTCGTCGAGCCGATGCAGGCGCTGGCCTCGGGCGACCTGTCCGTGGCGATCCCGCGCCAGGGGGAGGGGACCGAGATCGGCACGATCGCGGATGCGGTGCAGGTGTTCAAGACGCGCCTCATCGAGATGCGCGCCCTGGAGGAGGAGACCGTGCTCGCGCGCGCCGGCGCCGAAGCCCAGCGGCAGGCCGCCATGCACAGGCTGGCGGGGGATTTCGAACGGGCCGTGGGCGGCATCGTCGGCACCGTGGCGGCGGCGGCGAGCCAGCTCCAGGGGACCGCGCGCGCGATGACGGCGACGGCCACGCACACCGCCTCGCAATCCCTGACTGTGGCGGCGGCGGCGGAAGAGGCGGCCTCCAACGTCAACACCGTGGCGGCGGCGGCCGAACAGCTCGGCTCCTCGGTCCAGGAAATCGGCCGTCAGGTCGACGGATCGGCCAATCTCGCCACCCTCGCGGTGAACGAGGCGGCACGGACCGCCTCCCTCGTCGAGGAACTCAGCCTGGCGGCGGGCCGGATCGGCGACGTGGTGTCGATCATTTCGGAGATCGCCGGGCAGACCAACCTGCTGGCGCTGAACGCCACCATCGAGGCGGCGCGGGCCGGTGAATCGGGCAGGGGCTTCGCCGTGGTCGCCGCCGAGGTGAAGCAGCTCGCCAGCCAGACCAGCCGCGCGACCCAGGAGATCGGCGACCAGATCGGCCGCATCCAGGCCTCGACGGGACAGGCGGTCTCGGCGATCGGAACCATCACCACGCGGATCGGCGAGATCAGCACCGTGGCCACCTCCATCGCCGCCGCCGTGGAGCAACAGGGCGCCGCCACCCAGGAGATCGTCCGCAACGTGTCCCAGGCGGCCATGGGGACGGGACAGGTCACCGCCAACGTCGCCAGCGTCGCGAACGCGGCCGAGGAGACCGGCGCCGCCGCGAGCCAGGTCCTGGCCTCGGCCTCGGCGCTGTCGCAGCAATCCGACCATCTCGGCACGGAGGTGGCCCGGTTCCTCGCCACCGTGCGCGCCGCCTGACCGGCCACGCGGGACGCTCTCCGCGCCGATGCGGCACGTGCGTGATCTGTGGCTTTCGTGCCTTGAGGCGAGGCGAAACGGTCCTCGCCCTGCCTATGGAGGAGGCATCCGGCGCGCTCGCCCGACCTTGCCCGTAATGTGAGATTTGTTGGCATCGATCTTGTTACGTCACTCCGGCGCGGCCGGCGGCGATCGTCCGTGCAGACGGCACGAAGCGGAGTGATATCGATGACCAAGGGCACGATGAACCGTCGCCATGCGCTCAAGCTCGGTTTGGCAGGGGCGGGCGGCGCGGTGGCGATGCCGTTCTTCGCGCGCAACGGCCTCGCGGCGGAGCCGATCAAGCTCGGCAGCCTCCTCGACGGGACCGGGGCGCTCGGGCTCGAAGGCAAGCGGATGATCGAGACCACCGAATACACGGTGGAACTGCTCAACAAGGCCGGCGGCCTGCTCGGACGGCCGATCAAGCTGATCGCCTACGACACCCAGTCCAACATGCAACTCTATACGCAATACGCCCAGACCCTCGCCCTGAAGGACAAGGTCGACGTCATCCAGGGCGGCATCACCTCGGCCTCGCGCGAGGCGATCCGGCCGATCTTCGGCCGCTCCAAGACCCTCTATTTCTACAACACCCAGTACGAGGGCGGCGTCTGCGACCGCAACGTCTTCTGCACCGGCTCGACCCCGGCCCAGACCGTCAACCACATCGTCGATTACGCCCTCAAGAACTGGGGCAAGAAGGCCTACATCGTCGCCGCGGACTACAATTACGGCCACATCACCGCGAGCTGGATGACGAAGTTCATGAAGGATGGCGGCGGCTCCGTGGCCGGCACCGACTTCTTCCCCCTCGACGTCACGAACTTCTCCTCCGCCATCAGCCGCATCCAGCAGGCCCAGCCGGAGATCGTCCTCTCCGCCCTCGTCGGCGCCAACCATTCGGGCTTCTACCGGCAGTGGGACGCCGCCGGCATGAAGGGCAAGATCCCCATGGGCGCCAGCGTGTTCGGCCTCGGCGACGAGCTGACCACCATGGACACCTCCACCACCAACGGCATCCTCACCTGCTACGGCTGGTACAACGACCTCGACACGCCCGCGAGCAAGGCCTTCGTCGCCGGCATGCAGGCCAAGTTCGGCGCCGACGTCACCGATCTGAGCGAGCTCGACACCGCCACCTACGAAGGCATCATGTTCTGGGCGGAGGGGGTGAAGAAGGCCGGCTCGATCGAGCGCGACGCCGTCGTGGCGGCGCTGGAGAGCGGCATCAGCATCGACTCGCCCACGGGCAAGGTGACGATGGATCCGGGCACCCACCACACCATCCGCAACACCTATCTCGCCCGGCCCAAGGACCGGAAATGGGAGCAGCTGGCGACCTTCCCGGATTCGTTCCCGGCCGATACCGGCGGCGCCTGCGACCTCGTGAAGAACCCGCGCATGAACAAGCAGTTCACGCCCGACCTGAAGGGCTGAGGCGCCTCTTCATGGATCTCGCGGGGCTCCTGACCTTCAACGTCCTCACCGGCATCGCCACCCTGGTCCTGATCACCCTCGGTCTGGGGGTGATCTACGGCATGATGCGCATCATCAACCTGGCGCATGGCGAGTTCATGATGCTCGGCGCCTACACCGCCGTGATGGCGAACGGTGCCGGGGTGAACATCTGGATCGCCATGCTGGTCCTGCCGCCCCTGGTGGTGGGGGCGGTGGGGCTGATCCTCGAACGCACCGTCATCCGCTTCCTCTACGGGCGGATGATGGACACGATGCTGGCGACCTGGGGCATCAGCCTCGGGCTGATCGGCCTCATCACCACGCTCTACGGCAACGTCGTGCGGGGCGTCTCGACGCCGGTCGGGAGCTTCGAGATCGGCCGCTACGGCGCCAGCCTCTACAGCCTCGTCATCGTCGCCACGGCGCTCGCCGTGCTGACGGGCATGTTCCTCCTGCTGCGCATGACGAAGTTCGGGCTGATCCTGCGCGCCACCATGCAGAACCCGCGCATGGCCGCAGCCATGGGCGTGTCGCCCGACCGCATCTACATGGCGACGTTCGGCCTCGGCGCGGCCCTCGCGGGGCTGGCCGGCGGCGTGCTCGCGCCGATCTCCGGCGTCTCCCCGTCCATGGGGGCGGCCTACATTTCCCGCGCCTTCATCACCGTGCTCGGCGGCGGGCCGGCCATCGTCACGGGCACGGGCCTCGCCTCGTCGGTGTTCGGCGTCATCAACGAACTGGTCTCGTTCAGGACCACGCCCGTCATCGGCGACGTCGCCCTCCTCGTCGCCGCGATCCTGCTGATCCGCGTGCTGCCGCAGGGCATCACCGGCCGCTACCTGAGGCGCAGCCTATGAATCCCGTCGCCCGCCGCTCCGCCATGGGGTTCCTCGTCACCCTCGGCGTCATGCTCGGCATCCTGTTCGGGGCGCCGCACGCCCTCGACACGTTCGGCCTCGTCCAGGCCACGGGCTTTGCAGCACTCGCCATGTTCGCCCTGAGCCAGGGCTTCATCTGGGGCTATGGCGGGGTGATGTCCTTCGGGCAGGCCGCCTTCCTCGGGCTCGGGGGCTACGCCTACGCCGTCTCCGTCATCAACATGGGCGACAGCACACTGCCGATCCTCATCGCCATCCTGGTGCCGACCCTGTTCGCGGGGCTGCTCGGCTACTTCATGTTCTACGGCCGGATCTCGGACGCCTATATCGGCGTCATCACGCTCACCGTCTCGGTGATCCTGTTCCAGCTCGTGAACACCACCTCCGGCAGCCAGTACCGGATCGGCGAGGCGGAACTCGGCGGGTTCAACGGCATCCCGGCGATCCCGGCGCTGAACAAGCTCGGCGACGCGGGCAACCCGCTCGACAATGACGGCGTCTGGTACGCCGCCATGGGCGCCCTGATCCTGGTCTACGCGTTGTTGCGCTGGGTGCTGGCCAGCCGCTTCGGCCGCGTCGTGGTGGCGATCCGCGAGAACGAGACCAGGGCGCAGCTCATCGGCTACGATCCGCGCCTGTACAAGCTCCTCGCCTTCATGATCTCGGGCGCCGTCGCCGGGCTCGCGGGCTGCCTCTATGCCAATTGGGGCGGCTTCATCAGCCCCACCGTGTTCGGCCTGTCGATGTCGGCGCAGGTGATCATCTTCGTGCTGGTGGGCGGCCTCGGCACCCTCGTCGGCCCGATGCTCGGCGCGGTGCTGATCCAGTGGCTCATCATCGAGGCCGGCTCGCAGAACGTCGTCGATTCCAATCTCGGCCTCGGCATCGTCCTGGTGGCGTTCGTCCTGCTGATCCCGCAGGGACTCCTGCCGGTGGTGAGGACCCTGCTGATGCGCCTTCCCGAACTCCCCGCCAAGCTCTTCAAGGCCAAAATCGTCGAGGCGAAGGCGGGCAAACCCGCCGATCCCGCCCGCGAGGCGCTGGCAGGGGAGGTCCGGCCATGAGCATCACCACGACAGCGGCGGCGCCGGCTTCCCCGGTCCGCCCGCCGCTTCGCCCGCTCGTCGAGGCCAAGGGCGTCACCATGCGCTTCGGCGGGGTGACGGCGGTGGGCAATGTCGACTTCACCCTCGGCGAGGTGGAGCTGCGCTGCCTCATCGGCCCCAACGGCGCGGGCAAGAGCACCTTCTTCAAGATGCTCACCGGGCAGTTGACGCCCACCGAGGGCCGCATCCGCTTCCGCGACACGGACATCACCGGGGCCGAGCCGCACCGGATCGCGAGGCTCGGGGTCGGCATCAAGACCCAGGTGCCCAACGTCTTCAACGGCCTGTCGGTGCGCGAGAACGTGTTCGTGGCGGCCGGGCGGCGCAAGTCCATCGCCCGGACGCGGTCCATCGTCGACGAGACCCTGACCCGGCTCCAGCTCACGGCCATCGCCGAACGCAATGTCGGCCAGCTCGCCCACGGCCAGCGCCAATGGGTCGAGATCGCCACCGTGCTGGCCCAGGAACCGGAGCTGATCCTCCTCGACGAGCCCGCCGCCGGCATGACCCATGACGAGGTCCACCGCACCGCCGAGCTCATCCGCGAGATCAACCGCACCCATGCCCTCATCGTGGTGGAGCACGACATGCCCTTCATCCGGATGATCGCCAGGACCGTCACCGTCTTCAACCAGGGCCGCATCCTGATGGAAGACAGCGTGGAACGGGTGCTCGCCGACCAGCGCGTCCGCGACGTCTATCTCGGCAAGCAGGCCGCATGAGCCGCGCCATGAACGCGATCGAAACGCTGCCGCTCTCCTCCAGCCCGGACGCCAACGCCATGGCGGCACGGCCCGCCCTCCTGTCCGTCGAGGGCCTGCATTCCGGCTACGGCCGCATCCCGATCCTCGGCGGCGTCTCGCTGACCGTGGGGGAGGGCGAATTCGTGGGCATCCTCGGCCATAACGGCATGGGCAAGACGACCCTGCTGCGCACCCTGATGGGCTACCTCCCCGTCACCGCCGGCCGCATCCGCCTTGGGGACGAGGACATTGCCCGGCGCTCGCCCACGGCGCGGGCGCGGCTCGGCATGGGTTTCGTGCCGCAAGGGCGGGAGATCTTCGCGACCTTGAGCGTGCGCGAGAACCTGCGCATGGGCTGTCTTCTCTCCGACAGGGACGAGGACGAGACCATCGCGGATAGCCTCAGCGTCTTCCCCCGGCTGAAGGCCTATCTCGACCGGCCGGGCGGGGCACTCTCGGGCGGCGAGCAGCAATTGCTGGCGCTGGCGCGCTGCCTGTGCGGCAATCCCCGCATCCTCCTCCTCGACGAGCCGACGGAGGGCATCCAGCCCTCGATCATCGAGGAGATCATCGAGACGCTGCAGGCGATCGGCCGGGCGCGCGGCCTGACGATCCTGCTCGTCGAGCAGAACCTCACCTTCATCGCCGGCCTCTCCGAGCGGGTGCTGATCCTGCAGAAGGGCGTCGTCACCCGTGAGATCCCGCCCGAGATCGCCCGCGACCGGGCGATGATCGAGGAATTCGTCGGCATGGAGTGAGGCCGCCGGCCTCATCCCGTACAGTCCTTCCATCCATTCCAACCAAGGAGACATTGCGCGATGGCCGCCGCCCCGACACCAAGCCCCGACCTCGACATCGTCGAGATGACCCTGGCCGACGTGGCCGACGCTTTCGCCAGCGGGGTCACCTCGGAGGCGCTGACGCTGGCCTTCCTCGACCGGATCGCCGCCTACAACCCGCATTACAACGCCATCATCGTCATGAACCCGCAGGCGCTGGACGACGCCCGCGCCATCGACGCGCGCCGCGCCGCCGGCGAGGCGCTGGGACCGCTGGCCGGCGTGCCGGTGGTGATCAAGGACCCGATGGACATGGCCGGGCTGCCGACCACGGCGGGCTGGCGCTTCCTCAGCGCCAAGGCCGGCGGCGTCGACCTGATCCCCGAGACCGACTCGCCCGTCGTGGCGCGGATGCGGGCGGCCGGCTGCGTCATGCTCGGCAAGACCAACGTCCCCGTCCTCAGCGCCACCGGCAGCCACGCCAACGACAGCTGGGCCGGACCGACCCTGAATTCGGCGGCGCCCGATTGCCTGCCCGGCGGCAGCAGCGCCGGCACGGCCACGGCGGTGGGCGCCAGCCTCGCGGTGCTCGGCCTCGCCGAGGAGACCGGCGGCTCGATCCAGAACCCGGCCTCGGCGCAGGGACTGGTCGGCATCAAGCCGACCTTCGCCCTCGTCCCCAATGCCGGGGTGGTGCCCCTGGCCGGCAGCACCCGCGACGTGGTCGGCCCCATCGCCCGCTGCGTGCGCGACGCGGCGCTGACCCTCGACGTGCTGGCCGGCTACACCGCCGCCGACCCCAAGACCGTGGCCGGCATCGGCAAGCGGCCCAAGGGCGGCTACACCTCGAAGCTCGACAGGAACGGGCTGCAGGGCAAGCGCCTCGGCCTGTTCGGACCCGGCTGGCGCGACCTGCCGCTCTCGGCGGAGGCGACTGACCTCTACGCGCGGGCGCAGGGCGAGATCGCCGCCTGCGGCGCGACCCTGATCGCCGATCCCTTCGCCGGCACGGGCTTCGCGGCCCTCGCCGAGCCCACCGAGGGCCTGAACTATTTCGATGCCCGCGGCATGGAATCCGTGCCCTACGACCTGCATCTCTACCTGCAGCGCCTCGGGGGGAGCGCCGCGCTGCGGAGCGTCGCGTCCTTCGCCGAGGCGACGGCAGAGGAGGATGCGTTCGGCCCCAAGGGCGTGCTGCGCTACCTGCACCAATATCCGGTCTTCGAGGCGATCCTGGCCGACCCGACGCGGCCGCCCGATCTATCGGACTTCCTCGCCCTCAGAGAGGCTTATCTCGACATCTTCAACCGGGTCATGGACGAGAATGGGCTCGACGGGCTCGTCTTCCCGCAGATGCGCGATGAACTGCCGCCCCTGCATGGCGGCCTCGCCATCAACGAGACCACGGTCTGCGAGATCAACATCGCCGGCCTGCCCGGCGTGACGCTGCCGGCCGGGGCCTATGCCAGCGGCTCGCCGTTCAACCTGATCTTCGTGGGCCGGATGTGGAGCGAGGCCGACCTCCTCGGCTACGCCTATGCCTACGAGGCGGCCACCGGCTACCGCAAGGCGCCGAGCCTGGTGAGGCCAAGCTGAGGACGGAGCGTGCCTGACCCGAGGCCCTCCTCCCCCTTGTGGGGAGGAGTTGGAGGTGGGGGTGGTTGGGCGACCCTCAGCTTACGGAGGCTGGCGGAGCCCCCTTCGGCGAGCTCTTGGATCCACACATCTGCTCGACGGGTTTTCTCTCTATCAACAGGGTTCGACATGAGGCGCGACGGGCTCCCTCTCCTGGAAGGAGAGGCGACCCGCGTGGTCCGCGGCATGTGTGAGTCTCGTAGGCCGGGGATTGGACCTCCCTCAGCCGAGGGTGACACCATCCGCCGTGGCGATCGTGCCGCCCTCGACGACCTCGAGATAGATCCCAAGGTCCACATGCCCGAAATGCTTCATGATGGCTTTCGGCAGGTTCGCGTCGCGCTCGGCGGTCTTCGGGTTGACGTTGACGGCGCCGCAGCGCGGCGTGCGGGCGAGGCCGCGCAGGCGCACCGGGCCGATGTTGAGCGCGCGCCCCACCCAATCGAGCTCCTGCCACGGCTCCAGCCCGTCGAGATGGATGTTGGCGCGGAAGCGCAGGGGATCGAGTTCCCGCCCCGTCGCCTCGGACAGCGCCCTCACCGAGGCGAGGTTCACCACCGAGATCGCGCGCATCATCACCGGTGAGAGCACGCTGGCATCGGTGAACTTGTGGTTCTCACTCCGCACGAGGCGGGGTCGCCCGCGAGTCTCCTCACCGAGGTAATCGGCGAAGAACGCCTCCGTCCCGGCACGCCCGGCCTCGGTGGACAAGTCGGCGGCGAACACCTCCTCCCCGTCGCGCCGGATCGTCAGGCGATGGCTTTCGGGGTCGAGCCGCGTCGAAAGGGCCGCCAGCGCCGTGTTGTTGCGCAGCATCAGGAAGAAGCCCTTGTCCAGGGGCTCCGGCTTCTCCGGATCGAACCGGGTGGTCCCCAGCGCCAGGGCGTATTCCCGGTCATGGGCGAGCCCGTCCTGCGGGGTGACGCTCAGGCGTGTCAGGGCCTCGGCCGACAGACCCTTGATCGGATAGCGGTAGAGGGCGTCGACGGCGGGCATGGCGGGTTCCTTGGGGATGTGCACCCTCGATGCCGGGGGCGGGGCCGATGCGCCATACGCTGTTTTGCGCAGGATCCCCGGTGCGATCCCGGCCGTCTCGGCGACGGCGCGGACCGCGGTCGGGCTCCCCCGGATCAGGCCGGCGACGCGGCGGCGGGGGCCGGCCGCGATGCCGCCATATGGGCGTCGATCGCCGCCAGATCGTCGGGGGAGAGGACCCGGCCGGGGATCGGCACGAACACCCGCGTTCCCAGCATGAGAAGCGTCATGTCCGGGGAGGACAGGCGGGAGGTGAACGCGCTCCAGAGATAGCGCGTCTCCCCCTGCGAGGTGGCGATGGTGAAGGCCTCCGGCGCGATGATCGCGCGCCAGGGATGCCGGAACCGCTCGTCCCGCCTCACCGTCATGCCGGCCTGCCAGGGGATCAGTACCCTGGTGATCGCGTGCGGCAGGAGGAGCGCGACGAGGCAGACGATGATGACCCAGCTGACGAAGCCGACGACGTCGTTCTGGGCGAAACCGAAGACCACCATCATGGCCGCGCAGCCGATCAGGAACAGGCGCAGGCGCGGTCGTCTCATCTGGGCCCGGA
The DNA here is from genome assembly GCF_001422125.1 of Methylobacterium sp. Leaf85. NCBI lineage: Bacteria > Pseudomonadati > Pseudomonadota > Alphaproteobacteria > Hyphomicrobiales > Methylobacteriaceae > Methylobacterium > Methylobacterium sp. Leaf85. The sequence continues at coordinate 90,585 of NZ_LMME01000030.1, read as the reverse complement.
ACGTCGTGCGACCCGCCTCGACGAGGTCGGCCTTGAGAACCTCGTAGACCAGTTCCGTCCTGTTTGCGGCGCCGGGCGCGGGCGGGGACGTGTTCGTTTCGAGCATGACGGGACCTGACGTCCGAACGACGCGATGCGCGCAATGCCGACCTTCTGCCGCGACGGGATCGGTGGTTCAACCCGCCCCGGACCCGCCTGCCTTCTTCCGGCGCGCAGCCGCCCCGAAACGAGAACGGATCCGCCGCCGATCTGCGAGACCGGCGGCGGATCCGTAGCCCTGTCGTCGGTCGCGAGACGCGGTGCCGCGTCTCGGACGGATGAATCAGCCCGGCGCCAGGCCCAGCAGCGTGCCGAGGGGAACGACGAGGGTGAAGCCGCCGTAGAACCCGTCCTTGGCGCGGCGGGCCGTATAGGGGTTGTAGAAGGAATTCGGGTTGACGACGTACTGGACCACCGGCTCGAGGACGACGCCCGCGCCGAGATCGAAATGGGCGTTGACCTCGAACACGAACTTGTCGCGCGAATAGGGCTCGCCGGTGCCGCCCGAGATGAAGTTCGCATCCGACAGGAAGTCGGCATAGTTCTGGTTCAGCCGCTGCCAGTTGGCCTTGATGCCGTAGGTGTCGTTGGGACGGCCCTGGTCGGGCGCCGACAGCAGCAGGCCGGCGAAGGAGTTGAAGCGGATCGGGATCGTCGGATCGAAGGCGTAGCCGGTGCCGGTATAGGCCGAGATCGCGGTGGGATGCGGGTTGCTCGCGTCACGCCCGCCATCGGCCCGCCACAGGGTCTGCGTGCCGGTGAGGACGACGCCCGACGTGCCGGATTTCTGCAACGATGGAGTGCCCGGATTGAGGCCCTTCGACGTGCCGGCGATGGTCTTGAAGTTATCGTCGTGGTCGGCGGTGTTGTAGAAGCCGGTGAGCGAGACGCGGCCGGGATAGGCCTCCATCGTGTAGTCGGTCTTGCGGCCGATCTCGGTCATCACGACGGCGCCGGACAGGCGCTCGTAGCCGAAATCGTAGCCCGACAGGACGTTGGTGTTGGGGTTCACGCTGAAAGCGCCGGCCTGGATGTAAGTCGTCGGCGAGAGCTTATAGGCGATGTTGGCGCCCCAGACGCCGAAGAGCGGCGAGGTGAAGCCGGCATTGAAGTAGAACATGTCCTGGAAGCAGGAATTGATCGAGTTGCACGGCGGCAGGCCGTAATAGCGGTCGGGATGCGTGCGGCCGACCTCCACCACGAGGCGGTCGTCGAGGAGCTTCTGCTGATAGGTCAGCAGCGAGAGGCGGGTGCTGTTGGGCGTGTAGGGCGGCTGGTAGCCCACCGTGGTGTCGCCGATGTCGCCGGCCATGTTGAGGTTGCGCACGAGGCCGAAGAAGGTCTGGGTGAAGTTGATCGAGCCTCCGGCGATGCCGGCGAGCTTCTGCATGTCGGCCGTCATGCTGAGCACGAAATAGGCGGCGTTCGATTGCTCGCCCGTGCGCAGGCCGGCGCTCGGATTGGCCTGGTAGAAATCGTAGATGTTGACGTCGAAGGTCAGTCCCCGCGCCGCCATGTCGGTGGCCCAGGGCGCAAGCGGCCCGGTGCGCACGGGATCGGCGGGTTTCGAGGCGATGTCCCGGTCGGTGCGCGGCTGCGTCTGGGCGTTGAGCTCGCCGACGGGCGAGGCGGTCTGAGCCTCGGCGGACAGCATGCCCGCGGCGAGGAACGCACCGCCCAGGAGAACCGGAAGCCCGGTGCGGCGAGCGGAGCGCGCGACGGCGGCGCTCGCGGGTTTCTCTGTCGCGTCTCTCGGCATCGTCGAACGTCCCCCTGCTGCTGTTCCCCGCGCCTTTCGGGTCTCGTGCTCGTCGGAGGAGCCCAGGCGCGGAGAATTGTGAGATTGGGAGGGTTCCGCAAGGCCAGTGCCACAACGGGGAGCGCACTCGAGAAAAGTTCCATTTCTCACCCGAATTCTTTGCACGACACCGGCAGATTGTGTTCTCGACGCTAAACGATTGATATTCAACCAGAAGAAGCAGGCTCAAGAAGCCTGACGCAGCGGACCTGCGGGAGCCGGACGGACAAACCGGGCACGGAAACGGGCATGTGTGATCCCACAGATGGCATAAGGCGGAAAATTCAGGCAAATACTCATAAATCCCACATTTCGGTCAGAATCAGATTGACAGGCGACCTGCGCCGGGGACCTTTCCGCTGAGGTCCGGCCGTCACGTGTCGTCATGGAAAGCGACACCGGCATCCCTCGTCATCTCGGCTCAGGCAGCGTGATTCTGGCGGCATGATCAATCGGACAGGACAGGCCGACGCGTTGGATCTGCCCGATCCCGCCCATCCGGCTCCGGCGCGGCTCCCGATCGCCGGAGGGTTCCGGAAACGGGTAGCGCTGGCGGCTTCCCCCGGCACGAGCGACGCGATTGCAATCTCCGTGGGAAACACCCTGTGGGACACGTGTTTTCCTGCGGCCTCGGCTCACCAAAATCGCTACTCTTTCGCGGATTGGGGAGACGCCGACGCCGATGCTGACCGACCACCGCTACCAGGAGATCCTGTCCCGTCTGAACGGGACGGGGCGGGTCGGCGTCTCCGACGTGGCCGCTTATCTGCGGGTCTCCGAGGAGACCATCCGGCGCGACCTCAAGGTGCTGGAGGAGCGCGGCGTCCTGCGGCGGATCCACGGGGGCGCGGTGCCACCCCGCCTGGACCAGGACCGGCCGCTCCAGGAGCGGGGCAAGACCAACCCGCGCGAGAAGGCGAAGGTGGCGGCCAATGCCGAGGGGCTGATCCGCGACGGGATGTCGATCTTCATCGATACCGGCACCACGACGCTCGCCTTCGCCCGCCGCCTCAGCGGCCGCAACCTCACGGTGACGACGAATTCCATCGACGTGGCGCTCCATCTCGGCAGCGGCCCCGCGCGGGTGAACCTGACGCCGGGGATGCTGCGGGCGCGGGACAACGCCCTGGTGGGCTACGAGACGGTGGCCTACGCGCAGCGCTTCTATTTCGACCTCGCCTTCATGGGTATCGCGGCCTGCGACCTCACCCATGGCTGGATGGATTACGAGGAGCACGAATCCGCCCTGCGGAAGGTGCTGCGGGGCCAGGCGCGCCAGAGCGTGCTTCTGGCCGATTCCCGCAAGTTCGGGCGTCAGGCGAACCTCTGCACCTTCGGCCTCTCGGAACGGCTCACCCTCGTCACCGACCGGCCGCCGCCACAGCCGTTCCTGGATCATTTCACCCAGCATGACATCGATCTCATCAGCTCCTGACGCGGCAGCGACGGCGCGCGCGTTCCACGCGCTCTTCGCGGAGATCTCCGCCTGCGGGGCGACGCCGGGCGGCGGCATCACCCGGCTCTGCGCCTCGGCCGAGGACGGGCAGGCCCGTCGACTCTTCGCCGAGGCCGCCCGAGAGGCGGGGGCCGACATCCTCGTCGACGGGGTCGGCAACCAATTCGCCGTCTTTCCTCTCACCGACGGTCCGGGCGCCCCCCTGGTGATGATGGGCTCCCATCTCGACAGCCAGCCGAAGGCCGGCCGCTTCGACGGGACCTACGGCGTGGCGGCGGCCGCCGGCATCGGCGCCGCCCTGATGCGGGCGCGGCGGGCGGGCGAGACCTTCGGGGCAGATTTCTGCGCGGTGAACTGGACCGGCGAGGAGGGCGCGCGCTTCCGGCCGAGCCTGCTCGGAAGCGGCGCCTATGCGGGCGCGCGCCGGATCGAGGAGGCCTTGTCCAGCCGCGACGATGCCGGGATCACCCTTCGGGAGGCCCTGGACGGGATCGGGTTCCTCGGCACGGACCGGCCGCCGCCGCTCCCGGCCTGCTATCTCGAACTCCACGTGGAGCAGGGCCTCGTCCTGGAGAAGGCCAAGGCGAGCATCGGCATCGTCACCCGCAACTGGGGGGCGGCCAAGATCGACGTGGTCTTCACCGGCGAGCAGGCCCATACCGGCCCGACCCCGATGCCGCGCCGGCGCGACGCGCTGCTCGCCGCCGCCTATCTCATCGCCGAGGTGAGGGAGATCGCCGAGCGCTGGCCCGGCCGCTTCCATTCCTCCGTCGGCCGCATCCTGGTGGAGCCCAATTCCCCCAACGTGGTGCCCGCGCGGGTGGAACTGAGCGTGGAACTGCGCTCGGCCGACAATGCCCTCCTCACCGATGCGGCCCTCATGGCGGAGGCGGCGATCACGGAAGCGGCGGAGCGCGCAGGCGTCGTCGCGGCGATCCCCGGCCGGACGCTGCGGCCGATCCGCAGCCTGCCGGAGGCCGTGTGCGATCTCGTCGCCGCCTGTGCCGAGGAGACCTCCCTGCGGTCGCTGCGCATGGATACCGTGGCCGGCCACGACGCGATCAGCCTGCTCGGCCAATGCCCCACCGGCATCGTCTTCGTCCCCAGCGTCGGGGGCATCGCGCATAACGAGGCCGAGCTGACGCGGCCGGCCGATCTCGAAGCCGGGCTTTCGGTGGCCTTGCGCGCCGCATGGCGCCTGTGCCGCGCCGGCGGATCTCCGGAACGGGCCTTGCTCGTCAGGCGGCCGAACGACGCGTTCGGAGGGGAGCGATGATAGCCTACGGCGAGGCCGGTACCGCCTTCGACCACCGCGTGGAGGCCGTCATCGCCACGCGGCCGGACTGGATCGCGCGCCAGCCTCGCTATGGGCTGGCCGCAGCGCCGGTGGCGTCCCCGACCCACCGGGCCGTGGCATCGGATTGCGTCCTGGTCACGTTCCGCGAGGGTGAGCCGGTCTTCCTCAAGCTCCGCCACGCCGACATGGTGGGCGACGTGACGCCCGTGGCCGGGCAGGCGGCCCGCAAGGCCGCACATCTCGGAATCGCCCCGGAGGTGGTCCACGAGGTGGACGGGGCGCTCGGCCTCGCCTACCTGCCCGAGCCCTGGCGCTATGCCCGCGTCGGCGACCTTCAGGACGGGGCGGTCCTGGCCAAGGTGCTGGACGCCAAGAAGCGGCTCCATGGTGACGGCCAGCTCGGCCATCGATTCTGCCCCTTCGGGCGGATCGAGAGCCTCGCGGCCGAAGCCCGCGCCGCCGACGCGCCGCTTCCCGACGGGACCGACCGGCTGGTGGCGACGATGGCGCTCGTGCGCGAGGCCATCCATGCGTCGGGGATCGACCTCGCCTTCTGCCACAATGACGGCATCGCCTCGAACGTCATGATCGGGGAGGGCGAGATCCGTCTCGTCGATTTCGACCTCGCCGGCGACAACGACCCCTGGTTCGACGTCGGCGCCCTCCTCAACGAGGCCTGCGCCTTCGAACCCGAGCGGCGCGAGGCGGTGGAGCATTATGCCGGCCGGTTCGACGAGCGCCTCTACAACCGCTGCCGCCTCTACGGCGCGGTCGACGACGTGATGGGCGGCCTCTGGGGCGTCACCCGTGCGGTCACCTCGGCGCGCAGCGGAATCGAGTTCTACAAATACGGAACCTGGCGGCTCCTGCATGCGCGCACGACCATGGGCGCACGCGATTTCGAAAGCTGGCTGCGCCAGCTGTGACACGGACATTCGAAACGGAAGGCAGCGAACGGCGATGAGCTGGACAGGCTTGGGCGACGGCATCAGCGAGGGCGAGCGCGCCCTGGAGGGCGTGCTCGCCGGCATCGCCTCCTGGCAGGGCCGGCCGATGCGCTACCGGCCGGTGGCGGGTGGCATCAGCAACACCAACTGGCACGTCGCCATCGGGGACGCGCGGGATGTCTTCGTGAAGATGCCCGGTCGCGGCACCGAAATGTTCATCACCCGCGACCACGCCAACGAAGCCAGCCGCCGCGCCCATGCCTGCGGCTACGGCGTCGAGGTGATCGACTACCTGCCCGAGGCCGGCGTCGAGATCTTCGCCTTCGTCGAGGGCTACCGCGCCTCCTCGAACCTCGACTTCCTGCGCCCCGCCGTCCGCCATAACGCCGTGAAGGCTTTGAAGGCCTTCAACGATTCCCCGCCGCTCGGGCTGACGAAGACGATCTTCGCGATGATCGAGGAGCATGTGGAGCAGGTGGCGGAGGTGGGCGGCCGGCTCCCCGCCGACCAGGCCCATCTGATGCGCTGCGTGGCCGAGGCGAAGGCGGCCATGACGGCCTCCGGCCTCGATCTCGTGCCGTGCATGAACGATACGCTGGCCGGCAACTTCATGATTGACGCGTCCGACACGGTCCTGCTGGTCGACTTCGAATACGCCTCCAACAACGAGCGCGCCTACGAGCTCGCCCTCTGGTTCGACGAGATGGCGTTCCCCGACATCATCGAGCGCGAGATGATCGAGGCCTATTTCGGCCGCTGGACCCCTGAGATCGACGCGCGGGTCGCGGTGCTGAAGGCGCTGGGCGATCTCAAATGGGCGACCTGGGCGATGATCCAGGAGGCCGTCTCCACCCTCGATTTCGACTATTACAAATACGGAACCTGGAAGCACATGCGGGCCCGCACCCTGTTCCATCACCCCGACTGGCCGCTCTGGCTGAGGCGCCTGTGATGGGCGTGGACGCATTGGCGATCCCGTCCGGGGACGGGGCGACGAAGGTGGATGTCCTCGCCTTCGCCCATCGCCTCGCCGATTTCGCCGCCCCCCTCGCCCGGCACTATTTCCGCACCGAACTGCCGGTGGAAGCCAAGGCCGATGCGAGCCCGGTCACCGCCGCCGACCGCGCCATCGAATCCCTGCTGCGCGCCGAAATCCGCAGCGTCTATCCCGACCACGGCATCCTCGGCGAGGAGGAGGGCGGGGACTTCGAGCGGCCGCTCACCTGGGTGATCGACCCGATCGACGGGACCAAGAGCTTCATCACCGGCATGCCGCTCTTCGGCACGCTCATCGCCCTGGTCTCGGAGGGGCGGCCCATCGTCGGCGTCATCGACATGCCGGCGCTCGGGGAACGCTGGTGCGGCACCGGCGACGCGGCGTGGTTCGGCGCTCTGCCCGCCCGGACGAGCGACAGGCACCTTCACGAGGCCCGCCTGTTCGCCACCTCCCCGGACATCTTCGTGGGCGCGGATGCGGAGGCCTTCGCACGGCTCAGCGGAGCGGTGGGCCTGCGCCGCTTCGGCGGCGATTGCTACGCCTACGGCCTCCTCGCCAGCGGTCATTGCGATCTCGTGGTGGAAGCCGGGCTCCAGGTCTACGACGTCATGGCCCTCGTGCCGGTGGTGGAAGGGGCGGGCGGCGTGATGACAGACTGGGACGGTCGCCCCCTGACGCCCGCCTTCGACGGACGGATCGTGGCCGCGGCCAATGCCGGCCTCCACGCCGAGGCCCTCCGGCGCCTGCGAGCCTGATCCCCGCTCCTGTCATCCCTCGTTCAAGCTGGTATACCCAATGCCAGATTGACGAGGGGAGATGTCCATGACCGTCCTGTTCCATCATGCGGCTTCGCTGGAGCATCGCACGCCGCACGGACATCCCGAGCGGCCGGAGCGCATGAAGGCGGTCCGGGAGGCCCTCGGGACGGCGGACTTCTCCGGCCTCGACCGTCGCTCGCCGGACGCCGCCGCCCTCGAATCGGTGTTCCTCGCCCATCCCGAGGAATGGGTCCGCGCCATCCTCCGCTCGGTACCGAGCGAGGGGCTTGCCCATCTCGATTCCGATACGGTGCTCTCGCCCGGCACCATGGATTGCGTCCTGCGCGGTGTCGGTGCGGCGGTGCAGGGTGTCGACCTCGTGATGACGGGGGCGGCCCGCAACGCCTTCTCGGCCATGCGGCCGCCGGGGCATCACGCGGAACGCACCAAGGCGATGGGCTTCTGCGTGTTCAACAACGCGGCGATCGCCGCCCTTCACGCCAGGAAAATCCACGGGGCGGAGCGCGTGGCCATCGTCGATTGGGACGTGCATCACGGCAACGGCACGCAGGACATCGTCTGGTCGGACCCGTCGGTGCTGTTCTGCTCCACACACCAGATGCCGCTCTATCCCGGCAGCGGCGCGGTGTCCGAGGAGGGCGAGCACGGCACCATCGTCAACGCGCCGCTCAAGCCCTTCGCCGATGGCGACGCCTTCAAGGAGGCGATGCGAAGCCGCATCCTCACCCGTCTCGAGGCGTTCAAACCCGACCTCATCGTCATCTCCGCCGGGTTCGACGCCCATTGGCGCGACCCGCTGGCCAACCTGATGCTGGAGGCCGAGGATTTCGCCTGGGCCACGGCCCAGGTGATGGAGATCGCCGACCGCACCTGCGACGGCAGGATCGTGTCGCTGCTGGAGGGCGGGTACGACCTCAAGGGGCTCGGGGATTCGGTCGCCGCCCATGTGTCGGTGCTCATGGGAGCGTGAGCGGAATCGATCCGGGACAGTCGCTCCCGTCAGTACAGCCGAGCTTCGATCAACACAATTCTGTTTGTATGAAAGTACACATATAAGACCGGCAAACTATGTGTGGCGTCGATATGGCAAAGCTGCGTAGAGTCACTAAATAAATCCTCGCCCCACCTTCGACGGGCAGCAGATTTCCTCCCGCATCGTGTCTCCACACGTCGGGATGGGGGTCGGCGAATCGGCTCCTACTCGGCCGCCCAAGAAGGATTGTCTTTCGGACACGCGGTTCGGGGGATGCGGGAGGCTGGCCGTTCAGGTTTCCGACGGCCTACAGACGCTACAGAATGGACGTATGACGCAACTGAGTGCCCCCCGGACGGTCGATCCGGCCCTGGATCCTCGCCAGGACGGTGACGTCTCGGATCTCGGCCCAGATCTGACCGTCTGCGACCGAGAGCCGATCCATGTCCCGGGGGCGATCCAGCCGCACGGGCTCCTGCTGATCGCGGGCGCCGAAGACCAGAGGGTGGTCGGCGGCGCCGGCGACATCGAGGGCCTGCTGGCCACGGAATGGACCGGCCGGACGCTGTCGGAACTTCTCGGCGCGACCCATGCCGCTCTCCTTGTCGACGCGCCGCAGGACGAGACCGTCGTGATCGGCCGGGTCGAGGGCCTGCACGCGGCGATGGATGCCACCGCCCGCTTCCAGGACGGCCAATGGCTGGTGCAGCTCGAGCCGCAGGCCGCCCAATGGACCGATGCCGCCAGCCTGCTCGGCTGGCTCGACCGTGCCGGGAGCGCGCTGGAGCGGGCCGCCGACCTCAAGACGCTGTGTGAACGGGCGGCGACGTCGTTCCGTGAGGTCACCGGGTTCGACCGGGTGATGGTCTATCGCTTCCTCGACGACGATGCGGGTGTGGTCATCGCGGAGAGCCGGGTCCCCGAACTCGGCAGTTTCCTGCACCACCACTTCCCGGCCTCCGACATCCCGAAACAGGCGCGGGCGCTCTACATCCGCAACCGCGTCCGGGTGATCCCCGACGTCGCCTATGTGCCGCAGCCGATCCGGCCGAAGGAGCTGTCCCGGCTCGACCTCAGCGATGTCGACCTGCGCAGCGTCTCGCCGATCCACCTTCAATATCTGCGCAACATGGACGTGGCGGCCTCGGCCTCGATCTCCATCGTCAAGGACGGCATCCTGTGGGGGCTCGTCGCCTGCCACCACCGCACGCCCCGCACCCTCGCCTTCGGACAGCGGATGGCCTGCCAGGCCCTGGCGGGGAGCGTCGCGCGCCAGATCAGGTCGCGGGAGGAAGCCGAGGATTACCGCGAGCGGCTCCAGCTGCGCAGCGCCGAGGACGTGGTCTCCGGAAAGGTCCTGGGCGAAGCGCCCCTCTCGGACATCCTCATCGAGACGAGCGAGGACCTGCGCCGCATGCTCGGGGCCGATGGCTTCGCGCTCCTGCAGGGCAGGGATCTCCACCGGACCGGACGCTGCGCCGACGAGGCCGACCTGCGCGAGATCGCCGCCTGGGTCCGAACGGTGGGCGGCGCGCAGGCCCTCCACACCCACGCCCTCAGCAAGCGGTTCCCGCGTGCCGACGCCTATCGCGCCCTGGCGAGCGGTCTCCTCGCCGTGGTCCTGTCGGGGGATGAGCCGATCATCCTGATGTGGTTCCGGGCCGAGCAGATCGAACTCGTGAACTGGGCGGGCAACCCGCACAAGGCCGCCGTCGCCGTCGGCGACACCCTGAGCCCCCGCGCCTCCTTCGAGGCCTGGACCGAGGAGGTCCACGGCCATGCCAAACCCTGGACCCTTCCCGAGATCGAGGCGGCGCAGCGCATCGTCCGCGAATTGTACGAGGCGCGCCAGACCCGGCGCATCCGCGAGCTCAACCGCGAACTCGGCGCCACCGTGGCGGACAAGGAAAGCCTGCTGGTCCAGAAGGACTACCTGATCAAGGAAGTGAACCACCGCGTCCAGAACAGCCTTCAGCTCGTCTCCGCCTTCCTGTCCCTGCAGGCGAGGGCGGAGGGCAACGCGGATCTCAGCAAGTCCCTGGGCGAAGCGCAGCGCCGTCTGTCCGCCGTGGCCCTGGTCCACCGGCGGCTCTACAGCGACGACAATGTCGAGATGATCGATCTCGCGCGCTACCTCGAGGATCTCGTCACGGAGATGAAATCGTCGATGGGACCCGACTGGACGGATCAGTTCAGTACCGATTTCGCCCCCGTGACCATTCCCACCGATGCCGCCGTGAGCATCGGGCTGATCCTGACCGAGCTCGTCATCAACGCCAACAAATACGCCTATGCCGGTGCCGTCGGGCCGATCGCCATCAGCCTCGAACAGCATCGCAACCGCTTCCGCCTGATCGTCGCCGATCAGGGCCAGGGCAAGACCGGCACGCGGAGCGGATTCGGGACGCGGATGCTCAACGCCATGGTCGACCGCCTCGGTGGCACCATCGAGAACACCAACAATCACCCGGGGCTGAGGGTGATCATGACCGCCCCGATCGGCGCGCCCGAGCCGGCCGGCCTGCCGTGAGCGGCGCTGCCCATGCGTCCGCGGCCCCGTCATTGAGCGAACGGCTGCGGGAGGAGACGCGTGACCGTCACGAGGATCTGGAACACCGGCTCGACTGGCGGCGGCGGATGGCGACGCGGGAGGGATACCTCGCTCTCCTCACCCGCTGGTGGGGGTTCCACCGGGTCTTCGAGCCCGCAATCGCCGCGAGCTTCGAACCTGCCTTCGCGCAGCCGCGCGGCAAGCTGCACCTGCTGGAACGCGATCTCGTCCATTTCGGACTGACGAAGGACACGATCGAGGCGCTGCCGCGCTTTGCGGCGGGCACCGCCTTCCACACGCGCCCCGCCCTTCTCGGCGCGCTCTACGTCACGGAGGGCTCGACCCTGGGCGGGCAGGTCATCGCCCATCACCTTCACCGCAGCCTCGGGGTGGAGATCGCATCGGGCGGGTACGCCTATTACGAAGGCTACGGCAAGCGGGACACGGGGGCGATGTGGGCCTCGTTTCGAACCTTCCTCGACCGGTCCGGCGAGGAAAGCCCACCGCATCACGTGATCGAGGGCGCCCGTTGGACCTTCGACGCCCTCAAGCTCTGGCTCACCGCCGGCCTCCCGCCCGATTCCGGTCGGGCCGAGCCGTCACAGCGCTGATCGTCGAGCCGGATCAGACGGCGTCGATCGCGCGTCCGCCATAGGTCTCGAACGACGTCATCACCTTCTCGGTCAGCCCGTCGTCGAACGCGACGGTGACGCGGATCTCGCCCTCCAGGGCGGGCTCGCCCTCGGTGCCTTCCTTCAGGCGGCCATCCTCGATATCGGCACGCGCCGCCTCGGTCCCGGCGGTGTTGTCGTCGCCGGCGGGGGCGATGGTCACGGCGCTCCGGTCGATCCCGTGTTCCTGGACGATGTGCTCGACTGCGGTCTCGGCATCGCGGCGGCTCTTGAAGTCGGCGGACATCGTCTTCGACATGATCACGGTTTCCGGGGTGGGGGTTGCCTCGAGGCTTTGTGAACCCGCGGCCGTGGGAAAGGTTCAGCACGCGACCTTAGCCGTCCTCGCCGGACAGCACGGGGCGGAGGTGAAGTACGCAGGCGCTATTTCATCTTGGCCACACTCCGGCGGAATCTTGTGTTTCAGGGTCATTCCCCACCAACAGGGCGTCAATTTCGGTGCAAACAAATGTTGTCCATCGCGCAACACGCGGTTAAGTGCGGTTCATGCTTAAGCTCGAATCTCTCCTGGACCGTCTCAAAGCTCGTCAGCGCGCCCTGATCCTGGAAGCGGCGGAGCATGAAACGATGCCGGCCGACAGCACGCTACGCCGCATCGCGGAGCTGGAAAATGCGATCGCCGCGGTGGAAGCCGTCCTCGACGAGACGCGGGCCCTTGCCCGCTAGCGAGCCTCGGACGACGACGTATCCTCGACCGGGCCGCCAGGCAGCGACTCAGGCCCTGATGGCGGCTGCCTTCGTGGCGGGCCTCGCGGCATCGGCGGGAGCCTTTGCTCAGGAGGCGATGGCTCAGGAGGCGCCGGCAGCAGGCGCCGATCTCGATCTCCTGGAGCGGCGCTGGCACAAATGCGTGCGGCAGGCCTTTTCCGGGCAACCCGCCGGCCTGCCGACCCATGCCGCGCAGAAGGCCGCTTTGGCCGAGTGCAAGACCCTGGAGAACAGTTACGTCTCGGCGATGCTGGTCGCCCAGGCGGCCGAGGCCGAGGCCCGTCGACAGGGCAAGCCATCGATCGGCGCGAGGGCCAGGGGCTGGGCCACCTCGCTCCTGTCCTACGTGGTCGACCCGGTGACGTCCTGGATCGACGCCTGGCGCAAGTAGCGCCCCTCGCGCGTCAGGCCACGTCCATCTGCAGGCCGGGCACGGCCGAGAGCAGATCCCGCGTGTAGGGATGGTCCGGCCGGCGGAACAGGTCGGCGGTCGGCCGCTGCTCCACGATCTCGCCGCGATGCATCACCGCGATCCGGTCGCAGATCTTGGCCGCGACGCGCAGGTCGTGGGTGATGAACAGCATGGCGAGGTTCAGGCGCTGCTTCAGATCCTCGAGAAGGTCGAGCACCTGGGCCTGGACCGACACGTCGAGGGCCGAGACGGCCTCGTCGGCGACCAGCACGTCGGGCTCCATGGCGAGCGCCCGGGCGATGCCGATGCGCTGGCGCTGGCCGCCGGAGAAGGCGTTCGGATATCGCTCGGCGGCGCTGGGCGACAGGCCGACGAGATCGAGGAGTTCCCGCGCCCGCTCCCTTGCCTCGCGGACGGGCGTGCCATGGGCGATCGGCCCGGCGGTGATGATCTGCTCCACGGTCCGGCGCGGATTGAGGGAGGCGAAGGGGTCCTGGAAGATCATCTGGATGCGCTTGCGCTCGGCGCGGAGCGCCCGCGGCCCCAAAGCCGTGTAATCCAGCGCGCCGAGGCGGACGGTGCCCCGGTCCGGGTCGATGAGCCGGATGGCGAGGCGCGCCGTGGTGGATTTGCCCGAGCCCGATTCGCCCACGAGCCCCAGGGTCTCGCCGCGCCGGACGTCGAACGCCACCTCCTTGACCGCGTGGACGATGCGCGGCGGCCCGAACAGGCCACGACGCGACGTGTAGGTTTTCGTCAAGCCGATGGCCGAAAGGGCGATGGGCGCGCCCTCCCGTGATGCGCGCTCCGGCGGCACGATGCTCGGCACCGCCGCCAGCAGCGCCTTGGTGTAGGGATGCTGCGGGCTCCTCAGGACCTCGTCGGCGGAGCCCGATTCCACCAGCTTGCCGCGCTGGAGCACCGCCACATGGTCGGCGATGTCCGCGACGACGCCGAAATCGTGGGTGATGAACAGGACGCTCATGCCCCGCCGCCGCTGCAGGTCGCGGACGAGCTTCAGGATCTGCGCCTGGGTGGTGACGTCCAGCGCCGTGGTCGGCTCGTCGGCGACGAGGATCGAGGGCTCGAGGGCCAGGGCCATGGCGATCATCGCGCGCTGGCGCTGTCCGCCCGACAGCTGATGCGGATAGGCGCGCACGATCTGCGCCGGATCGGGCAAGCCGACCTCGGTGGCGAGCGCGATGGCCTTGGCCCGCCGCTCGGCCTTGGTGAGGAGGCCGTGCGCCTCGAACATCTCGGCGATCTGGTCGCCGATCCGCATGACCGGGTTGAGCGCCGTCATCGGCTCCTGGAACACCATGGCGATGCGGCGACCGCGCAAGGCACGCCAGTCGCGCTCGCCGAGGGTGAGGAGATCGCGCCCCTCGAAGAGGATGCTGCCGCCGACGGGGGTCAGGGCGCGCGGCAGCAGGCCGGTGAGCGCATAGGCGCTCATGGATTTGCCCGAGCCCGATTCGCCGACGACGCAGAGGATCTTGCCCGGCATCAGATCGAGGGAGAGATCCTCCACCGCATGCGGCCGGTCCGCCCCCTTGGGCAGGGCCAGGGTGAGATTGCGGATGCTGACGACAGGCTCGCTCATGGTTCAGGTCTCCCGTTTGGCGTCGCGCTGGCCCAGGATGCCGGGTCCGGTCTCCCCGAGATCCCAGAACAGGCCGGCCATCAGCATCAGCGCCTCGCGGCTCATCGGCCCGAGCAGGTGCTCGTCCGGACCGTGCTGGAGGCAGGCCGGGTAGGAATGCGGCACCCACAGGGTCGGCAGGCCGAGGATCTCGGAGAAGGCGTCGTTGGGCAGCGAACCGCCGAGATTGGGCAGCAGGGCCGGGCGCTTGCCCGTGCTGGCTTCGATGGAGGCCAGCGCCCAGCCGACCCAGGGATCCTCCACGGGAAGGCGGGTGGCACGGAACACTTCGGAGCGGGCCGCCCGCACCTCGACCATGGGAAAGCCCTTCGCATCGAGATGCGCGCGCACGGCCGGGATCAGGCCCTCCCAGTCGGTGCCGACGACGAAGCGCAGCTGCAACGTCGCCTTGGCGTGGGGCGGCACCGCATTGAGCGGGCCGTCGGGGTCGCCGGTCTTGAAGGCCAGCACTTCGAGGGTGTTCCAGCCGAAGACGCGCTCGGCCGGCGTGAGGCCGGGCTCGCCCCATTCCTCGTCGATCCTCGGCGCGGTGGGGTCGGTGCCCACCGCGATGTCGGCGAGCGCCGCCCGCACACCCTCGGGGATCGCGGGCGGCCGCAGGGCATCGAGGAGAATCTTGCCGCGCCCGTCGACCAGGGTCGCGATGGCGTTGGCCAGCACCGTGCCGGGATTGCGCAGCAGGCCGCCCCAATTGCCCGAATGGTGGCTGCCCTCGCGCAGGTTCACGATGAGTTCGAACGTGTAGCCGCCGCGCGAGCCGAGGAAGAGCGTGGGGCGTTCCGCGCTCACCCGTGGCCCGTCCGAGGCGATGAGCACGTCGGCGGCGAGGGCGCGCGCCTCGGCCCGGCACAGGTCGCGCAGACCCGGCGAACCGGATTCCTCGCCCATTTCGATGAGGAGCTTGGTGTTGAAGCCGAGGCGTCCGCCTCTCGCCGCCATCACCGCCTCGAGCGCTCCGAGATTGATGATGTGCTGGCCCTTGTTGTCGGCGGTGCCGCGACCGTACCAGCGGTCGCCCTCGACGACGATCGCCCATGGGTCGAGGCCGGCGCGCCATTGTTCGGGGTAGCCGCGCACGGTGTCGCCGTGGCCGTAGATCAGCACGGTGGGCAGGTCGTCGCCCTCGTGCCGCTCGGCGATGAGGAAGGGGCCGTGCTCGCCGTCGGGATTGTCGAGGATGCGGCCGGTGAAGCCCAGAGGCGCGATGGCGGGCATGAGGAAGTCGGACAGGTAGGCATGGAGCGCCGGCAATTGCCCGGTGGTCTGGCTCTCGGTGGGGCGGGCGACGGCATCCTGCAGGACGGCGCGGAAACCGCCTCCGTCGTAGTGGCGCGCGGCGTGCGCGATCGCATCGTGTCGGGACATGGATCCACTCTGTGTCGGGTGAGAATGGGAGCCGAGGGGAGCGCTCAGCGCCGCCCCTCGGGTGCCGTGACGTCGCGCAATCCGTCGCCCAGGAGGTTGATGGCGAGAACGAGGACGAGGAGGGCGACGCCCGGGATGGTGATGACCCAGGGCTGGAAGAACATGTACGGCTTGCCCTCGGCGATCATCAGCCCCCAGGAGGGCAGGGGCGGCTGGACGCCGAGGCCGAGGAACGACAGGGCCGCTTCCAGCAGGATCGCGTGCGCCATCTCCAGGGTCGCCACGACGATGAGCGCGTTGAAGATGTTGGGCAGGATCTCCTGGAACAGGATCCGGGCGTTCGAGAAGCCGGCGGCGCGGGCCGCCGCGACGAAATCCTGGTCGCGGATCTGGCGGGTGGCGGCACGCGTCACCACGGCGAAACGGTCCCACAGCAGCAGGCCCAGCACCAGGACCACCACCTTCAGCGAACCGCCCACCAGGGAGGCCATGGCCAAAGCCACGAGCACCACCGGCATGGCGAGGCGCGTGGTGACGATGTAGCTCACCACCGCGTCGACCTTGCCGCCGAAATAGCCGGCGCAGATGCCGAGCACAGTGCCGATCAGGCCGGAGATGCAGGCCGCCGCGATCCCGATGAGGAGGGAGATCTGGCTGCCGTAGATCAGGCGGCTGAGATAGTCGCGCCCGAGCTTGTCGGTGCCGAGGATGTGGTCCCACGTCCCCTTCGCGTTCCAGATCGGCGGGATCAGGCGGCGCGAGACGTCCTGGGCATAGGGGTCGTGCGGGGCGATCAGGGGCGCGGCCAGAGCCGCGAGGACGATCCCGCCGAGGATCATCGCGCCGATCATGAAGCCGCCGTGACGCAGGCCGCGCCGGAGGGCGAGCGCGGTGGGCGAGCGCGACGCGGCGAGCGGCGCGCTCGCTTCGGGCACAGGACCGGCCTGGACCAGCAGATCGGCGGAGGGGAGGGTGGGAGCCACCGGGGAGGAGGACGGCTGAAGGGTCATTGGCGCAGCCGGGGATCGAGGAAAGCGTTGAGGAGGTCGGCGGCCAGCGTCAGGGCGATGTAGATCATCGCCAGGACCAGCACGATCGCCTGCACCACGGGGAAGTCGTTGCGGGCGATAGATTCCCAGGCGAGCTGCCCGAGCCCCTGGAGCGAGAACACCGCCTCGATGACGATGGAGCCGCCGAGCATGAAGCCGAACTGCACGGCGGCGAGCGCGATCACCGGAATCACGGCGTTGCGCAGCGCATGCCGGATCAGGATCTTTCGCGGTGGGAGACCTTTGGCGCGGGCCGTCCGCACGTAGTCGGAGGCCAGCACCTCCAACATGCCGTTGCGGGTGAGCCGCATCACGGCCGGCATGGCGTAGTAGCCGAGCGCGACGGCCGGCAGCACGAAGTGCTTCCAGGTCGTGTTGCCCGAGACCGGCAACCAGCGCAGATTCACCGAGAAGATCATGATGAGCGTGAGGCCGAACCAGAAGCTCGGCATCGCCTGGCCCAGCACCGAGACCGACAGAGCGAGCCGGTCGATCCAGGTGTCGCGCTTCACCGCCGCCAGGACGCCGAGCGGGATCGCCACGAACAGGGCGACGGCGAGCGCCACCACGCCGAGGAACAGGGTGATCGGCATGCGGGAGGCGAGGAGATCGACCACGCTCTCCCGGAAATAGAACGAATTGCCGAAATCGAAATGCAGGGCCTTCCATGCCCAGGCGGTGAATTGCGCCAGCATCGGCTGGTTCAGCCCGTACTGGACGCGGATCGCCTCGACCTGGGCGGAGGTGGCCTCTGGCCCGGCAATGGCGGCGGCGAGGTCACCGGAGAGGTGCAGCAGCATGAAGCTCGCCACCGACACCGTCACGGCGACCGCGATGGCGACGAGAATGCGTTGCAGCATGAACCTGAGCATGGGCCATAGTCCTCGTTCGGTTGGGCCAGTCGCGACGCGGCCCTCCTCCCCCTTGTGGGGAGGAATTGGAGGTGGGGGTCGCTCCGCCAGCCTCGACTGAGCGAGGGTCGCCCGACCACCCCCACTCCTGACCTCTCCCCACAAGGGGGAGAGGGACGCGGTCTGCTGACAGAACCGGCGCCCTTGGAACCCTTACTTCCAGCTCGCCGCGTAGAAGCGCGGCAACTCATCGGGCTGCGCCGTGAAGGTCAGGTCCGAGGTGAAGGCGTAGTTGGTCGAGTAGGAGAACAGCGGCAGGATGTAGGCCTGAGCCGCGATGCGCTTGAGCGCCTCGGCGTATTTCACCTTGCGCGCGGCCGGATCGGTGGCGCCGTCGCCGGCCTGGAGCGCCGCGATGGTCTCGGGATCCTTGGTCAGGTCCTCGTCGCCGCCCTTGAGGTAGACGCCGGTGAAGGCCGAGACGTCGAGAACCGAGAACGAGCCCCAGGTCTGGAAGGCGATGGAGACCTTGCCGCCCCGGATCATGTCGCGCAGCGCCGCGTAGCGCAGGTAGTTGAGCCGGGCGGTGATGCCGACGGCGCGGAGATACCCGATGACGGCCTCGGCGTAGTCGCGCTCGCGATAGGCGCCGAGATCGATCTCGAACCCGTCGGGATAGCCGGCCTCCTTGAGGAGCGCCTTGGCCTTGGCCGGATCGTAAGCGTAGCGCGGCACACCCTCGTCGGTGCAGCCGAACTGGTCGATGAAACAGGCCGCGTTCATGACGCGGCTGCCGCCACGGACGAGGTTGTCCACCATCGCCTTGCGGTCGATGGCGTAGGAGATCGCCTGGCGGACGCGGGGATCCTTCAGGGGTGAGTTCTCCTTGGCGCGGCCGAGCGTGTCGAATTGCAGGAAGCCGACCCGCATGGTCTCGGCGCTCAGCACGGTGACGTTGGGAGCGCCCTTCAGCTGGTCGGCCTGATCGCTCGGCACCCGCCAGATCCAGTCGATGCCGCCGGTGACGAGTTCGGCCATGCGGCTGTCGGCATCGGGGATGACGCGGAATTCGAGCTTGCCGATCTTGGGCGTGCCGATCGGGCTGCCGGGCCAGTACTTGGCGTTGCGCTCCATCTTCACCCCGCGTCCGTTCTCGACGCTGGTGATGCGGTAGGGGCCTGTGCCGATGGGAGCCTTGGCGAACCCGTCGAGGCCGACCTTTTTGAAGTAAGCGGCCGGGAAGATCGGCGTCGGTCCGGCAAGGTATTCGAGGGCGGCCGGGAAGGCGGTCTTGAGGTGGATGCGGACGGTCTTGGCGTCCACCACCTCCGTCGACTTCATCCAGTCGACGTTCTGCTTCGTCACCGTGCGGGCTTCCGGCGTCAGCACGTAATTGAAGGTGAAGGCCACGTCCTCGGGGCCGAAGACGTCGCCGTTATGGAAGGTCACGCCCTCGCGCAGGGTCAGTTCGAGGGTGGTCGGGTCGACCCATTTCCAGGCGGTGGCCAGCATCGGCTGATACGTGCCGGTCTTCGGGTCGCGGTAGAGCAGGGTGTCCCAGACGTTGCGCGCGAGCACGACGCCCTCGCGGGCGCTGTTGTGATACGGGCTGACGTTTTCCGGCTCGGTATCAGAGGCATAGACCAGGGTGTCGTTGGCCTTGCCGGCGAGCGCCGGCACACTGAACGTCGTCAGCAGGAGAGCGAGTGTGGCGCCTGCCGCGGGAAGGTATCTCGCCATGATCTGCATCCCTTCAGCTCCGCGACATCGCGACGGACACTTGCGCACCCGTCCTGCCGCTTTTTTCGTCGTGCCATGATGTTGTGCATTTTGCATCGCAACAAGTAGAATTTGTCGAAGCTTGCCGTGCCGTTTCGGCAATGCTCGTGCAGCCGGCGGGGCTCGGGAGATCGACCATGCAGATGTCAGGCCTGCGCTATTTCCTCGCCGTTGCCCGCACGGGCTCCATCGCGGCGGCCTCCGCCCAGCTCAACGTCGCGGCCTCGGCGATCAGCCGGCAGATCGCCAATCTGGAGGCGGAGCTCGATTGCGTCCTGTTCGAGCGCCGTCCCCGCGGCATGGTCCTGAGCCCGGCGGGAGAGCTGCTGGCCCGGCATGCGCGCCAGACCCTGGTGCGGGCCGAGCAGGTCGCGGCCGAGATCCAGGAATTGCAGGGGCTGGCGCGGGGCTTCATCCGCGTCGCCACGGCGGAAGGGTTCGCCCTCGACCTATTGCCGAACGCCATCGCCGAGTTTCACGCGCGCCATCCCGGTATCCGGTTCGAAATTCAGGTCCTGCCGCCGGCGCAGGTGACGCAGGTGGTGGCGGCGGGCGACGCCGATATCGGCATCACCTTCGTGCTCGCGCCAACGAACCTCGTCACGGTGATCTACGACGCGACGGTGGAGATGGTGGCGCTCGCCGCCCCCGACCATCCGCTGGCCGGCCGGGCGTCGATCCGGATCGACGAACTCCAGGCCTATCCGATCGCGATGCCGCCCCTCGACACAACGGCGCGTCTCGTCTTCGACACGGCCTGCCGGGCGGAGGGCATCGCCATCGAGCCGACGCTGACCTCCAACATCCTCACGGCGCTCCTCCCCTTCGTGCGGCGGACGAAGGGGATCGCGCTGATGTCGGCCCTCTCGGTGCAGACGCCGGTGCGGCTCGGGGAACTGGTCTGCATCCCGATCCAATCACAGGCGAGCCTGCGGCGCGGCATTCAGGTCCAGCTGATGCGGGACCGCAAGCTGCCGCATGCGGCGCAGGCGTTCCTCAGCCAGCTCATCGCCGCCCTGCCGCCGGCGGAGCCCGGCAGGGCGTGAACCGTCCCGATCAGCCGTTCCGGAACGTGTAGCTGTAGCCGTTCAGGGCCGGCGCGCCGCCGAGATGGGCGTAGAGCACCTTCGAGCCCTTGGGGAAGAACCCCTTCCGGGTGAGATCGATCATCCCCTGCATCGACTTCCCCTCGTAGACCGGGTCGGTGATCATGGCCTCGAGCCGCGCCGAGAGGCGGATCGCCTCGACGGTCTCCTTCGAGGGCACGCCGTAGACCGGGTAGGCGTAATCCTCGTTGAGGACCACATCGTCTTCCGTGATCTCGGGGGCGCCGATGAGGGCGGCCGTCTTCTGCGCGATGTCGAGCACCTGCGCCTTGGTCTGGGCCGGGGTGCAGGAGGCGTCGATCCCGATGACGTTGCGGGCGCGGCCATCGGCGGCGAAGCCCACCACCATGCCGGCATGGGTCGAGCCGGTGACGGTGCACACGACGATGTAGTCGAAGCGCAGGCCCATCTCGGCCTCCTGCGCGCGGACCTCCTCGGCGAAGCCGACATAGCCGAGGCCGCCGAACTTGTGCACGGAGGCGCCCGCGGGAATCGCGTAGGGCTTGCCGCCCTTGGCCTTCACATCCTCCAGGGCCGCCTTCCAGCTCTCGCGGATGCCGATGTCGAACCCGTCATCCACGAGCTGCGTCTCCGCGCCCATGATGCGCGAGAGCAGGATGTTGCCGACCCGGTCGTAGACCGCATCCTCGTGCGGCACCCAGGCTTCCTGGATCAGCCGGCACTTCATCCCGATCTTGGCGGCCACCGCCGCCACCATGCGGGTGTGGTTGGATTGCACGCCGCCGATGGAGACCAGCGTATCGGCTCCGCTCGCGATGGCATCGGGCACGATGTATTCGAGCTTGCGCAGCTTGTTGCCGCCGTAAGCCAAGCCGGAATTGCAATCCTCGCGCTTGGCGTAGATCTCGACATCGCCGCCGAGATGGTCGGTGAGGCGCGACAGCTTCTCGATCGGGCTCGGGCCGAAGGTGAGGGGATAGCGCTCGAATTTCGACAGCATGGCTTGGCAACGTCCTCGCATCAGTGAGAACCGAACGCTAGCAAAACTCGCGCGAAAGGTGCTCTCGAATGACGACAAATTATGCCATAAAAATGCGGGTCATGGCCCGTCAAGCTTAGTGTGAGCTATCGTTTCTGCTGAAAATACGGAAGGTTCTTCCATGTCGCCATCGCTCGACCGGATCGATCTGAAGATCCTGCGCCTGCTCCAGGCCGATGGGCGCATGAACAATGCCGAGATCGCCAAGCGGGTGAATACCAGCGCCGCCACCTGCCACCGCCGCACGCAGCGCCTGTTCGACGAGGGATACATCCGCGGCGTCCATGCGCGGATCGCGCCGGAGAAGGTCGGGCGGGGGTCCCTCGTCATCGTCGGCGTCGTGCTCGACCGCTCGACGCCGGAGAGCTTCGCCGCGTTCGAGGCCGCCGCCCAGGCGATGCCGACCATGCTCGATTGCCATCTCGTGGCCGGGGATTTCGACTATTTCCTGAAGATCCGCGTCTCCGACATGGCGGATTTCAACCGCCTGCACAGCGAGACCCTGATCGCGCTGCCGGGGGTGCGGCAGACGCGGACCTTCTTCGTCATGAAGGAGGTGGTGGACAATGCGCCGATGGATCTCTGACGGCGAGGCTTGCGCGAGGCCGTGGCACTGGTCCATCGAGCGCCGCGACAACGCCGGGGCCATCGGGATCACAGGAGAACGGACCGCATGAGCACGGATGCCGACACGTCGCCCGCCCCCTCCCTCGACGCCATTCCGGCGAGCGTGCGGGAGGCCCGGCCCACCACCTGGCTCAATCCCCATCTCCGGCCGGCCGCCGAATTCCTGCCGAGCCAGGCTTTCTCCCTGGCCGATGTGGAGGAGGCGGAGGCACGCTGGCGCCGCTTCGACCCACTGCTGCGCCACCTCTTCGACGATCTCGCCACAGGGCGCATCGACTCGCCCCTGATGCCCCTCTCCGATCCTATCGCGCAGGCCATCGCCGGTCCGACCGGCGGCGCGGTCTGGGTAAAGGCCGATCACGACCTGCCGGTCACCGGCTGCATCAAGGCGCGGGGCGGGGTCTACGAGGTACTGGTCTATGCCGAGCGGCTCGGGCTTGAGAAGGGCCTGCTATGGCCGGGGGATTCCTATGCCCGGCTCGCGGAGGCCGAAGCACGAGAGGCGTTCGGGGCGCACACGGTCGCGGTCGGCAGCACCGGCAATCTCGGCTTCAGCGTCGGCGTCATGGCGCGGGCGCTGGGCTTCGCGGTCGAAGTCCACATGTCCCACGATGCCAAGGCGTGGAAGAAGCAGCGCCTGCGGGATATCGGCGCCCGCGTGGTCGAGCATAAAGGCGATTACGGCAGCGCGGTCGCGGCGGCGCGCTCGGCCTTCGAGGGGCGGACCGACGCCCATTTCGTCGACGACGAAAGCTCCGTCGACCTGTTCCTCGGCTATGCGGCGGCGGCCTTCGACCTCCAGCGCCAGCTGGACGAGGCCGGGATAAGGGTCGATGCGGCCCACCCGCTCTGCGTCTATCTTCCCTGCGGCGTCGGCGGCGCACCCGGCGGCGTCACGCTCGGCCTGAAGCTGCTGTTCGGCGACGCCATCCGCTGCATCTTCGTGGAGCCGGTGGCCTCGCCCTGCATGCTGGTGCAGCTCGCCGCCGGCCTGTCGCGCCCGGTGGACGTCTACGAGATCGGCCTCGACAACCGCACCGCCGCCGATGGGCTCGCGGTGGCGGGTGCCTCGATGCTGGTGGCCGGCACGGTCGGCCCGCTCATCGAGGCGGTGGTCACGGTCGCCGATACCGAGTTGTTCGCCTGGGTAAAACGCCTCTGGGCCGATCCGGGCCTGCGGCTCGAACCCTCGGCGGCGGCGGGGTTCGCCGCCGTTCGCCCCTATCTCGACGCCGCTGGACCTGCGCAGGCGACACATGTGGTCTGGACCACCGGCGGCACGCTGCTGCCCGAAGCCGAGTTCCAGGCCGCCCTGGCGCGGGGATAACGATGAAGCCCCGGGCCTATGACGGGATATGGCCTCGTTCCGGGCCATATCCCCGCACATGCCTTCAGTTCGGGTGGAAGACCACCTTCACGCAGCCGTCCTTCTTGTCGCGGAACGTCTTGTAGAGGTCGGGGCCGTCCGCGAGGTTGGTGGAGCGGTGGGTGATCATCGAGGTCATGTCGATCTTGCCCTCCTGGATCAGCTTCGTCAGCGGCTCCAGGTAGCGTTTCACATGGGTCTGGCCGCTCTTCAGGGTGAGCCCCTTCTGCACGATCGAGCCCATATTGATGGGAAGCGGGCCACCGTAGACGCCGGGGATCGAGACGATCCCGCAGGGGCGCACGGCCTTGATCGCCTCCATGAGGACGTAGGGGCGCTCGGTCGAGGTGAATGTCTCCTGCAGGGTGCTGACGATCCCCGCGACACCGTGGCCGGCGGTGGCCTCCATGCCGACGCAGTCGATCACGCCGTCGGCGCCCTCGCCCTTGCTGATCTCCTTGATCCGCTCGAACACGTCCTCTTTCATGAAGTCGATGATGTCGGTGGCACCGTATTTCCGGGCGAGTTCGATCCGCTCCGGCACCGTCTCGATGACGATGATGCGCTCGGCACCCATGATCTTGGCGGATTGGATCGCGAACAGCCCCACCGGGCCCGCGCCCCAGATCGCGATGATCTCGCCGCCCTTGATCTCGCAATGCTCGGCACCCTGCCAGCCGGTGGGCAGGATATCGGTGAGGAACAGCAGCGACTCGTCGTCGACGCCTTCCGGCGCCAGCATCGGCCCCACATCGGCCATCGGCACGCGCACGTATTCCGCCTGGCCGCCGGCATAGCCGCCGGTGAGGTGCGAATAGCCGAACAGGCCGGCGGTGGTGTAGCCGAACTGCGCGGCCGCCATCTCGGCATTGCGGTTCGAGCGCTGGCAGACCGACCAGTTGCCGAGCTTGCACTGCCGGCATTCGCCGCAATTGATGTTGAAGGGCACGACGATGCGGTCGCCCTTCTTGAACTTGGTGAAACCCTGGCCGACCTCGACCACCTCGCCCATGAATTCATGGCCGAGGACGTCGCCACTCTCCATGGTCGGCATCTGGCCGTCCATCAGGTGGAGGTCCGAGCCGCAGATGGCGCAGGACGTCACTTTGATGATGACGTCGCGCGCATCCTCGATCCGAGGATCGGGCACCGTATCGCAGCGGATGTCACCCTTGCCGTGCCAACACAGTGCTTTCATCGCGCAATCTCTCGAAGCCGGAATGTCATGACGAGCCCCGGGGGACGCCCTTGGCGGCCTTGACGCCGCGGGGCCGAACCCCGTTGCCGAGGACTCCGGTGGAAAACACCAGACGAGTCCATGAGTTCCAGAATGTCGATGACACCGCTTCAAGCAAGTGCGAGCTTGAGCATATCGCGATTCGGTTTGTATGAATTAAGACAGGCTATTGACCCCGAAAAATACCCTGACCAAACATAAGTTATTCGCCGTCTCAGCAGGGAAAACTGCCACTCTGTCACGGCACGCCGCGAGGTTAGCCTGCGACATGCAGGACGCGTCGCGAACTAACCTCGTGGCGTACAGGAGTATTTCGGACGGGTATCGGCCGGATGGGAGACGACCGGGGATCAGCGACCGAACAGCCTTGCCGTGAACGAGGCCGGTGCGTCGCCCTTGTGGCCGGCCACCACCACGAGGCGGCGGATGTCGCCGCGCAGATAGGCCTGCAGGAAGCGGTTGTAGTCCTTGAACACCACGCAGCCGTTGGACGCGCCGCTCGGTCCGAGCATGTAGGTATGGGCGAGGATGCCGTCGCGGCCGTGAATGGCGGCGCTGCCGCCCACTGGGTTGAGGCGGATGGCGCGCACCCCGTGGAACAGGGCCTCGCGCTCGGTCAGATCGTAGGTGCCGGGCGGCGTCGCACCGCGCATCCGCACATGGACGAGACGCGGGTTGTCCATGTGCTGGCCGAGGCCGGAATGGGCCTCCAGCTGCTCGCCGCTCGGCAGGGTCACCGTGCTGGCGCTGATATCGTAGATCGCGGTCCCGCCGCCCGCCGTGGCGGGCACGCGGTCGAGGACCCGGCGCTGGCTCAGATCGATGGCCCCCGTATCGGCGGAGGCATAGGCGAGGGCGGGAGCGGGGCTGCGTTCGGGATCACGCCGGCCGAACACCGTCTCGAAGAACGAGCGCTCGGCCTCCACGTCCTGCCGGGCCGCCACCACCGTCCGCGACGACGGGCGGCGGGTGGCGAGGCGCGGCTCGCGGGAGAGAGGCTTCAGGTCGAAAGGGCGCGGCACCGGGGCGGGCATCGGCTGGACGAGGCGGGCCGTCTGCTGGAGCGGCCTTGAAGCGGGTGCGAGTTCTGAGGAGGCCGGCGCCACGGCGGCGAGCGCGATACCGGGGGCGATCCCGACGGGCGAGGCTTGCGGGGCCGCGAACCCGGCCACCTGCATGGGCTCAGAGGCACGCCAGTCCGGCGTCCGCGCACCCAAGGCGGGGGAGGGGTCGAGCATCCAGGCATAGCTGCGGACGGCGGCGGCGGGCGTTGCCTCGGGGGAGACCTGCCGGCCGGCGTATGGCGCCGTCGCGGCGGGCACGGGCGTGTCCAACCCGGTCAACCGGGGAAAGGTCGCGACGAACAGCGCGACGACGGCCGTCTTCAGAAGAACGCGGCTGCGCGGCCGGGAACGGCGTGGGCGGCGGCGATAGGTGGACGCATCGTCGATCATGCGGGCTGTACTCGGATACGCGTACCCTGCCCGCACGGCCCTCGAACGACCTCGCCAAGCTCCGCCAAGAGCCCCGCGAAGGTCACATCGATCGTCCATGTCGTTTTAGGGAACCATCAACCTTGATGCCTCCCATTCAGCGCGAAGTTGGTTAATCACCGATAAATCGCGAGCATGTTTTTCGAGAGAATGTACTGGCCGCCCGAACACCTTCCGGCCCCCCTATGAAGGCGCCCCGCCTGCCTTTCGGCGGACGGGGCGGTATCTTCATACATTCGGCACCCCGCCTTCGTGGCGGGCGCCCCGAAACCTTACTTGCCGCTGGGAGCCGCACCGCTGCCGGTGGCGGCGTTGCCGCCATTCGAGCCGGCCGGCGCGCCCGGTGTCGCATTGGAGGGGACGTCGGTCGCCATGCCCGGAGCCATGGTGGAGCCGGTGGTGTTGGCGCCGCCCATGCGCTCCGCCCCCTTCTCACCGTTGCTCTTCACGCTGCCGGGATTGTTCATGTTGCCTTCGGCGCTTCCGCCGCCAGCGGCCGTCTGGGCGAAGGCCGCGCCGCTCAGCGAAACGGCGAAGGCGGCAGCGATGGCGAATGTCTTGATCTGCATAGTCTATTTCCTCATGTCTTACGAACTTGACCTAATAACGTCGCACTGCCCACATGGTTCAATGAAATAACGCCCCGGAAATTTTCATTTTAGAATACGTCGCACACCGGCTGACGACCACGGCTCAGCTTATCCACTGGCCGCTTTGTCTTAAATCATACCATCGGGAACGTTCAGCTTAGAGCCGGCTCCGGCGATGCCCGGTGCGGAGCCGGACTTCTCCCTCGACAGGCCACGGAGAGCTGTCTTAAGGCCACGCCATGCCGATCCTTCGACTCGACGCCGCCCATCGCCTCGCCACGGACACCCTGGTCCGCTGCGGAACCGCGCCTGCTAATGCCGAGAGCGTCGCCCGCGCCCTCGTCGCGGCGGAAGCCGACGGGCTGCGGACCCACGGGCTCATGCGGCTGCTGGCCTATGGCGAGCAGGTGCGGGCGGGCAAGGTCGTCGGCGATGCCGTCGTCACGAGCGCGCAGCCGAAACCGGGACTGCTCGCCATCGATGCGGCCCACGGCTTCGCCTATCCGGCCCTCGACACGGCCATCGCCCTCCTGCCGGAGATCGCCCGCGAACAGGGGATCGCCGCGGCCGCCATCCGGCGCTCGCATCATTGCGGGGCGGCCGGGCGGCCGGTGGAGGCCCTGGCCGAACGGGGTCTCGTCGCCATCCTGTTCGCCAACGCCCCCGCCTCCATGGCGCCCTGGGGCGGAACCCGGCCGGTCTTCGGCACCAACCCCATCGCCTTCGCCTGCCCGCTGCCGGGGGCGGAGCCGGTCATCGTCGATCTCTCCCTGTCGAAGGTGGCGCGGGGCAACATCATCACCGCCAAGCAGCGCGGCGAGGCGATCCCCGAGGGCTGGGCCCTCGACGCTGAGGGCAACCCGACCACGGACCCCGTGGCGGCACTCGCCGGCACCATGGTGCCGTTGGGCGATGCCAAGGGCACGGCCCTCGCCCTCATGGTGGAACTGCTCGCCGCCGGCCTCACCGGAGCGCGTTTCGCCAGCGAAGCCACGTCCTTCCTCGATGCCGAGGGCGAGCCTCCCGCCACCGGCCAGCTCATCCTCGCCATCGACGCCACGGCCTTTGCCGGCAATGCCCTGGAGCGCTTCGCCGTGATGGCCCGCTCGGTGGCGGAACAGGACGGCGCGCGGCTGCCCGGAACACGCCGCTTCGCCGCCCGCGCCCGTGCCGCCGAGGAAGGGATCACCCTCTCGGAGACGCTGCTGGCGGAGATCGAGCGGCTGTGACGACGCTCGAACCGAGAGGTCCCTCGCAACCTTCGGCCCCGACGGCGGCTTGACCGCGATCACGATCGTCTTGCTTCGGGCCGGCCCATGACCTCACCTCCTCCGACCCCCGAACGGGCGACGCCGCGCTGGCGCAGGGCGGGCGGGCGCCTGCTGGCGCTGGCCGCCCGACCGGTGCGCCGGGCGCAGGGGACGGGCGGGACCGTGATCGAGGCCTATCGCGGCTACGGCTCGACGAGGGAGATCTTCCTGATCGGCCGGGTCTTCCGGCAGGCACGCCGCGAGCCGAACCCCGAGGCCGACGACATCGCCGCGGATCTCCGCGACATCGCCCGGCGCATCCGCAGGCGCAAGGTCGCCGATGCGTCCGTCGTCGCGCGCTTCGGCGGGGCCGAGACGACTGCCGTGACCGACCGCGACGGCTATTTCCGAGTGAGCCTCAAGCCACCGAACGTGCCCGCCGGCGAGGACCATTGGCACAGCGTCGAACTCGAACTCGTGGCCGATCCGCCGGTGCGGGCGCAGGGGCAGGTGTTCATTCCGCCGGAGAAGTGCCGCTTCGTCGTCATCAGCGATATCGACGACACGATCATGCATACGGGCGTGGCCAACAAGCTCAAGATGCTGTGGCGGCTGTTCGTGGCCGATGCGGAGGACCGCGTCGCGTTCCCGGGAGCGGCGTCCCTGAGCCGGGCGCTGCATGCGGGCGCCACCGGCGACCAGTCGAACCCGATGCTCTACGTCTCCCGCGCCCCCTGGGGCATCTACGACATGCTCAGCGAGTTCTTCCGGCAGCACGGGATTCCGGCGGGGCCGGTGCTGTTCCTGCGGGAATGGGGCCTGTCCTGGCGCCATCCGCTGCCGCGCCGTGCCGAGGACCACAAGCGCGACCTGATACGCCACATGCTGGCGCTCTACGGCGACCTGCCCTTCGTGCTCATCGGAGACAGCGGCCAGCACGACCCGGAAGTCTATGCCAAGATCGTCTCGGAGAATCCCGGTCGGGTGCTCGCCGTCTACATCCGCAACGTCTCGCGCGACCCGTGCCGGGCCGAGCAGATCGAGCGCCTGTCGCAGGCCATCCTCGAGGCCGGCAGCAGCCTGGTGCTGGCGGGGGACACCACCATCATGGCCGAGCATGCACTCTCGCTCCGCCTCATCGGCAAGGAGGGAGCCGACGCGATCCTGGCGGAATGCCGGTCACAGGACATGCCGGAGACGGTGGAGCCGATCATCATCGAACCGGACGACGACAAAGCCACCGCCCGGAAAGCGCCGGCCTGAGAGCGGGGCTTCGCCCCGTCAGTACCCGTATCCGTCATAGCCCCGGCGCGAGGGCCGATAGCCGTATTCGCCGGCGCCGCCATAGGGGCGGGGGGCGACGTAGCGCCGGCCATAGGTCTGCAGATAGGGGTCGAGGCGGGGATCGCGGTAATTGCCGTTGTTCACGCCGGCCGAGCGGTCGTTGCCGCTCAACGCCGAGTAAGGCGAGAGCCCATCGCCACCACCGCCGGTGCCGCCGCGCGCCAGGGCGGCACCGGCGAGGCCGAGGAGCAATGCCGAGGCGAGGGTCGTGCGGATGAGAGTCCGTGTCATGCCGGTCTCCTTGATCGGGTCGAAGTGATCACTGGAAGCAACGACGCGGTGAAACGCACGGTTCCCGGAGTGACCGGTATCAGCTCTTCTTGCGCAGCGGCCGGGTGAACAAGGATCCGGCCCGCTCGAATCCCGTGCTGTCGCAGAAGGCCGGCAAAGTCTCCTCACCGGGCGCGGCGGCGAGTTCGAGGGTGGTGCATCCCGCCATCCGGGCGGCCTGCGACGCGGCCTTCAGCAGGAGACGGCCGATGCCGCGTCGGCGCTCGTCCGGTCCGACCAGGAGGCCGGTGATCTGGGCGACGGGCTGAGCCGCCGTCAGCGAACGGTACCAGTGCAGGACGACGAGACCGCTCGGCGGCCCCCATTCGACGGCGATGAGGGCCGTCCCGCTCCCAAGGCGCAAGGCCTCCAGCCGCTCGGCCAGATCGCTCACCGCTATGGACTGTCCCGATGCCTGGAACAGGGCGGCAAGGCCCGCCGCATCGGCAGCGGTCGCAGCCCGGATCTCGAGCCCATAGCGGCTAGCCAAACGCGTCTCCGGTGGATGTCATTGGGACATCCATAGACCACCGGCGGAAAACTCGGGACGTCTCCTCGCGCGCGACCCGTCCGTACGGTCATGAAGACGGACGGGGCGGTGCACCCTCGGCACACCGCTCCGTCCATCCGCCACGCCTCGCTTGGGGGAAGTCGGAGCGCAGCGGATCCGTTTCGCGCCGCTCTGTTTCTGGATGATGTCCGCCCCTCGCCCGACCCGCCGATTCAGCGGTCGCAGCCGATGCAGATGTCGCGGACCACACGGTTGCGCATCGGGCCGGTCCTCTGGTTCGGAAGCTCGCCACTGAAAGCATGGAGCTGCGGTCGCGCAGGAGGCTCGGGATGTCGGACGAGCTCGCTCGGGACGGTGCTCGGCCGGGGTGCTGGCGGTGTCAGCGCCATGTTCTGAGCGGCACAGGGGATCGCCGATGCCAGCGCGGCACTCAGGATACCGGCCCCGTAGATCCATCTCGACATGGTCAAGCCTCCGCCCGACTCCTCAACGCGCTGGCGGGGCATACGGTTCACGGCGGAAGCCGGGGCGGTTCAGCCCGCGCCTTCCTGTGCCGCGAGCCAGTCCGTGAGCCCGGACAGGGAGCGGAAGTCGGAGACGGCATGGACGGCCGCGCCCGGCATGGCGTCCCGCGCCATGGTCGCCAGGGCATGTCCGGGGCCGAGTTCGAGGACGGCCCGCGCCCCGGCCTCGCGGATGCCATCGAGGCAGGCCGCCCAATCGATGGTCCGCGAGATCGCTTCGGCCAGCTTGTCGAGCCCCTTGGCGGCATCGAAGACCGGGGCACCGTCGAGACCGCTGAGGAGGCGAGGCGACGGGCCGAGGCGAGACGGCGTCAGGATCTCGGCCCGCGCCAGCGCCGCGCGAAACCGCGCGCTGGCCGCCGCCAGGAGCGGCGTGTGCGAGGGGGTATGGACCGGCAGAACCACCGCCCGCGCCGCCCCCGAGGCGAGAGCCCGAGCGCACAGCGATTCGAGATCGGCCACCGCCCCGCCGGCGACCACGCTGTCGGCGGCGTTGAGGATGGCGAGATGGCAGCCGTGCTCCTCGACCAGGGCCGCGACCCGCGCGCGCGACAGGCCGCGAAGGCCGGCGAGCCCGTAGCCCGGCCCGCTGGCCTCATCCATCGCCTCGGCTCGGGCGGCGGCCAGCTGCAGGATCGCGGCGTGCGAAAGCCGCCCCGCGCAGCCCCAGGCGGCGAGATCGCCGATGCTGTAGCCGGCCAGGACCACACGGCCGTGCCCCCCGTCTCGCAAGACGGTCCAGGCGGCGAGGCCGGCGACGCAGCACAGAATCTGACCCGCGCGGTTGCCGTGCAGGGCCGGGCCGCCCGTCCGGGCGAGGTCGCGCGGGTCGGCGCCGAGAAGGGGCGTCGCCGCCGCGAAGATCTCCTGAGCGGCGGGATGATCGACCACGAGATCGAACATGGCGGGATGCTGGCCACCCTGGCCCGAGAGCAGGACCGCGAGACTCATGCCGCCTCCAGTCCGTCGACGAACAGGGTCATGGCGAGGAGGTCGGCGCTACCGCCGGGACTGAGATTGCGCGCGACGAAGGCATGGTGGATGGCCTCCGCTCGTGCCCGCCAATCGTCCCGCGCGACGCCTCCTCCGGCGAGGAAGGCCGTGGCCGAGGCGCGGGCGAAGGCATAGCCCGCCTCGCCGCCGCGATGGAGCAGGTTGGTATCTTCGAGATGAGCAATCAGGGCGAAGCAGGCCTCGACCCGCGCGGCCTCCTCGTCGCCGGGGCGGAGATGCCGCGCCCGGCGCAGGGCGGGCAGCCCAATGGCGTAGAGGGTCGGAAATCCGGCCGCAGCTTCGGCGGGCGCGCCCCCGATTCCGTAGCGCCGCCGAGCCGCCGCGCCCGGCGCATGGAGCAGGACGGGTCCGGTGAGGATCGCCTCGCCGTAACGCTCGCTCACGAGACGCCCGAGCGCTCCCGGCGGCAAGCGGCGGGCCGTGTGGGCGAGGGCGCCCGCGGCGGCAGTGAGGAGGCCGAGGCCGAAGATGGCGCCGCGATGGGTGTTCACCCCGCCCGTCGCCTCCCGCATGGCAATTTCGCCCTCGATGCCGATCCGGCGAAGGGCAGTCATCCCGGCCCCTGCGGCTCCGGCATACGCCAACTCGGCGAAGTAGGGCAGGAGGGCCGTGGCACTGGCGCGAAAGGTGCCGGCATCCATGTCGGCATGGCTGCCGCGATCCACATGGCTGACGAGGCCGGGCTTCGGGTAGGTCTCGACTTCGCGGCGCAGGGACTCGACCGCGCGTTCCGCGATGTCGCCGGGGCTGAGGGGAATCCGGGCGTCCCTGACCGGAGAGCGGGCGAGGGCGATCATGACGTCACTTCCGCGAGAAGCGACGCGGCGGGGCGCAGGGCGAGGCTTTCCCGCCCCTTGCACAGGACGGTTCCGCCGATGGGAGCGTCGAGCAGTTCGCGCCAGTTGATGCCGGCCCCGTCGGACAGGACGATCTCGCCGTCGAGGCGCATGGGCGCGCGCGCCTCGATCCGCGCGAGGGCCTGCAGAAACCGGGGATCGACCCGGCCAGAGACAGGCCAGAGCAGGTCGAGATCGGAGCCGGCCCCGAGATAGGGAAGACCGGTCAAAGCCTGCCACTGCAGGCTTCCGAACACATGCGGCACGAGGCGGTGCTCGCGCCCGAGGGCCAGCACCTCATCGACCACCGGCCGCCACGCCTCCGGCGCTGTTACACGCGCGCTCTCCAGGGTGACTGGCCCAAACCGACTCGCGGCGGCGGCCGGCAAGGCGAGGCCGATCCGGCGCTTGCCGGCGGAAGGCGGCAGCGGCAGGCCGGCGGGGATGTGGTCCGCCGGTTCGGCGGGATCGCGGCGGCGGGTGATGACCGGCCAGCCGCGACGGGCCCATTCTGCGAGATGGGGAACGCCGTCGAGATCCCGGCGGCCGGCGAGGAGGCACGCCCAGGATTCCGGGTCGACGCGCAGGAGGTCGTGGCGAGCGAGCCCCGACGCCTCGTCCTCAGTCACGGGGGGCCGCGTCGCCCGTTGCCGCCCGCATCACCCGCCCGGCGATGTCGCGCGCCATGAGCCGCCCGCCGCGTACCTCGCCGAGGGCGTCGCGGCCATCCGTTGTGGAACTCCCGGCGATGAGGGACGCGATCTGGGGGCCGAGGGGCGTCGATGGGTCGAGCACGGCATGGACCGCCCCGGCCTTCACCATGTTGTCGAGGCCGGGCGCGAAGACGGAGGTGGATGTCGCCATCTCCTCCAGCCGCTCGAGGGGGAGCTTTGTGACCCGCGCCACCGAGGCCAGGTCCATCACGCTCGGATGGGCGCCGGGCAGGGCGGCGAGCACCCGTGTCGCGAGAGCGGTGGCGATGAAGGCGCCTGCCGCCGTGTGCCCGTAGACGAGGCCGATGGTGGGGTGGCCGCTGGCATCGGCGAGGAGCAGCGCCTTGGCGAGATGGGCGAGATACTCGTTGAGGCCGAGCAACTCGTCGCGGCGACTCATGCGCTGGCTGTCGGAATCCACGGCGACAAGGATCGGCGTCTCGCCGCCCCGGCGCACCACATCGAGGACGCGTCCGGCGAGGAGACAGGCGCCCTCGATCCCGAGCGGGGTGTTGCCGTCGATCCCGACCACCGCGAGACGGCCCGCCCCGAAAGGCCCGTCGCCGCCGATGAGGCCGTCCGCGACCTCGACGCCGTGCCCTTCGGGAAACAGCGAGGCCAGGATTTCAGCGAGCGTCATGGGGCGCCTCCGGCAGGCGGGCGAGAAGGGCATCGAACCGGTCCGTGTCCAGGCCCGGCACGGCGGCGGGATCGTTCACGCCGAGGCGGCTCCAGATCTCGGTGGCGTCGCGGGCGTCGCCGAAAAGGTCGAGGCGGGCTTCGAGGCGGGCCTGTTCGGCCTCCAGGGTGGCGAGATCGAAGGCCGGCGCCTTGCCGATCTGTTCGCGGGCGGCATCGCGAAACGCGCGGATCGTATCGTCCGCGAAAGCGTCCGCCCCGCCGATGAGCCGGCGGTGCTTGCCGCCCATGGTGCGCCAGACCAGCGCCCGGTCGCGGGAATCGAACTCCTCCGCCCCCTTGTTGGTCTCGATCACCTCCGGGCCGGAGACGCTGATGCGTCCCCCTTCCGAGACCACGAGGCGCGAACAGGTGCCGGCGATGAGGCCGCCGCCGCCGTAGCAGCCGGCGCGTCCGCCGATCAGCCCGATCACCGGCACGCCGGCCCTGCGCAGGTCGGCGATGGCGCGCATGATCTCGGCGATGGCGGTCTCGCCGGCATTGGCCTCCTGCAGCCGGACGCCGCCGGTATCGAACAGGATCAGCACCGCCGCCGGCCTCACCTGGAGGGCCGCCCGCAGCAGGCCGACGAGCTTGGCGCCGTGTATCTCGCCGAAGGCCCCGCCCATGAAGCGGCCCTCCTGCGCGGCCAGGAGGACGAGCGAACCGCCGAGGCTCCCGCGTCCCACCACGATGCCGTCGTCGAAGGCGCGCGGCAGGTCGAAGGCGGGCAGGTGCGGACTCATCACCCGCTGTTCGGGGCCGAGGAACTCTTCGAACGAACCGGGATCGACGAGAGCGTCGAGGCGGGCGCGGGCGCTGGCCTCGTACCAGCTCTGGTCGAGGGGATCGGCGGAGAGGGAGACGGGGCTCATCGCCATCACACGGCCTCCATCAGCCGGGCCCCCTGGAGCAGGCGCAGGGTCACGGTGTCGGGCCGTGCCCCGCCGTCGTTGATGGTG
Organism: Methylobacterium sp. Leaf85; assembly: GCF_001422125.1. NCBI lineage: Bacteria > Pseudomonadati > Pseudomonadota > Alphaproteobacteria > Hyphomicrobiales > Methylobacteriaceae > Methylobacterium > Methylobacterium sp. Leaf85. Next base: position 55,708 of record NZ_LMME01000030.1, on the reverse strand, counting down.
ATGCGCAGGCCGCCGGGCTGCCGGCGCGCCACGAAATCGGAGACCACCGCCTCCCAGACCGGTCCGTAGCCGTTGATCGCGGTATCGATCTCGACGATGCATTCGTCGGGCGCGAGGCTGCGCTCCATCAGCACTTCGAGGTTGCCCGAGGCGACCACGCCGGTGATCGCCTGGGCCTTGGTGCCGGGCAGGGGCTTCGCCGTCCGATGCCGGAAGGTCAGCTTTTCCATGGGGTGGCGCTCCCTCACCAGTTCCGGAACTTGGCCGGCGGCTCGTAGAGGCCGCCCGACCAGTGCACGAGATCCTTGATCGACCGCGCCGCCAGGAGCGAACGGTCGGCGTCCAGGGGATCGATGCCGAGATCCTCCGGCCGGCGGATGATTTTTCGCGCGCGCAGCGCCTCGACCATGGCGTGGTCGCGGCCGCGCCCGACATCGGTGTAGCCGGCGACCCCGCGGATCGCCTGCTCGCGCTCGTCGAGCGTCCGGCACAGGAGCAGGTTGGCGATGCCCTCTTCCGTGACGATGTGGGTCACATCGTCGGCGTAGACCATCACCGGAGCCAGTTCGAGATCGAGCTTGCGCGCCAGTTCGAGGGCGTCGAGCCGCTCCACGAAGGCCGGGACCAGCTTGTCGCCGAAGGTCTCGACTAGCTGCACCACGAGCTTGCGGCCCCGGCGTAGCGCCGGATCGCCGGTGCCGCCGGCCTCCTCGCCGGCCTTCATCCAGGGGTCCGAGGGGTGGCGCCTGCCATGCGGATCGGAGCCCATGTTCGGCGCGCCGCCGAACCCCGCCACCCGGTTGGTGGTGACGGTGGAGGAATTGCCCTGGAGATCGATCTGCAGGGTCGAGCCGATGAAGAGATCGCAGGCATAGAGCCCCGCCGTCTGGCAGAAGGCGCGGTTGGAGCGCAGGCTTCCGTCCGATCCGGTGAAGAACACGTCCGGCCGCTCGCGGATGTAGCGGTCCATCCCGACTTCCGAGCCGAAACAGTGGATCTGCTCGACCCAGCCCGATTCGATGGCCGGGATCAGGCTCGGATGCGGGTTGAGCGCCCAATGGGTGGCGATTTTGCCCTTGAGGCCGAGCCGCTCGGCGAAGGTCGGCAGCAGCAGCTCGATGGCGGCGGTGCCGAAGCCGATGCCGTGGTTGAGGCGGCGGATGCCGTATTCGGCGTAGATCCCCTTGATCGCCATCATGGCCATCAGGATCTGCGTTTCGGTGACCGCCGCCGGATCGCGGGTGAAGAGCGGCTCCACGTAGAACGGCCTGTCGGCCTCGACCACGAAATCCACCCGGTCGCCGGGGATGTCGACACGGGGGACCCGGTCGACGATCGCGTTCACCTGCGCGATCACGACGCCGTTCTTGAAGGCGGTGGCCTCCACCACCGTCGGCGTGTCCTCGGTGTTGGGGCCGGTATAGAGATTGCCGTCGCGGTCCGCCGAGACGCCCGCGATGAGCGCGACATTGGGCGTCAGGTCGATGAAGTAGCGCGCGAAGAGTTCGAGATAGGTGTGCACCGCGCCGAGCGCGATCTGCCCGCCATAGAGCATCCGGGCGATGCGCGCGCCTTGCGGCCCGGAATAGGAATAGTCCAGGCGCCGGGCGATGCCCTGCTCGAAAATGTCGAGATGCTCGGGCAGCACGATGCCGGACTGGACCATGTGCAGGTCGTGGACCCGCACCGGGTCGCAGGCGCTCAAGCCCCTGGCGAGACAATCCGCCTGTTTCTGGTTGTCGCCTTCGAGGCAGACCCGGTCGCCGGGCAGCAGCACCGCCTCCAGCAGGTCGACCACCGCCGACGCGGCCACGAGCTTGCCCTCGGCATGGACCCGGCCGCGCTCGATCCGCGCGTCCCTGGCCTTCCGCTGCACCCGCCAATCGGCCATCCGATCCGCCTCTCGTCATCCGGCCCCGCATCGGCGGAGACCGTGGGAACGCGCGGCCAGCGACAAGTCGCGGACCGTCCCGTATCGCACCATGCGTACCCCGTCCGGCGACCAAGTCAATTCTGGGTATACCGATATGGGTTATCGGCGAGGTAAAGAATACGAGATGGCGACAGGACGAGGCCTCGGCATTCCGGACGTGCTAGGAGCATCCCAATCCCGCTTGACGATCCGCCCCATCTGCGATGAGGGACATCGTAAGGCGGGCCGGCAACGCAAGCGGGGAGGGGACGACGACCATGGACGGCATCGCCGAGGAGCGGGGGCTTCTCTCCGACCTGATCCGCAACGCCCTGACCGACGAGATCGCGGCCGGCACCCTGAGCGCGGGCACGGCCCTGGACGAACAGGATCTCGCCGACCGCTTCGGCGCTTCCCGGACGCCGGTGCGGGAGGCGTTGCGCCAGCTCGCCTTCAACGGTCTCGTGGAGTTGCGCCCGCGCCGGGGCGTCGTCGTCACCCGGATGACGCCGGAGCGGATCATGGACATGTTCGAGGCGACCGCCGAGTTCGAGGCGATGTGCGTGCGCCTCGCCACCTACCGGATGACGCCGCTCGAACGCAGCCACCTCATGGACCTCCATGCCCAATCGAAGGCGATGGTGGAGGCGGGCGATGTGGACGCCTACGACACGCTGAACCGCAGCTTCCACGAGGCCCTCTACGGCGCCACCCATAACGGCTTCCTGCTGGAACAGGCGCTCGCCCTGCGCACGCGGCTCTCGGGGTTTCGCCGCACGCAGCTGCGCCATGGCGAGCGGATCCGGAGCTCGCGCACCGAGCACGGCGAGATCCTGGCGGCCATCGCCGAGGGCGACGGCGACGCCGCCGCGAGGCGGATGCGCGCCCACATGCTCAACGCCGCCAGCGCCATCGGCCATTACATCGCCGAACATGCCGGTGCGTGAGGCGATCAATCGCGACGACGGACGGATGAGTCCGCCAGTCGTGCTTTGGTTTGGAATTTGCTCCGGGCAAGGGGCGGAGTTCGCCCCTTACGAGAGGTGGGGCGACCCCGCTGGCCATTGTCCAAGGCGGACAATGGGGTTGCCGGGAATCGTTGGAGGTTTAGCCATGCGCCGTTGCCGATCTGTTGTCGCAGCAGTCTTTTGCACAACTGTACTGGCGATCGTGGCGGAACCCTCCGTTTCCAAAGCCGACATCTCAACGGAAAACTTGAAGCGTGCGCCCCTCGCCCAAGACACGGTCAGGAAGGTCGTGGATGGCATCGCCGCCGAGCTGAGAGAAGGATACGTATTTCCCGATTTGGGAAAGCAGGCCGCGGATGCAATCCAACGTGATCTGGACGCCCATGCCTATGCGATGGCGGACGATCCCGGCGAGTTCGCCAGGCAACTGACCGAACGCCTGCGGTCGCTGACCAGCGATAACCACGTGAGAGTGATCCATGGCGATCCCTTCGCGAACCGGCCCAAGCCTTCGGACAGGCAGGGGGCCGGCTTTCAGGTCAAGCGATTGGCTGGCAATGTCGGATACATCCACCTCGCCAGCTTCGTTCCCCCCGGGGATTTCAAGCCGGCCGCCGACAAGGCGATGCAGGACCTATCGGACACCTCTGCGCTCATCGTCGACATGCGCGACAATGGCGGCGGCCATCCGGCTTCCGTCGCCTATCTCGTCAGCTTCTTTCTCGATCCAAGCCAGCGCGTTCACATCAACGATCTGATCTGGCGCAATCGCGGGACGACGAGTTTCCGAACGGAGTCGTTCTGGAGTTCGCCCACCCAGGTGAGCTACCTCGGCAAGGCGGTCTACGTGCTGGTCGGTCCCAAGACCTATTCGGCGGGCGAGGAGTTCGCTTACGATCTACAGGCCCTGAAGCGTGCGACCATCGTCGGCGAGAAAACGCGCGGGGGCGCCAATCCAGGTGGCCTCACCGAGCTCGGGGCAGATTTCTTCGTCGTCGTGCCGACCGGAAGGGCAGAAAATCCGATAACGGGCGGCAACTGGGGCAGTGTCGGCGTGAGCCCGAATGTGTCGGCCACCTCCGAGGTCACGCAAGAAGCGGCGCTGGCTTTGGCGACGCGCGACAGCAAGTTGTAGGGCCGGCACGTGCACTTTCAGCTCATCCTTTCGGGACAGCAGAAAGGAAAGACATCACCCGCTCCGTCGCCCACAGCCATACCGCACACCGGGACATCACCGTTCCACCTGCCACGTTGACGGCGCGCGAAGCGGTGCCGTAAGGCCACGTGATGCGGAAGCTCTCGCCAGGGACGGCCGGCCTGCGCGCGATCATCGCCGTGATCGCGCTCTACGGCCTGTGCCTCCAGGCGTTCCTCGTCACGATGACGCCACCGGCCCAGGCGGGATGGGAAAGCGCCCTTTGCGGGCATGACGCAGCGGGCGATCCTGCCGATGCGAGCCCGGCCTGCGCGCATGCGTGCTGCACGGCGGCCCATGCGGGACCGCAGGCGCCGGGGCAGGACACGGCCTTCGAAACGGTGGTCTGGCAGGCTCGCCCCGCCCCGCTTGCGCCACGTGCGGACGTGGCGGTCCCCGCCGCGCGGGCACCGCCCGACCAATCCATCGGATCGCGAGGTCCGCCTTCCGCCTGAGAGATCAGACCGTTTCGATCGCTCAGACCCGGATTGACCCCGATGACCCCATCGTCCCAGGGCGGCGCCCACGCATTTCGCGGGTCCGACGCCATGCGTGCGTCGCGCGACGGCATCTATCGCGCCGTCTGGCGTTGGCACTTCTACGCCGGCCTGCTGTGCCTGCCGTTCCTCGTCCTGCTCTCTACCACCGGCGCGATCTACCTGTTCAAGGACGAGATCAACGCCACGCTCTTCGCCCACCGCACCGAGGTGGCGGCGCAGAACCGGGCGCCCGTGAGCGCGAGCCGCCTCGTCTACACCGCCTCCGAAGCGGTTCCGGGCGGTGTGCCGGTCTCCTTCACCGGCCCGGCCTCCGCGACCGCCCCCACCCTCGTGACCATGAGGGAGGGCGGCAGCCGGATTCAGGTCTACCTCGACCCCTACAACGCCGACGTCCTCGACGTCGTGAACGCCGAGAGCGACCCGATGATGGTGGTGAGGCGCCTGCACAGCCTCAGCTATTTCGGCACGGTCGCCAACGGGATCGTGGAGGTGGTGGCAGGCTTCGCGATCATCCTCGTCGTCACCGGCACCTATTTGTGGTGGCCGCGCGGGCAGGGGGGTGGGAAAGGGGGAGGTGTCGTGACAGTCCGGGCGAGGCCGGCAAGACGCGTCTGGTGGCGGGACCTCCACGCGGTGACCGGGCTCGTGGCCGGCGCCGGCCTGTTCTTCCTCGCGATCACCGGATTGCCCTGGTCGGTCTGGTGGGGCCAGCAGGTCCGCGCCCTGTCCAACGAAGCGGGGCTCGGCCAGCCGCGCGCCCTGTGGGCGGACAAGGCGGTGTCCGCCGTGCCGATGAAGGACCGGCTGACCCAGGCGGGCTGGACCATGGAGGACGCGCCGATGCCGGTCTCGCAACCGGCGGACGCGCCCGCCATCGGCCTCGACCGGGCCCTGGCCATCCTCGACGGCCTCGGCATGCCACGGGGCTACGAGGTCGCGCTGCCCGAGGGGCCCACCGGCATCTATGCCGCCGCGATCTACCCGCGCGACGTCGACCGCCAGCGGCTGATCTCCCTCGACCAATATACCGGCGCCCCTCTGGTGGACGTGGCCTTCGCCGATCTCGGCGGCGTCGGGCAGGCGATCCAGTACGGAATCGGCCTGCACAAGGGCGAGTATTGGGGCCGCCTGAACCAGTTGGCGATGCTCGCCTTCTGCCTCGCCACGATCCTGCTGAGCGTCACCGCCGCGGTGATGTGGTGGAAGCGCCGGCCCGCCGGCGGTCTCGGCGTCCCGCCCTGGCCGCGCGACCGCCGGATCGCCGCCACGGTCACCGCCCTGGTCCTCGGGCTGGGCGCTCTGTTTCCGCTGACCGGCCTCGCCATCCTCGCCATGATCGGGCTCGACCTCGGCATCCAGGCCCTCCGGCGCCAAGCGCGGCGACCGGCGGCGGCCTGATCCGAGCGACGCGGGGACCGCGCCCGTGACCGACCTCATCCGCCTGCGTCGCACCCTGCGCCTCTGCCTCGGCAGCGGGTTGATCCTGCTCGCCCTGTGGGGACAGGCGATCGCGCCGCTGGCCGGCTTGCGGATTCCGGGAGCGCTCGCCGCCCTCGACCATTCGGCGATCTGCGGCCATGCGGAGGGCTCTCCCGCCATCGGAGATCGGGCTCCCGCCGCGCCGGCCTGCAAGGCCTGCCCGCTCTGCGCGGTCGGGCTGTCGAGCCCCCTGGTTCCCCAAGCGCCGTCGGTGGCGCGGCGCCAGGGCTGGCACGCGCTGGCCTGGTCGATCCCGCCGCCCTCCCAGCCGGCCCGTCCGCATCGCCCGTCCGGCCAGCCGCGCGCGCCGCCGACCGCGTCCTGATCCAGCGCGCGCCGTCCCCCCACGGCGCATCCCCTCTGCCGCGATCCGGAATGCTCCCCCCTTGATGCCCAGCTCCCGTCCCCCTCACGCCCCACGCCGCACAGGCGCCCGGCGCGCCCTCCTCGCCCTCGCCGCCCTACCGCTTTCGAGCGCCGACGCCCTGGCGCAGGCCGCCGAGGACGGCGTCACCCTGCCGGAACTCTCCGTCGTCGGGGAGGCCGGCCGGAGCGGCTTCGGCGTCGCCTCGCCCCAGGGCTCGGCGCCCAGAGTCATCGAACAGCCCGTGGGGCAGGTGGTGACCCAGGTCGGGCGCAGCGGCACGATCGGCGACCGGCCCGCCACCGATATCGGCTCGGTCCTCGTCAACAGCCCGGGCGTCACCGTGCGCCAGGGCAACGGCGCGCGCGACGTCGTCATCTCGATCCGGGGCAACAACGCCCGTTCCACCGGCGTCACCAAGAACATGGTGGTCCTGGAGGACGGGTTCATCCTGACGCAGCCGGACGGCGCCTCCCGGTTCGATCTCGTCGATCCGCGCGCCTATTCCCGCATCGACGTGTTCCGCGGGCCGCAATCGGCCCTGTTCGGCAATTACGCCACCGGCGGCGCGCTGGCCTTCCGGACGCGGACCGGCCGCGAGATCAACGGCTACGAGATCGGCACCGATGCGGGCAGCTTCGGCTATCTCAGCAATTACTTCACCGTGGGCGGCGCCAGCGGTCCGGTGGAGATCAGCCTGTTCGCCAGCGACGCACGCGGCGACGGCTACCAGGACCATTCCTCCTACGACACCCAGACCATCAACCTGCTGGCGAGCTACACCCCGACCCCGGACAACCGCTTCACCCTGAAGGTGATCAACAACCAGGTGAACGCGGACCTTCCCGCCCGCTCCTCCCTCGACCAGTTCGGCATCAACCCCTACCAGCGCGGCTGCGCGGCGGCGGCCACCGCGGCCCCGGGCTGCACGCTCACGAACCTGCGCATCAACGGGGCCTTCGGCGCCACCGTGCCGGTCACGGCGGACGAGGGCGCCTTCGGGCGCAAGGACCGCCGCACCATCGTGGCGGCCCGCTGGGAACACGACATCGACGCGCAGACCACGTGGCGCACGCAGCTCGGCTTCGACGAGCGAAACTTCAACCAGCCTTTCTATACGTCCTCGTCGCGCGGCTCCTATCCGTCCTGGAACTTCCTCACCGACCTGACCCGGCGCGGCGACCTGTTCGGCCTGCCGGCGGTGGGCTACGTGGCGCTGGCCTACAACACCATCGACAACCACATCACGACCTTCAACCGCGCCCCCTATGGCGGGCCGACCCTCGGCGCGCTGATCGGCGACCAGGAGGCGGTGCAATCCAACCTCGGCGGCCGTGCTCGCACGGAGGTCGCGCTTTCGGACCAGTGGACGGGCGTCCTCGGCATCGCGGCGGAGAACACCACCATCACCGGGCGCAACCTCGCCTACGGCTATTCGGCGACGGAACGGACGACGACGGTGGCGACGACCGACCGCAGCTTCCTCAACGTTGCCCCCGAACTGGCCCTGGTCTACCGGCCCAACGCCGCCTGGGCCTTCCGGGGGCGGGCCGCCACGGGCTACACCACGCCGGCGGCGAGCAACCTGTTCATCACCCCCGCCGGTCTTCCGGGCAGCAACACCCAACTCCAGACCCAGGAGAATCTCGGCTTCGATCTCGGCGCCGACTGGACGCCCACGGAAAATCTGCGCCTCAGCCTGACCGGGTTCTACGAGTTCTTCCGCAACGAGCTCGTGTCGCAATCCCCCGGCGCCGGGCTCCTGAGCTACACCTTCAACGCCCCGGCCTCGGAGCATCGCGGCATCGAGTTCGCGGCGGACTGGACCTTCTCACCCGGATGGCGGGCGGTGGCCGCCTACACGTTCGACGACCAGATTTATACGACATACACCGAGCAACTCAGCGTCTGCCAGGTCAGCCCTCCGTTCAGCCTACCATGCTCAGGAGCCCGCCCAGTCACCGAAAGGTTCGACCGCGCCGGCAACGCCATTCCCGGCGTGCCCGCCCATCAGCTCCTCGCCCGCATCGGCTACGACCAAGCGACGGGGCCGCTCGCCGGCCTCGGCGCTTATGTGGAAGCGGTCGTCCAGGACGGGTTCTTCATCGACAACGCCAACCAGTTGAAGGCGCCGGGCTATACCGTCGTCAATGCCAACGTGCATTACGCGGCCGACCTCCCCGGCGGCTACGCCAAGCGCATCAGCCTCTACGCGGAAGTCCGCAACGTCTTCGACGAGACCTACGTCTCCTCGGCCCAGAACCTCGCGAACTCCCTCAGTTCCACGACCGGCCTGCAGAACGGCGCAGGCGTGCTCGCCACCACCCCGGGCTCGGTCTTCGCCGGGGCACCGCGCAACGTGGTCGCCGGGATGAGGCTGTCCTTCTGACGATGGCGGCGGGCCGGATGCCACATCCGGCCCGCCGCCATTGGGGCCGATCGTGAGATCGGCCTATCGGCGGATTGCCCTCACCACGTCACACGCGCCGTGACCAGGGCCTGGAACGGCTCGCCCACGGCCACCAGCAGGTTGCTGGCCGCCGACGACGAATAATAGGTCTCGTCGAACAGGTTCTTGAGGTTGAGCTGGATCGTCGTCGCCCGACCGTTCACCGCCGTGCGATAGGCCAGGAAGGCATCGCAGACGAGGTAGTGGGGCATGGTGAAGGTGTTGGCGGCATCGCCCGGCCGCTCGCCGATATAGCGGGTGCCGAAGCCGGCCTCGAGGAAACCGGGGCCGAGGCGCAGCGAGCCGAGCTCGCCCTCGCGCGTCACCGCGCCGAACTGGTGGGTGAGGAAGGCGGACGCCGTCACGCGCGGCGTGTTCTGGAGCTCCTTGCCCGCGAGGATGGGATCCTCGGTCACGAGGGCCTGGGTGAAGCCGTAGCTGCCGATCACCGCCCAATCGGGCAGGATCTGGCCGGCGACGTCGAGTTCGAACCCGCGCGAACGGGCCTTGCCGGCGGTGGTGGCGATCCGCGCTCCGTCCACCACCTGGGTGACCAGCACGTTCGCCTTCTCGACATCGAACATCGCCCCCGTCACGGTGAGGCCGGGGCCGAGATCCGCCTTTACGCCGACCTCGTAGGCCTCCCCCTCCTCGGGGGCGAGGGAGCCGTTGGTCTCCAGATCGGTGACGTTGGGCCGGAACGAGCGGCTGAAGCTGCCATAGAGCGAGAGATCGGGCGTCAGCTTGTAGACGATCCCGGCACGCGGGACCGGCTGCACGCCGTTGATGTCGGTGGTGACCACGGACGGCCGCCCGGCATAGGCGAGCTGATCGTAGATCTGGGCGCTGACACCGGCCACCAGGATGAGCTGGTCGGTGAGGTGGAACGAATCCTGGAGGTAGAGGCTGGTGTTGTTGAGCCGGTCGCGGACGTCGCTGCCCGTGAGCGAAACCTGGTTCGACGGGCCGAGGCGACCATAGACCGGGTCGAAGACGTTGAAACCGCCCTGGTTCGCTCCGCGAATGGTGGTCTTGCGGAAGTAGTCCACCCGCTCGTACATCGCGCCCGCCAGGATGTCGTGCCTTAGTCCGAAGGTGTCGAGCCGTCCGGTCAGGTCGAGGCGTGCCACATGGGCGTTGAAGTCGCCGCCCTGCGTTGAATCGGCCCGTCGGGTCAGGAAGCCCGTCTCGGCATTGTACGAGACCGCGCGGACCTGATTGTCGTCGTAGCCGAGATGGCTGAAGCTGTAGCCGAAATGCAGCCGCCAATCGTCGTTGAAGCGATGCTCGATGTCGAGGCTGGCGAGATGGCTGGTGGCGTCCACGCGGCTGAAGCGTTCGTCGAAGCGGCGGTCGCGCGGGACCCGCAGGGGCTGGCCGTTGCGCGGATCGAAGATGGCGCCGCGGTCGAACGGGATATTATAATGCGCGAACTCGTAGGCCACCGTCACCTTGGTGTCGTCGCCCTTCCAAGTGAGCGACGGGGCCACGACCTGCCGTTCGATCGCGCCGAAATTGCGCCAGTATTGGTAATCCTGAAAATCCCCGACGACCCGGTAGGCGAGGTTGGTGCCTTCCACCGGCCCGGTCACGTCGGCCTGGACGAGGCCGCCGCCGAAGCTCGTCCCGGTGACGCTGAGGGCGCCGTGTGAAGTGAATTCGGGACGCTTCGAGACGAGGTTGATGAGGCCGCCCGGCTCCGAGATGCCGTAGAGGAGTGAGGCGGGGCCTTTCAGTACCTCCACCTGCTCGATGGCGTAGTTGAAGTTCTGTTGCAGGACCGTGCGGCGGCCGTCCCGCAGGATCGAGCTGTCCCGCGTGGTCCCGAATCCGCGCCGGATCACGCCTTCCTGCGTGCCCCCGAGGCTGTTGGCCTGGGCGGTGCCGCTGACGTTGCGCAAGGCCTCGTCGAGGGACAGCACGCGCTGGTCGCGCAGGACGGTGGCGGGCACCACGGCGATGTTGGCCGGCGTGTCGAGGAGCGAGGTATCCGACCCGGCCCCGAAACTGGTCCGCCGGGGCTGATACCCGATGGTGCCGCTGCCATCGCCGTCGACGGTGATCTGATCGAGGGACACGGCGGTCGGGGAGGCGGCCTGCACCGCCGCCGGGCTGTTCTGGGCCCAGGCCGTGTCCGCGAGGACGAGGGCGGCCCCGCCCGCCAGCAACCATGGCAGGCGATTGGCGGCTCTGCGGTCGAGCCTCGCCGCATGAGGTGGGCATCCGGTCTGGTCGGGCATCGTCTACTCCTGAAACACTCCAGAAACACAAGTATGACCAAAGTCATAGCCTGACAATATCCAGTATAAACTTTGTAATTCTTCTAAAAATGCAGTTTAACGGTAATTTTATAGGCGATATTTTTCATCTGAAAGAATAGTTCATCAGACAATAAATTTCCGCTGGCCGCGATCCACTGCACAATAGCCTGACAAGCCAAAGGCGGGGGCGAGGCGCGGAGACGAACGGGCCACCCCCGAGAGGCGCGAAGGATCGGGCGCATCGGGTTTCCGGCGGCACGAGGAAGCTGGGCGGATTCGTCCCGAAGCCGGCGGGCTTTCACGGGGAGCCATGCGGGATCGGGCGCGGGCCGCTCACGCGCGGAAGGTCAGGGTGGTAACCGGAAGATCACATCTTGCCGGGAACTGGTGCGGGCCGCACCGACACCTCGGCAAGGTTGTAGCCTTCCCATGCGGAACGGCTTAGGGCGGTCGGCAAAGCTGGCAGTCTCCCGAGAGCTGCCGCGACGAAGGAGTTTCGGATGACCAGACGCGGCTACAAGGGGGCCATCGCCGCCGCCGCCCTCGGTGCCCTGGCCTGCATGGCCGGCACGGCGCAGGCGGCCCAGTGCGGCAACACGGCCAGCGGTTTCGAGGCGTGGAAGACCCAGTTCGCACAGGAAGCGAAGGGACGCGCCAGCGCCGCGAGCCTCGCCGCCCTGATGGAGACCTCCTATTCCGGCGCCACCATCTCGGCCGACCGGGGCCAGAAGAGCTTCCGTTTGACCCTCGACCAGTTCCTGGCCAAGCGCGGCGGCCCCACCATCGTCGCCCGCGGCCGCAAGCTGAAGCAGACCAACGCGGCGTTGTTCGACTCGATCGAGCAGCGCTACGGCGTGCCGGCCGGCCCGCTCCTCGCGATCTGGGGCATGGAGACCGGCTTCGGCGCGGTTCGCGGCAACATCAACACGCTCTCCGCCGTGGCGACCCTCGCCTATGATTGCCGCCGCTCGGACTTCTTCACCGACCAGCTCTACGCGGCCCTCACCCTCGTCGATCGCGGCATCCTCAACTCCGGGACCCGCGGCGCCGCCCATGGCGAGGTCGGCCATACCCAGTTCCTGCCCAAGAACGTGCTGACCTACGGCACCGGCGGAAGCCTCGACAGCATTCCGAATGCCCTCAACGCTACCGCGAACTTCCTGAAGGGTCACGGCTGGAAGGCCGGAGCCGGATACCAGCCGGGCGAGCCGAACTTCGCGGCGATCCAGGGATGGAACGCGGCCACCGTCTACCAGAAGGCGATCGCCCAGCTCGGACGGCAGATCGACGGCCAGTGACGGATCACGGGGCCCTGCGGGGCCCCGTTTTCGTCGGGCCGGGCTTTTCGCGCCGGAGGCACGCTCGGCGCTGCTGCCATAGGCCCACCTTGACTTCGCCCCCGCCCGATCGATCTTCCGGCTTCGACGATGGCGTCGCAGCGGGACCTACTCCATGGCCGGGATCGTTCTCGCAGGGTTGATCGGGATGGTGGCGGGTCTGCGGACGTTTACCGCACCGGCGGCAATCGCCTGGGCGGCGCATCTCGGCTGGATCTCCCTGGACGGGAGCTGGCTCGCCTTTCTCGGCTACCGCTCGACGGCCGTCATCCTCACCCTTCTCGCGCTCGCCGAGTTCGTCACGGACACGCTTCCCGCCACGCCGAGCCGCACCGTGCCCGTGCAATTCGCCGCGCGGATCGCGAGCGGCACCCTCTGCGGAGGCGCGATCGGGATCGGCCTGGGACAGCCCGTCGCCGGAGCCCTGGCGGGCGCGGCGGGCGCCGTCATCGGTACGCTGGGCGGCGCACGGGCGAGGGCGCGGATGGCCGCCGCCTTCGGTTCGGACCGGCCCGCCGCCTTCACCGAGGATGCCGTCGCCGTCGTCGCCGCGATCCTCGTCGCGAGTGCGCTCTAGCGCCGCCTCCGGGTCTCGCTCCAGGCCCTACCCCTTCGATCCCCCTGCGTGACGGGCGACAGAATTGTCGTGCTCAAGGACCGGAAGCCCGATTGGTGCGTTGCACTTCGTCACCACGCCTGACACCAGGGCGCTCCGTCGTGCGGAGCGACCATCCGGGGCCGGGCGGGGAGGGGACGATGCCTCTTTGCACCCATCCGCCGAATGCCCGGACCTATCCGGCGCCGGTCTTCGACGGAGGCGGGCAAAGACGTCGTGACAAGGACGTCGTGACAAGGATGTGGCGACCGGGCCGGCAGGCACGGAACGTGATGACCAGAACACGAGCGATCGGATGTGAGGGCTCCCGGCCTGCCGAACGACCGCTCACGCAAACGCAGCCCCGACGAGTCGGGTCGACATGATGCCGGAGTTCCCTTGATGGCCAAGATCCTACTGGTGGAAGATCACGAAGAGATCTGGGACTTCCTCTCCCGCCGTCTCAAGCGACGCGGCTACGACGTCATCCTGGCCCATGACGGCGAGGCCGGCGTGCAGCAGGCGCGTGCCGGACGGCCGGACGTGATCCTCCTCGATATGAACCTGCCCATCCTCGACGGCTGGTCGGCGGCCCGCGCGCTGAAATCCAGCGGCGACACCCGGGACATCCCGATCATCGCGCTCACCGCCCACGCCATGCTCGGCGACCGCGACAAGGCGATCCAGGCCGGCTGCGACGATTACCATCCCAAGCCCATCGACTTCTCCAAGCTCCTCACCCAGATCGGCGCGGCTTTGGGCGGCGCGGAAACGCCGGCCTGACCGCCGGTCCGATCCAGGACTTCGCGCGTCCCGACGGGACGGGGCTTCCACTGACACGCGTCGAGACGAGAAGACCCATCCTCCATGAGTGACGATCCCATCACCGCGCGCCTGATGCGGCAGGCGATGCCGGTGTTCACGATCCTGGCTTCGTGCCTGCTGGTCGTCACCATCGCGTCGATGCTGTATTTCGGCCGCGACATCATCGTGCCCGTGGTCCTGGCGATCCTCCTCAGCTTCGTCCTGGTGCCCGCCGTGCGCGTGCTGAGGCGGGCGATGGTGCCGCGCGCCGCTGCGGCGCCCCTCGTCGTGGTGGCGGCCTTCGCGGCGATCATCGGAGTCGGGCTGCTCATCACCACCGAGGCGGGGCAGCTCGCCTCCGACCTGCCGCGCTACCAGATCACCATCCGCGAGAAGATCGCCTCGGTGAAGGAGGCGACCTCGGGCAGCGGAACCCTGTCGCGCATCGTCGACATGGTGCAGGACCTCGGCGAGGAGTTGCAACCAGCGCCTTCGAAGGACGAAGACCTTCCGGGCCGGTCGGGCAGCCGCGCCAACCCCCTCCACGTAGTGGTCGCGACCCCGCAGGCCGCCCTCGCCACGACGCTCGGCGCCTTCGTCGGGCCGATCCTGCACCCGCTCGCTACAGCCGGCCTGATCCTGCTCTTCACGATCTTCATCCTGCTGCAGCGGGAGGACCTGCGGAACCGCGCCATCCGGCTCGCCGGCTCGGGCGACCTGCGCCGTACCACGGCGGCCATCGACGACGCCACCAGCCGGCTCAGCCGGTTCTTCCTGGCGCAGCTCGCCCTCAACATCGCCTTCGGCGCGGTCATCGGCACCGGCCTCTGGTTCATCGGCGTGCCGAGCCCGATCCTGTTCGGCGTGCTCGCCGCCATCCTGCGCTTCGTGCCCTATATCGGCGGCGCCATCAGCGCCCTGCTGCCCCTGATCCTGGCTGCGGCGGTGGATCCCGGCTGGTCGATGGTCATCGCCACGGCGCTCCTGTTCCTCATCGTCGAGCCCATCGCCGGCCATGTTGTCGAACCGCTGCTCTACGGCCATTCCACCGGGCTCTCGCCGCTGGCGGTCATCCTGGCGGCCACGGTGTGGACCTTCCTCTGGGGACCGATCGGCCTCGTCCTCGCGACGCCGATCACGGTCTGCCTCGTCGTCCTCGGCCGCCACGTGGACCGGCTCTGGTTCCTCGACGTCATCCTGGGCGACCAGCCGGCCCTGGCGCCGCCCGAGATCTTCTACCAGCGTATGCTCGCCGGAGACCCGGCCGAGGCGATCGAGCAGGGCCGGCAGGTGCTGAAGGCGCGGGCGCTGGTGACCTATTACGACGAGGTCGTGCTGGCGGGTCTTCGCCTCGCCCAGGACGACCTCGCCCGCGGAGCCCTCGACCGGTCGCGCCAGAGCGAAGTCGGCGCGGCGATCCGCACCGTGGTCGACAGGCTCAAGCTCGCGCCGATCAAGCGGTCGGGCTCCGCCGGGAATGCCGAGGCGGCGGCGGCCATCGCCGCGGCGGGGCCGGACAGCAGCAGCGCCGGCATCGTCCTGGCGCGGGACGATCTCGCCGCGAAGTGGCGCGGCGCCACCCCGATCCTCTGTGTGTCGAGCCGGGGTCCGTTCGACGAGGCGGCGACCCTGATGCTGAGCCAGATCCTCGGCCGTCATGGTCTGGCCGCCCAGATGACCTCGCTCGCTGACCTGCGCGCCGACAAGCGGCCCGAGCGCGCCGACGAGATCGCGATGATCTGCTTCTCCTATCTCGAACCGGTCAGCCTCTCGCAGATCCGTCTCACCGTCCGCCAGGCCCGCAAGGAACTGCCGGGCGTCAAGGTGCTCGTCGGGTTCTGGCGTGAGCGCGACCCCTCGACCCTCGACCGCCTGCGCCGGACCACCTCCGCCGACGTGCTGGTGACCTCCCTCAACGACGCCCTCGACGCGGCCCTGCGCTATGCCGCGCCGGGGCGGGCGGGACGCGGCTGAGGCCATGGCCGATCGCGACGCCACCCCCGCCCACGCCGCCACCGAAGGGCTGCTGGCCCGTATCGCGGAAGCGGACGGGCAACCCTTCCGCGCCGATGACGAGCGCCTCGCCTTGTCCGGCCTCCGGGCCGGGCGCGAGGTTCTGCTGGCGCGCATCCCGCCCGGCGAGGCGGCTCCCCCGTGGTGGGACGCCAGGCACCGCGGCCTCGGCCTGTGCCGCGCGCATCTCGACGGAGCCGACCTCGTCGAGGCCGACCTCTCCGGCGCCAACCTGTCCGGCGCCTCACTCGTCGGAGCGCTGGCCCGCTCCGCCCGTTTCGAAGGCGCCATCCTGGAGGAAGCGAATTTCAGCGAGGCCGATTGTAGCGGCGCCAACTTCACCGGCATCGTCGGCGGCGAGGCGCATTTCTCCGACGCGATGCTGGAGGATGCCGACTTCACGGGCGCGACGATGCGCTTTGCCCGGATGCAGCGCGCTCTTCTCGACGGGGCGACCTTCGCCCGCGCCGATCTCTGGGGGGCCGACTTCACCGGGGCGGATGCCGATTACAGCCGGTTCGACGGCGGCCGCCTCGACGAGGCGAACCTCTCCGACATGAACCTGACCTTCGCCAATTTCGACGGGGCGAGCCTCAAGAAGGCGCGTCTCACCGGCTCGCGCCTGCGCGGCGCCAGCCTCTCCGGCGCCGCCCTCGACGGGGCCGACCTGTCGGGCGCCGACCTGTCCGACACCAACCTCGTGCGCCTCAACCTGATGTCGTGCCGTCTGCGCCATGCGCGATTCTCCGGCGCGCTCCTCACCGGTGTCCGCTTCCGGGTGGACCAGCTCGGCGGCGCGGTGGGCGAGGAGATCGCGGGCGAGTACGAGGCCGCGCAGGCGAGCTACCTCGCCATCGAGCACAACATGAAGAGCATCGGCAGCCATGACGAGGCGAGCTGGGCCTACAAGCGCGGCCGTCGCATGGGTCGGCTCCATGCCGGCGCCGAGGCGCGGGCGGCCTGGTCCCGGCGGACAAGGGCGCCCAAAACCTGGAAGCCCGTCCTGCAATCGGGCTATCGCTGGGTCGCCGACCGGTTCGTGGAATGGCTGTGCGATTACGGGGAGAGCCTGTCGCGCATCGCCCGCGCCTTCGTGATCCTGATCTTCGTCTTTGGAGCCCTGTTCGGCATCGCCGGCGGGCTGATCCCCGAGGGCGGCAATGGAAGTGCGACGTACAACCCCCTCGACCTCCTCAGTTACAGCGCCCTCAACATGATGACGGCGAACCCTCCCGAGATCGGCGTCAAGCCGGTCGGGAGGTTCACCAACCTCCTCGTCGGGATCGAGGGCGCCGCCGGCATCATCCTGATGGGCCTGTTCGGCTTCGTCCTGGGCAACCGGCTGCGACGATAGGCACCCGCCGGAAGCGCCGTCCCCGCACACCACCGATCCGTCATCGACATCACCGCGAGCCGCACCGATGGACACCCCGACCTCATCCCGCCGCCTCTGGCGCTGGCGCGGCCCCAAGACCGTCCCCACCGCCCTGCAGGGGATTCCGGGCTCCCCCGTGGCCTTCGGCCTGTTCGCGGTCGCCGTGGTCGCCGGCCTTGCCAATTACGTGTTCGCCGAGCGCAGCCGCACGGAAGCCTCCCGCCAGCACGACATCATCACGCTGAACGAGCGCCTGCTCTCGACCATGAAGGACCTCGAGACGGGCATGCGCGGCTACACCCTGACCGGGCTGCCGAACTACCTTACCCCCTACAAGCGCGCGGTCGACACCCTCGACGGACAGATCGGTGAGCTCGACCGGCTGGAATCGGAATCCGCCGATCCCGGAACCGCCCGGCGACGGGAGTTGCGGACCCTCATCACGGGTGAGCGCGATTTCGCCCGCCGGGTGGTGGAGGCGCGGGATGCCGGCGGCTTCGACGCGGCCGTGACCCTGGTCCAGACCGGGGAGGGCAAGCGGATGATGGACGGCATCCGCGAAGCCACGCGGGTCGGCCAGGACCATGCCCGCGACAGCCTCGCCCGCTCCGAGACGACGGAATTCTGGCGTGGGCTGATCCTGTCCCTCGTCTGCGCGGCCTCGGGGCTCGCCGCGATGGGACTGCTGGGCCGCATCGCCCTGCTGCGCCGGCGCGACAGCCAGCGCATGACGGCGCTCCTCGATGGGGTTCTTGCCAACGCTCCCGTGGGCCTCGGCTTCCTCGACCAGACCCTGTCGATCCGCCACATGAACCGCGCCCTGGAGACCATGAACGCGCGCGGATTCCAGGCGTCCCTCGGCGGCCCGATCTGGGCCGCGATTCCCGAGCTCGAAGACCTGCTCCGTCCGAAATTCGAGGCGGCGCGCGACAACGGCCTGATCACGCCCGATATCGACGTCGCCGTGCCGACCCCGAGTGCGCCGGGCGGCGTCCGCCATCTCCAGATCAGCGTCTATCCGCTGCCGGGCGCGGCGGGCCTCTCCGACGGGACGGTGGACGGCGTCGGTTTCGTCGTCACCGACGAGACCCTCCGCAAGCTCACCGAGGAGCGCACCCGCCAGAGCGAGCAGCGGTTCCGCTCCCTGACCGAGGCCACGTCCTCCATCGTCTGGGCGACCCCGCCGGACGGCGGCTTCGCCGTCGCCCCGTCCGAATGGACCCGCTTCACCGGCCAGAGCCCGACGGAGGCCGCCGGCCACGGCTTCCTCGGGGCGATCCACCCCGACGACCGCGACAAGACGCAACTCGCATGGGACCACGCGGTCTCGAACGTCACGCTCTACGAGATCGAGCACCGCCTGCGCCGGCATGACGGGGTGTGGCGCCACATGGCCGTGCGCGGCGTCCCCATCCTCGACGAGGCGGGGACGGTCCGCGAATGGGTCGGCGCCCATACCGACATCACCGCGCGCAAGGAGGCCGAGCAGGCCCTGGAAGCCGCCAAGGAATCGGCGGAGGAGGCCAACCGCGCGAAAAGTCAGTTCCTGGCCAATATGAGCCACGAGTTGCGCACGCCGCTCTCGGCGGTGATCGGCTATTCCGAGATGCTGCAGGAGGAGATGGAGGATCTCGGCCAGGAGAGCCTGCTCGCCGACATGCGCAAGATCGAGGCGAATGCCCGCCATCTCCTCGGCCTCATCAACGACGTCCTCGACCTCTCGAAGATCGAGGCCGAGCGCATGGAGATCTACGCCGAGGACTTCCCCGTCGCCGAGATGGTGCGCGAGGTCGCCTCCACCGTGGACGCCCTCATCGGGAAGAAGGGCAACGCCCTCGACCTCGACCTCGCCGAGGATCTCGGGCTCGCCCATACCGACCAGACCAAGCTGCGCCAGTGCCTCATCAACCTCCTGAGCAACGCGGCGAAGTTCACCGAGAACGGGCGGATCACCCTCTCGGCCGTGCGCGAGGGTGATGGCGAGGACGCCTGGCTGGTCTTCCACGTGGCCGATACCGGCATCGGGATGAGCCCGGAGCAGCAGGCCAAGCTGTTCGAGCGCTTCACCCAGGCCGATGCCTCGACCACGCGCCGCTTCGGCGGCACCGGCCTCGGCCTCGCCATCACCCGCGCCTTCTCCACCATGCTCGGCGGGCAGATCGACGTGGCGAGCCGCGAAGGGGAGGGCACCACCTTCACGATCCGGATTCCCGCCCGCTACGTCGAGGTGCAGCCCGCCTCCGCGATCGCCCATGACGGACCCGCGACGGCGCCCTCCGGCGCCGCCAAGGGTGATCAGGTCCTCATCATCGACGACGATCCCGCGACGCGCGATCTCCTCACCCGCTACCTCGAGAAGGACGGCTTTCGCGTGGCCAGCGCGGCGGACGGGCGCGAGGGCCTGGAGCGCGCCCGCGCCCTGCGCCCGCGGGTGATCCTCCTCGACGTGACCATGCCGCGCATGGACGGATGGTCGGTTCTACGGGCGCTGCGCGCCGATCCCGAACTCGGGGCGACGCCGGTGATCATGGTCACGGTGCTCGACGAGCAGAGCCTCGCCTTCTCGCTGGGCGCCACCGACTACCTGCACAAGCCCATCGAATGGGGGCACCTGAAGGAAGCGATGGAGCGTTTCCGGGCCACGGGCTCCGACGGCCCGGTCCTCGTGGTGGACGACGACGCCGACGTGCGCGAGCGGATGACGGCGATGCTCACCCGCGAGGGCTGGCGCGTGACCTCCGCCGAGCACGGCCGGGCCGGGCTGGAGGCGGTGGCGGTGAAGAAGCCCTGCCTCATCCTCCTCGACCTGATGATGCCGGAGATGGACGGGTTCGGCTTCCTCCGCGTCCTGCGGGCAAAACCCGAATGGCGCGACATCCCCGTGGTGGTGCTCACCGCCAAGGACGTCACCGCCGACGACCGCCGGCGTCTGGCCGGTCAGGCGGACCGGGTGCTGCAGAAGGGCCAGCTCAGCCTGTCCGACCTCGCCGAGGCCCTCCGCTCCCTGGTCACGTCGTAGGCGGACGGTGCTGCGCCCTCACACGCCGGGCTTGCCACGGCGCCTGCGCTCGCGCTGGGCACTGGGCAGGCTGTCCGGCACCAGGGTGGCCACGACCGGGTTGGGGAAATGGTCGAACGCCGCGCCCGTGGCGGCATCGACGCCAATGCCGATGATGCCGCCGGCAATGACATTGCCCGCCATACCGGCGGCCCCGGTTCCCACGACTTTGGTGCGCACGGGAATGGTCTCGGGCCGGAAGCCGGGCTTGGCGAAGGTGACGTCGAACTCGTCGGAACGGTCGACATCGAGCGAGCAGGGCGTGGCCGGGCAGGCATAACCTTTGGTGCTGGTCATCATGGCGCCAGGGGGCTCGGTCTGGAACGCCATCTTCTCGGAGGTTCCGCGCGTGATGCTGCCGCACGCTCCCAATCCGAGCACACCGACACCCACCGCGGCCATCGCCGCAGCCCTGACAATCCGACCCACCATGACGTCCCCCATGCGCCGCATTCTCAGTCGGCGAAAGGTTGTCGCGCGACGGGTCTCGTCCCGCAAGAGTAGTAGTGCCCCCCTTGATTCCCGATACACAGGCATCCGTCGATGATTCGGAGGGTCCTGCCAACGGGGAACGGTCCGCGTCGGTTCAGATCGCTTCGTAAGCGAAGAGAATTGTGATCGTAGACAGGCCGAGGAGGCCGATGACGAAGCAGATGTCGGCGACACGCTCCAGCCGAAGGGCGAGGGGACGGTCGTCGTCGAGACGCATGGAGAGATAGGAAGCCGCCGCACTCGCGAGAAAGAGGATCGCCGTCAGCGAAACGGCCTCATCGACATGGCTCGGGCCGATCTGCGCCTCGGCGATCTTCACCAGTCCGACCAGCGTCGTGCAGACGCCGATCATCGTTCCCGCAGCGGGCAGGATGTGCTGGGACAGGGCACGGGCACCGTCGCCGCGGTTTGGGCGTCGTCCAATCATGGGTGGCTCTGGTGTTCGGAGGAGACGGGCCAACGACTGACATTCGGCCAACTCGGTGTATGAAGTCGGAATGAGCCATGAAGGCGCTCGGCAGATCAGCCACTGAATAATTTCTATGATAGTTGTTCGATCGGTCATCGGGAAGCGATTTACCTCAATGCCGAATAAATCTTATCTATCCGGCCTATGCCTCGAAAAGACATCTCGATCATTCGACTATTGGGCCGGCAGGGGGCTATAATGAGCACAGTAAAAATCAAAAACCAACTTAATACAAAAGCAGCGCTAGCCGCCCTTGATCGACGCGACTGGAAAGGCGTCCTTCATCATTCTGGAGATGCATCGGTTCTTTTAAAAAGCCACAGAATTTTGATGGCTTATATATGCGCTGCAACAGAAGAGCGCGACAATAAAGCATTGGATTTAGCGGGAGAAGTCGCATCACATCCGAAATGGACGTTGAAGCAACGGTACTCTTTCGCTCGAAATCTTGTTATTGCCAAGCATTATGCATCGGCATGGGGTGCAATTATCGCATTTCCCGATGCGCTACTTGATCCGGGACTCGCCAAGCATGCTCGCCGCATATTAGCGTATAGTAAAGACCATAAACTTAATACAGACATACACAAAGCTGTAAATCGGTCGACAAAAGGTGGCTCAAGAATAAAGGCAGCAATATCTGCTACCGATTTTCCGCATCCAGACGCTTACGTGCGCAAAATGGGAAGCACGTCAGTAGAGGCCAGCTCACGAACCCCCCGTCACCACATTGATATATTTAACAAGACAATGGAATGGGCGAAATCCTGCTTTTTAAAGCCAGCTCCTCCTTTATTGAAAGAGCATCGCGACGTCTTCGTTGATCGGTTTGGGCAAATCTGGAAAGAAAACGGCGCAGTCATTACGAGCGCTGGGCGCTCAATCCCGTCATTGAAAAGGACAGACGTACCAATTGTACAGAAAGGCATGTATGGAATAAAATATACAAAAGGGATCTATCATTGGATCGTTGATCGATTAACGTTTTTCTCATGGATGACGGATGGATCCGGCGAAGATACACAAATTCTTTTGAGTGACCACGCCAAATCCTTTGAGCGCGTTTCGCTTGAGATAGCAGGGCTCGGAAACCAAATCGTTGAAGTCGGCGACGCTGTTTTTGTCGAACATCTTCTTAAGGCCAGAGTAGGCTTTGAAGGAATGATGTATTGGGATCGAATTTCATCCATTATTGATATCGTTAAAAATTACTCTCGCGGTGAAGCGATAAAAAACGGCCTCGAACCTTTAGAAAAAATCTACATTTCAAGAACAGATGCCACGAGACGGCAGATGTCCAACGAGCTAGAACTTGAAGGAAAACTTTCAGCCCTTGGATATTCGGTGGTTTCCATGTCGGGAATACCTCTCTGGCAGCAGATTTTTATTGGATTGTCTGCCAAAGATATTATAGCCCCTCATGGTGCGGGCCTCTCTCACATACTGTTCTGCGAAAGAGATACGCGCATCACCGAGATAATTCCCATTGCCGAGGGCACCCATAAGCTGCGGTTCAATTATGCCCGAATGAGCTTGGCACTTGGGCATCGGTATGGCGCTTGGCTCGAGCCCCAGGTTGGAGATCGAGATACTTGGAGCACGGATATTCCGGAGTTTCTCAACTTCTTGGAAAGGCAGGCGCCATGATTGTTTGCCTCAGCCTCGTTCATGCTCACGGCGATCATGCGTGGATCGGCCACAGATAGACGATGACGCAGTTGAACGACGGACACGGAAACACGTCCGCCATTCCTGAAAACGGAAAGATTGTCGGTACGTCCTCCGGTCCACTTGGCAACGCCATCGTGGTAACGAAGTCGACTGAAGTCGCCCGTATGCGGGTCGATCGTACCGGCTTCAGACCCACCGCTATCGCCGCCAGCTTCGGCGTCGGCCTGAATCCAGGCCGCAAGGTCCTTGCCTCCTTCGGCATAGGGCATGAGTCGCGTGTCTTCATAGGCGCGCGTTCCTTCGCTTGATGAAACAGATGTCGCTCACAGTTGCGCCATCGCTCATGGCTAAGGCGCCATCTCGCGTGATCGATATCCGGGAAATGCGACGACGAGCGGGAAGATCGCTGCAACCTCACCCACGAGACAAAAAACCCGCCTCGGCGTGAGCCGGGCGGGCAAAGGAGGAGTCTCTTAGCCATCTCCCAACAGCCTCAAAGGCCGCCGGTTCCACGGTCGGCAGTGATTGCCTCAGAGCGGACCACGCATACCGGTTTTTTCCGGAGCTTGATTGACGGCTCTAGGAATGGCAGTCCCGCCGCACTTGCCGCAACAGGAAGCTGCCTTGTCCGCGCAACCGCAGACGATCGCCGGGATCGTCATCTATCATCCCGACGAGGCGAACCTCCTTCGCCTCGTCGGCGCGCTGGCGCCCGACGTGCGGGAGATCGTGATCTACGCCAATTCCGCCGTCTCCTCGCAGGATGAGGAAAGTCTGCGCGCGGCGGCGCAGGGCACCGACCTCTCCGTGATACGACCCGGCGGCAATCTCGGCCTCGGCGCCGCCTACAACGACCTCCTGGACCACGCTACCGGGCAGGACGCTTCCTTCCTCCTGCTTCTCGATCAGGACAGCCTGCCGCCGCCGGGTGCGATTCCGCGGCTTGCCGCACGGCATGCACAGCTGGCGGAGGCCGGAGAACAGCCTGCCATCGTCGGCCCCCGCCCAACGGATTGGGCCGGCAAGCCGTTGCAATCTCCGCCCGGACAGGGAGGCAGCGGAAACGCGGCGCATGCGTCCCGCGTGCAGTTCGTGATCTCGTCGGGCTCCCTCGTGAATTGCGAGGCAGCGCGCGCCGTCGGTCCGTTCCGGACGGACTTCTTCATCGATGCCATCGACGTGGAATGGTGCATGCGGGCCAACCACCGTGGCTACTCCATCTGGATCGCGGAGGACGTCCCGATGGCGCACGAACTCGGTCGCGGCCGGATCCGGCTTCCTTTCGGTCTCTCGCCGACGGACCAGCCGCCGCGACGGCTCTACACATTCCTGCGCAACCAGTTGGCTATGCTGCGCATGAACCATGTCCCTCTCGCCCACAAGGCCCGGACGCTCGTCCTCCTCCCCCTGCGCATCGTCGTGTATCTCGGGCAGAACCGCTTCTCGCGCGAGGTCCGTATAGCTCTCTGGCGCGGCCTGATCGACGGCGCCCGCGCCGAGCTCGGCCCGCCGGAGACCGCGCTCGGGAGGTCGGCACACCGGCAGGACAATCGCGCGACGGTATTCAAGCGGCCCCGGTAGGACCGCCGGGCGTTTCGACGCCGCATACCCGGTCATGCTCAGCGCCGGACGCATCGGACCGTACTCCGGCCCCTCATCACTTCAAGATCCGCCCGTCGAGACCGCGAACGCTGAAGCCATCGGCCCAGGCGGACAGGGTGAAGCACCGCTCTATGGCATGGTGAAGGGTTGCGTCGAGCTGGCGTGCTTCGGGCTCGAAATCCTCCGGGCTCAGCTGGAGATGCCGCAGGCGCGCGAGTGCCGCCGGTCGAAACCAGAACATGGACCCTTCAAAGAATCCCAGACGGACGGCATCGTCCGGCATGCCCATCCGCCGCACGATGGCCCTGACACGCGCTTCGTTGGCCATCCAGTAGGATGGCGCTGCCCGGTAGCTGGCCTTCCAGCCGATGAGACCGGTATCCGGCTCTTCGAACGCAGCCAGCAGCCGTAGAGTCGCATTGCGGCCGCCCGCAAGCGTAGTGAAGAGGAGCTTGCGTCGAATCTCGCCGTCGAGCAGATGCGGGCTGCGTTTGGTGTGCAGCTTCAGGACCGCGTCATAAGGGTCGAACACCCCTGCATTGAGCAATGTCAAGAAAGGGGCGATGTCACGACCCCGATTCTCGCACGGGTGCAGGATCGCCCCGGGAATGTCCTGCAGCAGATGACGAGCCTGCTCGATCCTTTCGCTCGGAACCGTGAGGTGAAGCGGAGCCCCATCGGGCAGCGTCGCCCAGCAGGCCAGGATCTCGGGCAAGAGATCGAGGTAGTACACGTGCGCGACGACAGCCGTCCGAACGTCGGGATGATGCGCGGGCGTGCCGAACCGCGCCACCGCCTGCCGCAGGCGCTGACCAACCGGCGATACGAAGGCAGCGCCAAGCGTCAGCGCTGCGATCTTCTGGTAGACGTGGCGACGGTAAGCGCGGGAACGCAATCCGAGACGGCCGATGGCCATCAGGCGTGCTGACATGACCATCTGCTGAACCTTTGCAAAGCGGGACGCTGTATCGCCGAACATGGTCCATATTCATTCTCATGCCAGGGACGAGACGGCTTCGGCGATGGAGTCCATACATGGTAATCTCGATCGCGACGTGACCTGCGGAGCCATCGATAGCGATCGCTTGGCCCTCTCATCACCGGCGCGTCGCTGCCTGATCCACAACGTGGACGTGGCATCTTACCCGATCCGGGACGAAGCATTGCGAAGATGGCGGATCAAACCGATCCACTCGGAATCGTATCCAGATCAAAAATGAGGGGTAATTGCCGCTACTCTTTCCTCTGCTCCCGGCTCAACAGGAATGTCCAAGGATCTCACGAGCGCGATGAAGCGCTTTCCGACGCTTTCAAAAGAGTACCGGATTCGCATCACAACTTTGCCTTCCTCGGAAAGGCGTGACCATAAAAGGGGGTCTTCGTGGAGGCGGATGATCGCCGCTGCGATTTCGTCCACGTCTCGTCCGACCATAATATTTCGATCTTCGACCAACCCCATACCTTCCGATGCGATCGGGGTCGCGACGCACGGAAGGCCCGCAGCCAAGCTCATCGCCACCTTACCCTTGATGCCGGCCCCAAAGCGGAGCGGGGCGACCGTCAATCGCGCGTGCGAGAGGATCGGTTCCAGTTCCTGCACGAAACCCCGCACGAAGATCCCGGAATCCGCATCGGCAAGTTGCCGAACCTCATGAGTTGCGTTGCTGCCGACAATATCGAGTCTCGCATGGGGCAGCGCACGACGAACCTTTGGCCAGATATCTGTCGTTAGCCAAATAGCTCCATCAATGTTTGGTGCATGCAGAAAGCCACCTATAAACAGAACACCGTCTCGTTCCGAGAAATCCGGGGATTCAGATGTGATGTTACGCGCGAAAGGAATAATGTGAATCGTAGCTTGTGGCACCAACTCTGCCAGCATACGCCCTTCTTCCTCGCTCAAAACGATCGTAGCGTCGGCTTCCGACATGCAGCGCAGCTCCGAAATACGCCGTTGCGCTGCGGCTCGAGCCTTTTCTTGGCATCCTTCCAGCGCGGCTTCCCGCTCTTCGCGAAGAAAATGCAGATCCACCGTGTTGAAAACGATGCGTACATTGGGCGCGCAACGCCTCACATGGGCAAGCAGCCGCTCCGCAACATGGATCCGGTTCAAAATGAAGAGATCGAACTCGCCCGCACGGTCTTGCAATACTTGCTCGGGAGACGAATTCGGTGGAATCTCGATGTAATCGACATTGCTGTTCTGCATGGCGTGAAGATACAGAGGATCGCCGACACGGGCCACGATCGACATGAACGAGACATCGTATCCAATCGCCTGAAACATTTTCAATTGATGCCATAGGTCGAGCGACCCGGAATCCTGGTCCGGCGTGGGAACAGTCCAGTCGATAAAAAGAATGCGCGGCACGCGATTCCGCCGAATTTTGGCTATTTGTTTGGAAGGCGGCGCGATGAACATACGGACACGGCGTCGCGCATTGGCAGTAAGACGACCGACATGACGGACCGGTGCAGACAGCCGCCATGAGGTCGATGTCAAAACCTCTCCGATATGACGCTTCTGCTCGGCTACGATAGCGTGGGTCTGGTCCATTTCGCGGCGCAGATCGACGATATGGGTTATCGTCTCGTCCGCCTGCTCGCGTAACCGACCGATCTCCGCATCCTTGGCTTCTTTCGCGCTTTCCAGATACCGGATCCGCACATCGCCCCGTGTGTTTCGGTCCTGAAGCCACTCGACCTCCGTCCGCATGACATCGACTTCTGCGGTCCGTTCCGAGACCACGTCTTCGAGATGCTGGATCACGACCTTAGCTGCGGTAACCTCGCCTTGTAGCCGCGTGATTTCGGTATCCCGCACACCGACTTCGCGAGCCAGCGCGGCGGCCTCGCCTTGTAGCCGCCTAATTTCGATATCCCTGATACCAAGTTCCCGAGCCAGGGCGACGGCGTGAGTCTGGTGGCCTTGTTGCTCGCCCACCCAAGCCATGTCATTCAGTGCGCTGGTGAAAAGCTGCGGCAGAGGCCCGTCGGATGCCACGGCGATGAGATAATGCGCGCGCGGAGCGCCCAGCGTGCGGCGGTAGGCTTGCCCGTCAACGGATGAATGCAGCTCGAGGTCGGCAGATGCGCCGCCGTCAAGGCCAATGAAGGAGCCCACGATGGAATCCTGCTCCAAAATCGCGACGTTTTTGAAATGATCTCGAATTAGAGCGTCGAATTGCGGTCGAGTGAGTTCCTTTAAATGAAACTCGTTCTCGTGCCCGTCTTCAAAAGTGTAGACGTCTTTGTCAGGCGAAGAGATAATCAACAACCCGTCGGTTCGTAGCGCATTTTTCACACCAATCATAAACGCTTGGTGCTCGACAAGATGCTCGATTGTTTCAAAGCTGACAACAACGTCGAAAGACTCGCGGTCTTGCATGTTAGCTGCGTCACCTTTCCGAAACGTTAGATTGTCTTTCACGTAGTTCCGTCGTGCGAAGTCAACCGTCGCCTCGTCCAAGTCGACACCGATGACGCTTCGCGCTACCGTGCCGAGCAGCGCAGAGCCGTAACCCTCGCCACAAGCAACGTCGAGAACATCGAGACCGCAGCAAAAGCGCGTAGCGAACAAATAGCGATGATGGTGCTGATGCCGAATCGGTCCGGAGATGCTTGACGTGTAACGCTCTCCATTGAAATCGAGCTGCTCCTCCGGTCGCGGAAATTCGAGATCGTCGGCTTGCGGCGACCCTGGCTTGGTAATGATCATGCCGATTATCTCAGGTGGCCAAGAAGGGTCTGTCGGAGCGTACCCCGTAGAACGATGTCATAGAATACGGCGGCGGAAGGAGCGCTGCCGCGAAGTGCCTGCAAAAGGCAGATCAGGTTGCTCATGCCCTTGCTTTCGAGCGCAGCGATGAAGGCCCTGACGCCGTCTGCTAGATCTCCGCCAATAAGACGGTTGCCGCCTTCATGCAAGGCGTTCGCCCAGACGGCAGCGATCTCTAAACGAATATTGTCCAGGTCTTCAGCGATCGTGTTCCGCGGATGCACACGATACTGAATATGCTTAAAACCGTGGTCAACGGCGACGCGCCCCCGGGTGAAGGCTGTCATCAGGAAGTCCAGGTCGTGGCAATAGCGAAGGTCGCGGAAGTATCCCGCCCGGCGCCAGAATGATTTTGCGATCACCATATTGGACGTTGTCGCCACCCAGTTCTCGTGGAGAAGCGACAATTGTGGCAATGCATGGGCATCCCGGGCGGCAAGTGCCCGCCTCATCCAGTCGGCGGCAACTCCGTGATCTTGGACTCGGTTCTTCTCATCGATGATGTCCGCTTCTCCCACGATCACATCGAGAGTGGGATCCTGTATCATCAAAGCGCGACAGCGGGCCAACTTGCCGGGATTGAAGACATCATCGGAGTTCAGTACGGCAATGTAATCGCCGTTTGCCATGTCAAACAACTTGTTGATCGTGGCATGCGCACCGACATTCGATTGCGCAATTACTTGCGCAATCGGAAAATTTCGCATTGCTTTTCTGGCGATCTGCAGCCCTCGATCCGACGAGCCGTCATCGAGAAGAATGACCTCGTCGGCAGGCGATGTCTGTCGTGCCACACTGTCCAAAGCCATCTCGATATATTTTTCATGATTATACAGGGGTATGATGACAGAAATTCGAGCCATTATTGAATGTCCGTATCAAACAGAGGAAAGTATTGCGTCTTGTAACGCAGATCACGAGTGCGATCCTTGATCAGTCGGGCAGGATTTCCTCCAACGATCGTGTAGGGGGCGACGTCCCGCGTAACGACGGCGCCAGCAGCGACGACTGCTCCCTCTCCAATCGTGACACCTGGCAAGATGATCGCTCGGGCACCGATCCAGGCATGATCCTCAATCGTCACCGCACCCTCCACGCAGACGAAATCCGGATTCTGAGGGTCGTGTGTCAAGGTTTGGATCAGCGTATAATGCGATATATTTACATTGTTGCCGATCTTCAATGTGACGCGACCGTCCAGATAGCAAAACCGATTGATGACGGTGTTCGAACCGATTTGGATCCTGTACCCGGTGACGAAGCAGCCCGAGCAGATCGTCGACGCCTCGCCGATCCGGACGTGACAGAAGCGCCTCAGAAAAGCGTGCCTGATCCCGTAAGGCATCCAGTTCATGAAAAAATGATTGGCCAGCCAAAAGGATAGGGCTGGCTTGTAGCGATAGCGGGCGTCGCGATAAATCCGGCGCAGCTTGCGGTCGATCCGCATCGCTATGGACGACGTCTGAGTCACAGGTTTTGGCATTTCCGGGGGCGGAGTCGGAGCCGCCGCAACCACCTCGTCCATGATGGTTTGATAGCGTGCAAGCACCGTGTCAAAGCCATGCCTCTGGTGCAGCTTTGCGCGACCGCGCAGGCCTGCCTCGCTCCACTGCTCGCGGTTCGAAGCAAAATCGAGCATGGCCTGCGCCAATGGCTCGGTGAGGCGATAGCTTTGTGGAGTGTAGGCGAGCCGGTCGAGTTCGGCGGATTCGAGCTTTAGAAAGTCGGGATATTCGGTGGACAACAGGATGCCGGTGTCGTTTTGCTCTATCACCTCGCCGGCACCACCGGTGTCCGTCAAAATCATCGGCTTGGCGTAATGCATCGCCTCGTTCATCGCGATGCTCCAGCCTTCGATGAAGGAGGGAAGGAGAAAAGCATCGCTTATTCCCATAGGGTCGGCAATGTCTTCGAAGTAACCGGGCATCAAGATATGTTTATCGAGCCCCTCGCTCGCGAGGTAGCTCGCTAGCGCCTCCACATGTGGCGCGAAGATCTCGTTGCCTACGCACAACACTCGGATGTCACGACGCGTAGCAAGAACGCGCTTCATCGCGGCAGCGATCAGATAGTGGCCCTTGTGCAGGTTGTAGGAGGCAGGATTCAGAAAGACGTAGTCGTCCTTTCCGATCCCGAGCGAGGACCGGTCTAATCTGCTCGCCCGGTCGAGGGGATAGCGGGCGAAGTCGAGGCCGTTGGGCACGATGACCACTTTCTCGGGTGCCGCCCCGAGCTTGGCCTGGGCGTATTCTGCGGCTTTCGGGGATACCGCAATGTATTTCGATACATAGCGGTCGCCTGCGCGGAACGTTGCACGTGCGGAATCCGGCAGAAATACATAGACGTTATGGATAAAGCAGACGATAGGCACGCCGCGGGCGGCAAGATATGGATACCCAACGTCGGAAAAATGCGCTTGCGCAATCGACGGCTTAAACTCGTCGATCAGGGCCGGATATGCCTCATCCACCCGATCCACGGGCAGTTGGCGAACCGTGATGCCTGCAGCCTGCGCCTCGCGGGCGATGCTCCCCAAGGGACCGTTGGTCACGACCATGAGTTCATTTCCATCGACCCTGCGGAGGCCAAGGGCTATGTCCAGAACAACCTTCTGAAGGCCGCCTTTGTCGAAGGAGGGTACTTCCAGCAGAATTCGAGCCGTCATTTCCGGGAGGTACCTTTGGAGACTGCGCCCATTTTCTCTAAGCGATCAATCAAGCTGCACAAGCGGTGTTCTTAAAAATTCTAGTTGAAGTTGAAGCTGGCCCCTCAGTAGGAATGTTTCTGACAGGGCCTGGGCGGATCAGCCCACCCCATCCGCCGCATAAGCCGCCAGCACCTCCTCCGGCGCTCCGTCCATCATCAGCATGCCGCCCTTCATCCAGAGCGTGCGGTTGCAGAAGCGCTTGATCGAGGCGTTGTCGTGGGAGGCGAGGAACATGATGCTGGCCTTCTGGATCATGCCGTGCAGGCGCTGCTCGGCACGCTCGGCAAAGGCGGCGTCGCCGACGCCGATTACCTCGTCGAGGATCAGGATGTCGGGATGGACCGCCGTGCTGACCGCGAAGGCGAGCCTCAGCATCATGCCGCTGGAATAAGTGCGGATCGGAAGGGACAGGAACTCGCCGAGCTGGCTGAACTCCTCCACGTCGGGCACGATCGCCTGGGCCTGCTTGTGGCTGAGCCCCAGCATGATGCTGCGCATCTCGATATTGTCGTAGCCCGTGGCATCCGTATCCATGCCCATGGACAGGTCGATCAGGGATGAGATGCGCCCCTCGATGGTGGCGGTGCCGGAGGTCGGCGGATAGACCCGGCTGAGCACCCGCAGGAGCGTCGTCTTGCCGGCGCCGTTGCCGCCGACGAGACCGATCCGGTCGCCGTCGCGCGCTTCGAAGCTGACCGCGTTCAGCGCCTTGATCACCTGGACGCTGCTGTCGCGGTCGTTCTGCAGGCCGCCCCCCACCGTGCGCCGCAGGATTTCGCTCTTCAGGGCACGGCCGCGGGAATTGTAGACGGCGAGTTCGACGCTCGCCTTGTCGAGGACGATATGAGCCATCCTGCCCTCAGAGCCAGTACACGACGCGGTGCGAATATTTCCCCGAGAAGGCCAGGGCGACGAGCCACCCGACGACCAGCAGGCCTAGCAGGATGAGATAGGACGTCGCGCTCGGCAGATGGCCGAGCAGAGGCTCGCGCATCACGTCCAGCATGCTGGCGAAGGGGTTCAGGATGAGAACGGGATGGTCGCCCCGCAATTGCGAGGGCTTGAAGACGACCGGCGAGACGAAGAACGCGACCTGGACGATGCTCGCGACGATCTGCGGAATGTCGCGGAACCGCGCCGACAGGATGGCCAGGAGGTAGCCGATCCAGGCCAGATTGGCGAGCACGAGCAGCAGGCCGGGGACGAACAGCAGGATGTGCCAGTCGATCACCGTGCCGGTGACGAGGAACAGGACCGGCAGAATGATCAGGTTATGGGCGAAGATGAAAAGGTTCCGGGCGATCGTCCGCAGCAGGTAGGTGAAACGCGGCAGCGCGACCTGCCGGATGATGCTGTCGTTATCGGTAAAGCTCGAGCAGCTTTCGTTGATGGTCTGCGACATCAATCCCCAGAGCACGAGGCCCGTGCCGAGATGGGGCAGGTAATCGGCCATGGAGGTGCCGAAGAGCGAGGCGTAGATCCCGCCCATGCCGAAGATCATCACGGCCATGCTGAGGGTCAGCCACAGCTGGCCGACGCGCGAGCGGCGATACCGACGAATCACGTCGTTCTTGGCCAGCATCCACCACATGCGCCACGCGCCGAAGCCTCCGACGACGTCGGCGACCCCTCCTGCTACCAAACCCATGCGGCCTCTTTCCCGGAGCCCTGCTCCTGCGGAGCAGCCGATGCCGGCCCTCCCAAAGCACGCGCCTGCGCGCATTGGCAAGTTTTGGGTCGCCGGGGGCAGAAGATCCGGACCGGATGTGGTGCCGGGCGGCGAATCGAAGCGCCTCAACCGACCTGCGCCGCGTCGTCGGCAAGGGCGAGCAACGTCTGGCGCAGCCAGCGATGGGCCGGGTCGTTGTCGTAGGAGGCGTGCCACAGCATCGAGATCGCCACCTCGTCGAGGGCCACCGGCGCGGGGCTGACGGCGAGGCCGAGGGTTCCGGCAAACAGGGTGGCGAGGCGCTCCTGCATGGTGGTGAGGACGGGCGCGCTGCGCACCAGGAAGGGCACGGCGAGGAAGCGCGGCGTCGTCACCGCGAGGTCGCGGCGCAGGCCGAGGAGGGCGAGGGCGTCGTCCACCACCCCGTGCGCCGTTTCCTTCAGGCTGGTGAGCACATGGGGAAAGCGCAGGTAATCGTCCAGGGAGATCGGAGCCTCGAGCCCGACGAGCTCGGCATTGAACAGGCAGACGTAGCGGTCGCGGTAGAGCAGCCGCTGCTTGTGATGCGTCTGGCCGTGGCTGAACGTGCCGATGCCGAGATCGACGCGGTCCGCGTCGAGTTCCTGCAGGATGCGGATGCGGTCAATGGATCGCAGGAGCAGGCTGATCCCCGGCGCATGTTCGCGCAGGTAGGCCAGAAGGCGCGGCCCGAGCAGCACCTCGGTGGAATCGGGCAGGCCGATGGTGAAGGTTCGCGTGACGCTGCGCGGATCGAACGCATCGTCGCGGCGCACCAGGGACTGGATCTGGCGCAGGAGGGTGCGCACGGGCGCGGCGAGCGCGAGCGCGCGGGGAGTAGCGCGCATCCCCTCGGGGGCGCGGGTGAGGAGTTCGTCGCCGAAAGTGGTGCGCAGGCGCGCGAGGCTGCTGCTCATGGCCGACTGGCCGATGCCGATCCGGGCGGCGGCGCGGGTGACGCTGCGCTCGGCGAGGAGGGCATCGAGGGCCACAAGCAGATTGAGGTCGATGCGGGATAGATCGACATGGTCAATAGTCATTATCGATCCAATCTGTTTGATCCATGATGCACCGCACAGCATCTTCGCGTCACCGGCAAGGGCGCACCGCCCCTGCCAAGACAGCGAGACCCGTCACCATGACACTCCGTAGCCTCATCACCGCCGCCGCCCTCGCCACCGTCACCGTGGGCACCGCCACCCTTCCGGCCTCCGCCGAGACGATCAAGCCCCTCGACGGTGGCAGCGTCTCGCTGGGCGAGCTCTCGGGCGTCGCCTACTACACCGCCGAGCCCAAGGGCTACCGGGTGGTCGTCACCCTGGCCCGCACCGGGACCAGCCGGGCAATGCGATTCGAGACGGTCCTGGCCAACGGCCAGAGCGTGACCCTCTCGACCCCGCAGGAACTCGGCGGCACCGCCGACGCCATCGAGATCAGCCGCACCGGCGACACCGTCGCCGTCAACCGGCCGCGCCCGGGCGTCACCCGCGAAGCGGCGGCGCAGAATTGAGGGCGAGCCCGGCGTGACCGGGCTCGCCGAACCGGACCAACCTCCCCGCCGGCGATGACGGGGAGGTTGTTTTCGTGTTCGTCACCACACCGGCACATGGGTTAAGAGCCGTGCGGAGACGCGCATCGCCGGGGATGCGGACCGAGGTAGGCGGGACAGATGGCAGGCCTGAAGGACAAGCGCGGCTTCATCGACAAGGACAGGCTCGATTTGTCCGAGCGGCAGGCCGTCGAGCATTGGATGAAGCGCTGGGGCGTCACCCGCGACCAGCTGGCGAGCGCCCACCGCAAGGTCGGACATATGATCAAGGACATCGCAGCCGAACTCGGCAAGAAGCGTTAGAGGAAGGCAGCGTCAGGCTGGACGAGGCGACGGCGGGGGCGGGCAGGTGGCGGACAAGAGACACTTTTCGCTGCCCTGGCGCGGCCCGCTCAACGACCGCCGCTACGCGTCCCAGGATCCCGCCCGATTCCCGGACCTGCACGCCCTCGATGCGCTGGACCGCAGCCACTTCCGCAAGATCGTGAGCTGGAACTTGCTGCGGCGCACCGGAGCCAAGGTCGATGCCATCGTCGCCCTGGTGGAGCGCGAGCGGCCCGACCTGTTGCTGATGCAGGAGGCGACCAAGGACATCGCGGTGATCGAGGAACGGCTCGGCGGCGTCTATGCCTGGGCGCCGCTGCCCGGCCGCATCCATGGGCTCGCCATGTGGAGCCCGCATCCCTGGGCCTCCCCGCCCGTGGTCATCGCCCTGCCGTCGGGCGCCGTCGTCGACCGGGTCTGCCAGATCCTCGATTTCGGCGAGTTCGGTGTCGCCAACGTCCATCTCTCCCATGGGCAGGTACTCAACCGGCGGCAGCTGCGGCGGATCGAGCAGAGCCTGCCGGCGCGCGCCGCGGTGATCGGCGACTACAACCTCGTGGGCCCCGCCCTGCTGCCGGGGTTCCGCGATGCCGGGCCACGCATCCCGACCCATGCCATGGTCGATCTCGTGCCCCTGCGCATCGACCGCTGCCTCGTGCGCGGGCTCGCCTGCCTCGGCCGCACGGTGCTGCCGCGCGGCGCCTCCGACCACCGGCCCATCGTGGTGCATCTCGGCCCCGCGCCGGCCCAGGCGGGCGAGCGGACCGTCAGAGGTATGGCAGCATTAGTCGTACGGCTGCGTCGCGCAACCGCACGGGCAAGGGCCGCCGCGCGAGCTCCTCGGCCGTCAGGCGGGCGTCCATCTTCGTCCGCATGAACGCGTCGAGGCGGTCGGCGAAGGCGCGGTCGTAGACCTCGACGTTGAGCTCGAAGTTCAGGCGGAAGCTGCGCATGTCCCAGTTCGCGCTGCCGACGAAGCTCCATTCCCCGTCGACGACGAGGAGCTTCGAATGGTCGAAGGGCGGCTCGTCGAGCCAGATCCGCACGCCCGCCTCGAGCAGCGGCGCCACGTGCGCCCGCGTCGCCCAGTCCACGTAGCTGTGGTTGCTCGCCCGCGGGATGATGACGTCCACGCGCACGCCCCGCGTCGCGGCGAGCGCCAGGGTCGTGGACAGGATCTCGCTCGGCAGGAAATAGGGGGTGACGAGACGGATGCTGTGCTGCGCGCAGGTGATCGCCGACATCACCGCGAACTCGATCTTCTCGATATCCGCATCCGGCCCCGAGGTGACGACACGGGCCTCGATCTCGCCCGCCGCGCCGAGCGGGGGGAACCAGCGCGGACCGTCGAGCTCCTCGCCCATGACGAATGCCCAGTCGGCGGAAAACGCCTGCGACAGCTGCTCCACCACCGGCCCCTCGATGCGGAAATGGGTGTCGCGCACCGGGTCCGGAGGGGAGGTGGCGACGAGGTTCTCGTCGGCGATGTTGATGCCGCCGGTGAAGGCGATGCGCCCGTCGACGATGAGGATCTTCTTGTGGGTGCGCAGGTTCAGGAACGGCATGCGCCAGGGCAGGGCGGAATGCATGAACAGCCCCACCGGCACCCCGGCCCGGCGCAGGCGCCTCGCCATGGCGGGGAAGAAGTAGCCGCTGCCGATCCCGTCGATGAGCACCCGGACTTCGACGCCGCGCGCGCGCGCGGCCACCAGCGCCTCGAAGAAGCGCGACCCGGCGCCGTCGTTGCGGAAGATGTAGCTCGACAGGGCGACGCTGCGCGTCGCTCCCCCGATCGCCTCCAGCATCGCCGGATAGGCTGCGTCGCCGTTGCGCAGGATGGAAAAGTCGTTGCCGCCTAGGAGGACGAGCCGCGTGATCCGGCGGACGGCGCGGTCGAGGGGCCGCAGGTCTTCGGGCACGCTGGCGTCGGGAATGACGGGGGAGCCCGCCTGCTGTGACGGCCTTACCCTCAACTGGCGCGCCCGGCGCGAGACCCGGTTCACGCCGAAGATCGCGTAGAGGGCCGTCCCGAAGATCGGCGACAGCCAGGCGAGGCCGATCCAGCCGATGGCGGTGCCGATCTCGCGCTTGCGCAGCAAGGCGTGAACCGTGACGAGAAGCGCCAGCACGATGCCGAGGACGGCGAGGACGTCGGCCCGGATCGACCCGGTCGCCTGCAGCCATCGGTGGAGGAGGTCTTCCAAGAATCAGCCCAGCCTGAGAAGGGGATCGCGAGACACGCCCCCTTTAGCCCCGGGCGGGTGGAAAGACCTAGCGGCGGGCCGTCTCGGGGACGGCCTCGGCGGGAGCTGCCGCCTCGCGCGACCGTTGCGGGCGCAGGGTCTCGGCCAGCAGTTCCACCTGCGTCACGAGGCGCACGAGAGACTCGGCGCGGGGCAGGGCGGGATGGGCGGGCAGGGCGGGCAGGGCGCCGCCATCCTCGGCGAGGCGGGCGAGGGTGGTGGTGATCCACAAGGTCCAGGCGCGGCACGCCTCCGCCTCGTCCCCGGCATCGCCCGCGAGCTCTTCGGCAAGAGCGGGCTTGGGCTCGGCGGCATGACGCAGTGCCGAGAGGCGCGCACCGATCCGGCGCAGGGTCGCGTCGGCGACCATGGCGGTCTCGACCTGGGGGTGGCGCCCGGCGCGGGGCTGCTGCAGGGCGCGGGAGAGGGCGGCCTCCAGGGTGTTGAGGGCGAGGCCGCTGGCCCGCGCCGCGGCCTCCGCCGCCCCGCTCCGCTCGGCCTCCGCCCGATTCGAGAGCACGGTGCGCGCAAAATCGGCATGGGCCTTCACGGCCTTCCTCAGTTCGAGACGGACCTGATCCGGCTCCCAGACCGGCCAGAGCAGCAGGCTGCTCGCCACCGCGATGAGACCTCCGAGCAGGGTGAAGAGGGCGCGCATGCCCGCGACTTCCCAGGAGGCATGGCCGGGCTCCATCACCTCCACCAGCAGCACCACCAGGGGCGTCAGGCAGGCGATGAAGAAGGCATAGCTCACCTGCCGGGCGGCAAAACCGATGATGCTCAACGGAAAGATCAGCGCCGCGAGCGCCAGGGTCGTCGTGGCGAGGCTGGCGAGGAGGGCGCCGAACAGCCCCCCGAGCACCGTGCCGCCGATCCGCTCCAGCGCCCGCTGCCAGGTGGCGGCGTAGAAGGGCTGCATGGTCAGCACCACCGTGATGGTGAGCCAGTGCGTGAACGGCCCCGGCCAGAGCAGGGTGAGACCGAGGACCGGGGCGGTGACGGTGCTGGCGCGGATCGCGTGCCGCAGGTTCGGCGAGGCCAGGGTGAAGTTCGCCTTCAACGGGCCGAGCATCCTCTGGCGCAGGGGCAGGCTGGCGCTCCCCAGCAGCGTGCCGCCGGGGCGATACCCTTCCGGCGTCGAGAGCTTGGCCCCGATGCGGACGCGGTCGAGGATGCGCTCGGCCAGGGACTTGAGGGCAGGGTCGGACGCGAATCCGCGCCCCGCCCGCGCGATCGAGCGCTCGATGCGCGGCAGGTCGAGGACGGTGTCGTCGCGGATCGCCCGCGCGACCACGAGGAGGAGCGGCCGCAGGCGGCGCAGCAGGCGCCGGGTCCGGACCTGCCGGTTGGGGTTGCGGTCGGCCTCGATCCGGTCGGACAGGGCGATGAGGGCGGCGAAGATCTGCTCGGCGCTCTCCAGCCGGATCAGCGCCTGGGCGGTGCGGTCGGAGACGCGCTCGCGGCTGCGGGCGAGGTCGACGATGAGGCCGCGGGCGAGCTCGATCGCCTCGCGCACGCCGCGGCGATGGGCGCGGGCATGGTCGTCGAATCCCGCCGCGCCGGCCTCGTCCGAGGCCGCGAGGTCTTCGAGATCGCCGCTGAGCAGAGCGAGCCGGCGCCAGACCTCGGCCACGGCCCTCTGGGTAGGGCGGTAAGGGTTGAGCCGCCACAGAGCGAGGGCCAGCACCGTCGCCCACAGGCCGCCGGCCAGCACCATCGCTCCGGCGATGACGGCCTCGCCGCCGGTGAGGGGACGGTCGAGGGCGAAGGCCAGGACGAGGACGAGGACGTTGCCGGCGGTCTGCTCCTGCACGCCCCAGACCCGCGCATAGCTGCAGCAGAAGATGACGAGGGTGGCGAGGGGCACAACGAGCGCCGGGCCATGGGGCTGGAGCAGGCCGAACAGGCTCCAGATCAGGCTGCCGATCACCGAGAACACGGCGAGCACCATCAGCCGGGAGCGCATCGGGCCGCCGATATCGGCAAAGCAGGTGAGGTTGGCCGCAAGCGCCATGATCAGGAGCGGGGGCCACGCCACGAATTCGTGGAGCAGGATGACGGTGCCGAAGGCGCAGGCCGCCCGGATGCCTTCGATGATGCTGAGCCCGCGCGGGTCGAGGGCGATCGGCAGGCGCGCGAGGTTCGATCCCGGCGTGGAGAGGGAGCCCCGCCCCATGAGGAAGCCGGCCACGCGCCCGCGCCGGAGGCCGCCGGAGACGGCGCCGCTGGCCTTGGCCCTGGGGTTCGGAGGGAGGGACAACCGGGACGCTCCGCCGGGCGGAATGCCCGGTGTGAGGCGGTTTAGAGCCGATCGCCGCAGCGCAAAACCCATGACGGCGCCCCCGCCGGGCGGGCCGGCCCCCAGCGCATGGCGAACCGCCCGGCCGCGCTGGATTTCGTATGCATTTTCATCCGCCGGGGTTGGAAAGAGTCCAGTCTGGCCGGCGCCTTGCATGGGCGTTCGCGACACCGGCAATTTCGCCGATCATCGGTCGACCGAGGAAAAGCACAACACGATGAGAGGCTTGGCAGAACATCTTCGCGTTGGACTCGTGGCCGCGGCGCTGGCCGCCAGCGGCATGGTGCCGTCCGCATGGGCGCAGGGAACGCTGCGCATCGGAATGACCGCGTCGGACATCCCGCTCACCACGGGGCAGGCCGACAATGGCGGCGAGGGCATGCGCTTCACCGGCTACACGGTCTACGACGCGCTCATCAACTGGGACCTGTCGAGCGCGACCAAGCCCTCCGACCTCACCCCCGGTCTGGCCACCTCCTGGGCGGTGGATGCTGCCGACAAGACCAAGTGGATCTTCAAGCTGCGCCCCGGTGTCACCTTCCACGACGGGTCGCCCTTCACCGCCGAGTCGGTGGTGTGGAACTTCGACAAGCTCCTCAAGACCGATGCGCCGCAATTCGATCCGCGCCAGTCGGCGCAGGGTAGGTCGCGCATCCCCGGTGTCGCCAGCTACCGCGTGGTCGATCCGATGACGGTGGAGATCACCACCAAGGCGCCGGACGCGACGCTGCCCTACCAGATCGCCTGGATCATGATGTCCTCGCCGGCGCAGTGGGAGAAGCTGGGCAAGAGCTGGGACGCGTTCGCCAAGACGCCGTCGGGAACCGGCCCGTGGAAGCTCACCCTGTTCGCCCCGCGCGAGCGCGCCGAGATGGCCCCCTTCGCCGAATACTGGGACAAGGCGCGGGTGCCCAAGCTCGACAAGCTGGTGCTGGTGCCCCTGCCGGAGGCCAATGCCCGCGTGGCGGCCCTTCGCTCGGGCCAGGTCGACTGGATCGAGGCCCCGCCGCCGGACGCCATCGCCTCCCTCAAGGGGGCGGGGTTCAGCATCGTCACCAACGCCTATCCGCATAACTGGACCTGGCACCTGTCGCGGGCAGAGGGTTCGCCGTGGAACGACATCCGCGTGCGCAAGGCCGCCAACCTCGCCGTCGACCGCGAGGGCATGAAGGAGATGCTCAGCGGCCTGATGATCCCGGCACAGGGCTTCATGCCGCCGGGCTCGGCCTGGTTCGGCTCGCCGACCTTCAAGCCGACCTATGACCCCGACGCGGCCAAGAAGCTCCTGGCCGAGGCCGGGTACGGCCCCAACAAGCCCATCGTCACGAAGATCCTCATCGCACCCTCGGGCTCGGGCCAGATGCAGCCCCTGCCGATGAACGAGCTGATCCAGCAGAACCTCGCCGATATCGGAATCAAGGTGAATTTCGAAGTCGTCGAGTGGAACGCGCTCATCAACCTGTGGCGGGCCGGCGCGAAGGCCGACGTGTCGCGCGGCGCCACGGGGATGAACTTCTCCTACTTCATCCAGGACCCCTTCACCGGCTTCATCCGCCACCTGCAGTGCAATCTGGCGGCCCCCAACGGCACGAACTGGGGCCATTACTGCGACCCCGAGATGGACAAGCTGTTCGATCAGATCCGCACGACGTTCGATCCGGCCGAGCAGATCAAGGTGCTGCAGAAGGTCCACGAGAAATACGTCGACGAGGCGCTGTTCCTCATGGTCGCCCACGACACCAACCCGCGCGCCATGAGCTCGAAAGTGAAGGGCTTCGTCCAGGCCCAGAATTGGTACCAGGACTTCTCGCCCATCACCGTGGGGAAGTGAGACGCATCCTCCCTCCCCCTTGTGGGGAGGGATCGAGGGTGGGGGTCGCTCCGCCAGCCTCCGCAGGAAGAAGATCGCCCTGCCACCCCCACCTCCAACTCCTCCCCGCAAGGGGGAGGAGAGCCGCCACACTCGATTGAGGTCTCCGGATGCTCCCATGCTGAGCTTCATCCTCCGCCGCCTCCTCACCGTCACCCCGGTGGCGCTCGGTGTGAGCATCGTCTGCTTCTCGCTGGTCCATCTGGCGGACGGCGATCCCCTCAGCTCCATCCTGCCGGTGGACGCCACCCAGGAGACGATCGATGCCATGCGGATCGCCTACGGCTACGACAAGCCGCTGCCGGTCCAGTACGCCCTGTGGCTGTGGAAGGTGCTCCACGGCGATCTCGGCACGTCCATCGCCACCGGCAGGCCGGTCTTGAGCGAGGTCGGGCGCGCCGTCGTCAACAGCCTGATCCTCGCCTCCGTGGCGACCTTGATCGGCTTCACCTTCGGTTGCCTGTTCGGTTTCGTCGCCGGCTATTTCCGCGATTCCGTGCTCGACCGGGCGGCCTCCGCCATCTCGGTCTTCGGTGTGAGCGTGCCGCATTACTGGCTCGGCATGGTCCTGGTGATCGTGTTCTCGGCCCAGCTTGGCTGGCTCCCCTCCACCGGCGCCGGCCCCGACGGATCGGGCAACTGGAAGCCGGATCTCGAGCACCTGCGCTACATCATCCTGCCCGCCATCACGATGTCGGTGATCCCGATGGGCGTCATCGCCCGCACCGTCCGGGCGCTGGTGGGCGACATCCTCTCCCAGGATTTCGTCGGGGCGCTCAGGGCCAAAGGCCTCTCCGAATTCGGCGTGTTCAAGCACGTGGTGAAGAACGCCGCCCCCACCGCTCTCGCGATCATGGGGCTGCAGCTCGGCTACCTGCTCGGCGGCTCGATCCTGATCGAGACGGTGTTCGCCTGGCCCGGCACCGGATTCCTCCTCAACGCCGCGATCTTCCAACGCGACCTGCCGCTGCTGCAGGGCGCCATCCTTGTCCTGGCGATGTTCTTCGTCGCCCTCAACCTCATCGTCGACGTCGTGCAGACGGCGCTCGACCCGCGCATCGAGAGGGGCTGATGGCACTCGGAACCAGTCCGGCCGTATCGGCCATCGACATCGCCGGGGGCGCTCCCCCACTCACCTCGACGCCGGAGGCCTTCGTCGCCTCGCGCGGGTTCTGGGGCAACGTGCTGGCCAAGCTCCTGCGCGATCCGGTGGCGATGATCGCCGCCTTCGTCATCCTCGCAATCGTCGCCATCGCGCTGCTGTCGCCGTGGATCACGCCCATGGACCCGTATCGCGGCTCGATGGTGCGGCGGCTCAAGCCCGTGGGCGACGCCACATACATTCTCGGCTCGGACGAGCTCGGGCGCGACATGCTGAGCCGCCTGATGCTGGGCGGGCGCCTCTCCCTATTCATCGGCGTCACGCCGGTGATCCTCGCCTTCCTCCTCGGTTCCAGCATCGGCATCCTCGCCGGCTATGTCGGCGGCTGGCTCAACACGGTGCTCATGCGCACCATCGACGTGTTCTTCGCCTTCCCCTCGGTGCTTCTGGCCATCGCCCTCTCCGGCGCCCTGGGGGCGGGCGTGTTCAACTCCATCGTCTCGCTAACCTGCGTGTTCACCCCCCAGATCGCCCGCGTGGCCGAGAGCGTGACGACGCAGATCCGCTCACGCGACTATGTCGACGCCGCCCGCCTCTCCGGCGCCTCCACCCTGACGATCCTGCGCGCGCAGGTGCTCGGCAACGTGCTCGGACCGATCTTCGTCTATTCCACCAGCCTCATCAGCGTGTCGATGATCCTGGCCTCGGGCCTCTCCTTCCTCGGTCTCGGCGTGAAGCCGCCGGAGCCCGAATGGGGCCTGATGCTCAACACCCTGCGCACGGCGATCTACGTGAACCCGATGGTCGCGGCACTTCCGGGCCTCGCGATCTTCATCGTCTCGATCTCGTTCAACCTGTTCTCGGACGGCCTGCGTTCGGCAATGGAAGTGAAGTCATGAGCACGCCCATCGCGTCGAGCCCGCTCTCCTCCCGCGACCGGGGCGGCCCGGGCCAGCCGCTCCTCACCGTCGAG
The DNA here is from genome assembly GCF_001422125.1 of Methylobacterium sp. Leaf85. Taxonomy (NCBI): domain Bacteria; kingdom Pseudomonadati; phylum Pseudomonadota; class Alphaproteobacteria; order Hyphomicrobiales; family Methylobacteriaceae; genus Methylobacterium; species Methylobacterium sp. Leaf85. The sequence goes on along the minus strand of NZ_LMME01000030.1, from coordinate 12,632 downwards.
GGGCTGGTGAAGCATTTCCCGGTCAAGAAGGGGATCGGCGGCAAAAAGGCCGTCGTGCGCGCCGTGGACGGCGTCGATTTCGACATCAGGAAGGGCGAGACCCTGGGGGTCGTCGGCGAATCCGGCTGCGGCAAGTCCAGCACCGCCCGCCTCATCATGGGCCTGACCCAGCACGACAAGGGCGAGATGCTGTTCGACGGCGAGCGCATCGGCAGCCGGGCGCTGCCCCTGCGCGAGTTTCGCGCCCAGGCCCAGATGGTGTTCCAGGACAGCTACTCGTCGCTCAACCCGCGCATGACCATCGAAGGGTCCATCGCCTTCGGGCCACGGGTCCACGGCGTGCCCAAACGCCAGGCCATCGAGCGGGCGCGCAGCCTGCTCGCCCGTGTCGGCCTGGAACCGGCGCGCTTCGCCGCCCGCTATCCGCACGAACTGTCCGGCGGCCAGCGCCAGCGCGTGAACATCGCCCGCGCCCTGGCGCTGGAGCCGCGCCTCGTGGTCCTCGACGAGGCGGTCTCGGCCCTCGACAAGTCGGTGGAGGCGCAGGTGCTGAACCTGCTGATGGACCTCAAGCAGGAATTCGACCTCACCTACCTGTTCATCAGCCACGACCTCAACGTCGTCCGCTTCATCTGCGACCGGGTGGCGGTGATGTATCTCGGGCAGGTGGTGGAGATCGGCCCGGCCGACACCGTGCTGGCCGACCCCGCCCATCCCTATACCAAGGCGCTCCTGTCCTCGATGCCGTCGATGGACCCGGACAACCGCACCACCGTGGCCCCGCTGGCCGGAGACCCGCCCAACCCCATCGACCCGCCGCCGGGATGCCGCTTCAACCCGCGCTGCAGTCTCGTGGAGGATATCTGCCGGAGCCATGTTCCGCCCCTCGCCCCGGTCGACCCCGTCCACCGCGTCGCCTGCCTCGCCCGCCAGCCGGGCTCCGGCCATTCGGCGGCGCCCGCCCTGCCGGTGGCCGCATGAGCACGGCTCTTCGCCACCGCCACCTCTCCGGCCCCGGCGCGGGTCCACTCTCGTGCGAGGTACTTGGGTTCACAGATGCGCTCGACGGCTGTTCCCTCGATATAAGAAAGTTCGACATGAAGCGCGACGGGCTCCCTCTCCTGGAAGGAGAGGGCTGGAGTGAGGTGTGGTCCATCTCCGAAAAGGTCACACACCTCACCCTGTCCCTTTCCTTCCAGGAGAGGGGACCCGAGCAGCCCGCGAGATGTGCGAATATCGTAGGCTGCACGGAGACGGACAGGAGCCCGTCGCGACACTCGACGCACCGAGGAGGCTTCCGATGAGTCGCGGGCTCACAGAACCCGCCGTCGAAATCCAAGGCCTGAAGGTCACCTTCGGCGGCAAGGTCCGCGCCGTGGATGGGGTCGATCTCACCCTCGGCCGAGGCCAGGCCATCGCCCTCATCGGCGAGTCGGGCTCGGGCAAGAGCGTGACCCTGCGCGCGATCATGCGCCTCAACCCCGAGCGCAAGACGGCGATCGAGGGCCGCATCCTCGTCGCCGGCCGCGACGTGATGGCCATGGGCAAGCGCGACCTGACGGCGTTACGCGGCCGCGAAGTCGCGATGATCTTCCAGGAGCCGCTGCTGGCCCTCGATCCGGTCTATACGGTGGGCCGCCAGATCATGGAGGCGATCCGCCAGCACGAGGGGATCGGCGCGGCCGAAGCACGCGCCCGCGCGCTGCAGCAATTCGAACGGGTGCGCATTCCGAGCCCGGAGCGGCGGCTCGACGCCTATCCGCACGAGATGTCGGGGGGCATGCGCCAGCGCACGATGATCGCCCTCGCCCTCGCCTGCAACCCCAAGGTCCTCCTCGCCGACGAGCCGACGACGGCCCTCGACGCCACGGTGCAGATCCAGATCCTGCTGCTGCTGCGCGACCTGCAGGCGGAGCTCGGGCTCTCCACCCTCTTCGTCACCCACGATCTCGGTGCCGCCGTCGAGGTCGCCGACCGGATCGCGGTGATGTATGCCGGCCGCATCGTGGAGGAGGGCTCGGCCCGGCAGGTGGTGCTGAACCCGCATCATCCCTACACGATCGGCCTGCTGCGCAGCCGCGCCGACGGGGCGCTCGCCAAGGGCTCCCGGCTCCAGACCATCCCGGGAAGCCCGCCCGACCTCGCCAACCGCCAGCCGGGCTGCCCCTTCGCACCGCGCTGCTTCCTTGCCGAGGAACGCTGCCGCGTGGGCGACCCGCCGGTGGTCGAGGCCGGACCTGGCCATCGCGCCGCCTGCTGGAAGACCGACGAGGCGACGCGGAGCTTCCAGGCACAGCGGGCGGAGATGGTGGAGGCGTAGCTCTCCCACCCACGACCTCGCCCTTGGGTGCCGGAGCGAAGCGCAGGCCTCGAAGGAGACCTCCCATTCACCCTCCGATCCCTGGAGGCCTCCTTCGAGGCCGCTTCGCGGCACCTCAGGTCGGAAGGTTGAAGAACCGACCCCATTCCGAAAAGACCAACCCGAGACAACGGACACGCCCATGAGCACGACCCACAATCTCCGCGTCGACGGCGCGCGCCTGTGGTCCACGATCATGGAGACCGCCCGGTTCGGCGCCACCCCGGCCGGCGGAATCAACCGGCTGACCCTGTCGCAGGAGGATGGCCAGGTCCGGGACTGGTTCCGGGATGCCTGCGAGGCGGCGGGACTGGAGGTGCGTGTCGATGCGCTGGGCACTCAGTTCGCCCTGCGGCGCGGACGCGACATGACGCGCCTGCCGGTCGCCTGCGGCTCGCATCTCGACACGCAGCCCACGGGGGGCAAGTTCGACGGCATCCTCGGCACCCTGGCGGGCCTGGAGGTCATGCGGGCGTTGAACGACGCCGGCATCGAAACCGAGGCGCCCCTGCTCCTCGTCAACTGGACCAACGAGGAGGGCTCGCGTTACGCCCCCGCCATGATGGCCTCCGCCGCCTATGCCGGAGAATTCACGGTGGAGGACATCCATTCCCGGCGGGATGCCGCCGGTATCGCCGTGAAGCAGGCGCTGGAGGCCATCGGCTATCTCGGAGACGAGCCGGTGGGCGAGCGCAGGATCGGCGCTTTCGTGGAACTGCATATCGAGCAGGGGCCGATCCTGGAGGCCGAGGCGACCACCATCGGCGTCGTCGAGGGCGGGCAGGGGATCGCCTGGTTCGACGGCGCGGTGACGGGTTTCGAGAGCCATGCGGGCACGACGCCGATGCCGCGCCGTCGCGACGCCCTCAACGGCTTCGCCGAGATCGCGCTGGCCGTCGAGCGGATCGCCCATGCCCACGGTCCCACGGCGGTGGCGACGATCGGCGAGGCGGTGATCGGCGCGCCGTCGCGCAACGTCATCCCCGGCCGCATCCGCTTCACCCTCGACGTGCGCGACCCGAAAGCCGAGACCCTCGACGCGGTCGAAAGCGAGTTACGAGCGGAACTCGACGCCATCGCCGGCCGGCGCAAGCTCATTATCGAGTTGACCCGGATCTGGCGAAAGGAACCCGTGCCGTTCGATGCCGGGGTTGTGGGCGCCGTCGAGGCGGCAACCAGGGGCTTGGGTTTCAGCCATCGCCGCATGGTCTCGGGCGCTGGCCACGATGCCTGCAACATCGCCGCCCTCGCCCCGACGGCCATGATCTTCGTGCCCTGCCGCGACGGGATCAGCCACAACGAGGCGGAGTCGGCGACGCAGGGCGATTGCACCGCCGGCGCCGATGTCCTGCTCCAGACCCTTCTGACCCTGGCCAACGCACCGGTTCGGGCCGGCTGAGCGGGACGCCATGTGCGCCGGGCGAAGCCGACGCCGCACCGCTTCCGGCCATTCACCGCGCGAGACCGCCCAGAATCCCTCTGAGGTTCCCGTCACCGGCACGCGACATGCGAGTTCGCCCGCATCGAAAGGGGCGATCGCGCCGGTTCCGTCATGGGCGCGGCTGTGACGGGCGCCCGCAGGAGGGCCGGGATGGCGGGGGCAGATGCATGACCTCGCCCATCCACGGGGTGGCAACGGGGACGGACAATGCACCGAGCGAAATTATGTCCCATTCGCCCTACAGCGGGTTGTGCGGCAGGAGAAAAACACGCAACGACATAGTGTTTCGGAACATCCTGGCATAAAATCGTTCATGTCAGGCGGCACATTGGCCGAGGAGAAAGAAACATGCCGCCACGGTCGTCGATGGATCCATCCGGACGGTCGGATGGCGCATCGCGCCGGTTGCCCTCCCGCCGCCTCCTGAAGTTCATGCAACATGCCACGGATGTCGGCTTCTGGTCGGCGGACCTCGAAGAGCTCGACATCCACGGATCGATCGGCCTCCATCGCGTTCTCGGCCTTTCCCCCTCGGTCGCCCTGAGCTTCGGCGTCGTGGAGGCCATGATGCATCCCGACGATCGTGCCGCGCATACGGATATGCTGACCCTGCTGCGCGAAGGCCAGCCGCTCCGGCGCGAGTTCCGCATCATCCGGCCGGACCAGACTTTGCGCTGGATCGCCAGCCATGCCGAGGTGGTGCTCGGCCCCGGCAACCGCCCGAGCCAGGCGATCGGCGTCGTCGAGGACGTGACCGATCGCTACGATGCGAAGCATTCCACCAAACAGGGACCCGATCGCTTCGAGGCTCTGCTCTCGGCCACGGCTGCGGTGGTCTGGATCGTCAGCCCCGATGGGAAGTCGATCGACATGCCGCTCTGGGAGGAGCTCACCGGGCAGCGACACGATCAGTTCCAGGGCCTCGGCTGGATCGACGTCCTGCATTCCGACGACAGGGAACGCACGAACTTCGCCTGGCGCACGGCCCTCAGCCACGACACGGCCTACAACACCGACTACAGAATCCTCTGCGTCGATGGGGTCTATCGCTGGTTCAACGCCCGTGGCGTGCCGATCATGAACCGGGACGGCTCGGTGAAGGAATGGGTCGGCGTGTGCCTGAGCGTCCCCGGACAGAGCCGCTTCCAGGCGGCCTCGTCGAGCACGGACGCTCGCGGGCCCGCGACCGATATCGGCCGCGGCAGCGGGGATCTCACCTCCGCACAGGTCCGGGCCGCGCGCGGGATGGCCGGCCTGTCGAAGGACGAATTGGCGCGGCGGGCGAGCGTATCGGTCTCGACCATCGTGCGGATCGAAGATCCGGAGGCGACCATCCGCCCGCGACGCGACACGGTGCAGGCGGTGCGTCAGGTTCTCGAGCAGGCGGGCGTCGTCTTCACCTTCGATCCGGGGCAGAAGCCCGGTGTGCGGGAGGCGTGAGGCCGCCTCCGCTCAGGCGCTCGCGTCGCTGGGCGCGGGCTGCTTGAACCGTTCCTTCATCCGCTTGCCGAGGTTCGCCTTGCGCGCATTCAGGGCGAGACGGATGGCGCGGTCGATATCGGCCGGGGAGACATCGTTGATCTGGCCCGCGAGCGCCAATAGGCGCTCGTCGTCGGAGAAGGTCAGTTCGCAGCGATAGAGCAGCATCAGCACGCGTCCGTTCCGGGGATCGACCTGAAGCGCCCGTGACAAGACCTGGGCTCCCTCGCCGGCGGCGCCATAGCGGAACAGCCGGTCGCCCGCCTCCAGCATCAGGGCGAGATCCGCACCGGCCACATGGGCGACGGCACGCCACGCCGCCAGGATCGATTCCTCGTCGCCCGTCGGCTCGAGCGCCTTGGCGGCCAGCCGACGGATACGCCCCTGACCGTTGGTCATCAGGGCGGAAACGTAATAGCTGAGCCGCTCCTCGCTCTTTTCCTCTTCCGCAAGACGCCCCAGAGTCTTCCAGGGCTCTTCCAACTCGGCATCCGCCTGGCACGCGCGCAGGATCAGTTCCCCGCCGCGCTCGCGATCTCCCTTGATCAGGGCGATCTCACCGAGAAGCCAGATGCCGGTGGCGCCGTCCGCCTCCCGCCGGATCTCGGCCTCCGCGATCTCGGCCAGGGCGTCGACATCCTGCTGTTTCAGGGCGCGCCCGATTCTGACCGGAAGGGCTTCCTCGGCAACGGATTCGAGAAGGGTAGACGAGCCGCCATCCTCGATCGCCTTCACCTCAGGACGGCGCGCGCGCTGGGCGAGGCGCACGGCCCGTTCGGCCTCCTCCGGGTAGAACTCCACGATGAGAGCCGCCAATTCGGCCAACCGCTCATTGTCGGAAAAGAGCAGTTCACTTCGGTAGAGCATCACCAGGAGGCGGCCATTCGTCGGATCGGCCGCATAGGCGGCCTCGAAGATCCGGGCCGCATCCTCCCCCGCCCCCGCGCGGAGCAAGCGGTCGCCGGCCTCGATCAGCACGCCCACATCCGTCCGGGCCGCGGCAGCGACCCGACGCCAAGCGTCGGCGGCCGCCGCGTCGGTGCCGGTCTGCTCGATGATCTTGGCGGCCATCCGCAAGATCCGGCATTGATCGTTGGTCATCAGCACGGAGGCCAGGAGCTTGAGCCTCTCCTCGTCCTGCTCGTCTTCGGCGACGCGCACCAGAGCCTTCCACGGCTCCTCGAAGGAGGGGTTGGCCTGACAGGCGCGTATGATCAGGTCGATGCCGCGTCGACGGTCCCCCCGCGACAGGGCGAGTTCCCCATACAGCCAGATCGCCGTGGGGCTATCCGGATCGTCCTGCATCTCGGACGTGGCGATGGCGGCCACCATCGGCCAATCTTCGAGCTTCAAGGCGCGACGGATCCGCGCCAGCAAGGTCTCGGTGGCATCGACATCGGGCTTGTTGAGGTCGACCAGCCTCATGTATTCGTGGATGGCCCGCTGAGCATTGGAGTAGAGGACGATCTTATCGGCCTGCACCACGCCGACGATGTCGCAGAACTCCCGCACCTGGGCGACGTTCGACGAAATGACGATGAAACCGCTCGTAGCCGAGCGTTGCTTAATCACGCTGGCGAAACGGTCGGTGAACTCAGCCGTCTGCGGAAGAATGTCGCCGTCGACGAAGTAGGTCTCGTAGGGCAGCCCGTAGGACAGGGCATACCGAAACGCTAAGGCGATATCGGCGGGCACGTGCTTGTACGGCACGTCCATGAAGGCATCGATATTGGCCACGAAGGCGACGAACTTGATCAGGCTTCCCGGCTCGATGCGGTGCATCTTGGCCGCGAACACGCAGTTCCGCCTCAGCGTATGGAGGGCGACGATCCCAGCCATGCGACCGACGGGACTCGAGATGTCCGCCTCGCGCCGCACCTTGCCGATGGCGGGCTGCCGCACCCCCGCGATGAGGTCGCTGAAGGCACGGCGCTCGATCTTCGAGGCGCAGAGGATGCCGACGCGACGGTTCGTCGGGATGACCCCGGAGAGACCGCACAGAACCGCATGCGACCGCGACTGGAGCGACCGGACCCAGACGTTCTCCAAGATCAGCATGAACCATCTCGCCAGGAGACCGGTGGACAGCCCTTCACTGAACGTGTTCCCGGTCGAGCGCCCAATCCCGATCTCCCAACCCGAAATCTAATGCCGCGTCACGCGAGGACGCAACAGCCCGCATCGATACACCGCGTCTCGACAAAGACTTAGCCGAACGCTTCGACCCGGCCGACCGAGTCCGGCCCCCATGCCGGTGCCGGGTGTCTCCCATGAACGCAGCCCCTGCTGCAACGACGTGGCCGGAATGAGGGCGCCCATTCGTCGGGGCACCTCCAACAATCGCGTGATCCGCCGCCGGACAGGGGGCCCTTCACCCCATCCGGGACCGGTCGCCGGCATCCTCCACGCGAACGTGAGCGGCCGCATCGCCGGGCCGCTCATCGAGATAATCGAGGAAGGCCGGGGCATCCACGGTCCAACTGTCCATCGCGCCGTGGTGAGGCTCCAGCCAGCCCCGATAGCGATGTCCCATCACGAGGCTGAGCCGGGCATAGTTCAGACGCAGGAAGTAGGTCCCGTCCTGGACCGGCACAATCTCGGTGATGTGGGTTCCGGGCTCCGAGAAGACGATATGTGCCAACCCGGCCCCATGAGGAGCGGCGATCCGCTTCGCCGACGAGACGACGAAGACCTGCTGCCACAGGGGCATGGTCCCGAGGGCGACGCCCGCATAGCCCCTCGTCGTGATCTGCGCCTCGAGTTCGGCTTCGTTTCTCATGACCCGTCGGCTCGAATCGCGGCGTGAGATGTAGATCGCATCGCCGGCGCTCACGTTTTCCTGCGCAGCGATGGCACGGGCGGACCGCTTCACCCGCTCGATGACGGGTGCCACCTGCTCCCAATAGCTGAAACCCTGCATGCCGCTGCGGGCGATCAGCAGCCGCTGGACGAAGACCGCATCACCGACATCCACCACCGTCTGGGGCAGGCCGGCCAGACGCAGGGTCTCTTTCTCGAAGGAGGGGGCCTCGTCGCTCAGGAGGATCACCGCATCCGGCGCCCCGTCCTCCAGCATCCAGGCGAAGAGCGGCAGGCGATCCACCAGCCAGTGATAGATGCCGCGCGTGCTCTTGATGGCGAAGAAGCCTGTCGCGATGCCGGGCGCTTCCGCGCGCGACAAGCGGGAAATGGGCGTTCCCTTCGAGACGATGAGGCTGCCGTCCTCCTTCCAGATCTGGCCGTTCCGGTCCACGAACACCTCCCGGTGCTCGATGATCTCGGGCGGCTTTGCCCGGGCGACCTTGGTCCGGAAGCTTTCGATATCCGCGGTGACCTTGGGGGCGTGGCGCGGCGGGGTTCGCTCGCTCGACCGGATCTCGACGGAGCCCTGAACCCGCTGCCCGGAGCCGAAGAACGGAAATCGAATCGTCGTGGCCGCCGCCTTGACGACGCCCGCCGCGGCGGAGGATCCGACGGGGACGGCCTTCGCCATGGCCGCCTTGATCGCCGACCGGAGGGCGGCATCCTTGGTATGGGGGAGGAACGATTTCGCCTGATGGGCGAATTTCGCCTCGGCCATCACGGCCGCATCGGCGGTGAAGACCGCCCATGCGGCCGCCGCTTCGCCGAGCATCAGGAACCTCTGGCTCACCGAATACCGATCCCGCGTCGACCATCGCGCGCCCAGGCACTGGCTTTCGGCCCAGGCCAATGCTTCGACGTCACGCATCTCGCCGGCGGCGCGGATGAACATGCCCATCATCGACGGGCTTTTCTTGAGTCGCTCGCCGTTACGGGCCCGTGTCAGGATCGTCGGCCAATCGCCTCGCTCGAAGGCCAATTCGAAATCCCGGTACTTGAATCCCGTCCCCCTGAAGACGGCCCAACGCCAGATGCGCATGAGAAGATGACGGCCGGTTTCCATGACGGGCTGAAACATAGTGATGGATCATGTCCTTCGTTGCTTCCCATGACATCGCTCCTTCATGGAGGAGAAGGGAAAACCAATCCGTCATCAGCGGCATGTGTCGTGTGCCCGTGCCCTTTGGGGCTCCGATCCACCGGTATCGGAGGGTCCGTCATCCACAGCCGGCCCAAGAACGGGCCGCTGCCCTGCAATAGAGTACCTTCGCATCTGCAAAAGCCTGTGATAGTTCCACAACGCTGACGCAATTAGGAGGTTTACGCATGCTCAACCGGTCAAAGCTCCCCCTTTTCCTTGCCATCGCCGCCCTGGCCGTTCCCTTCGCCGTCGCCACCCCGGCCTCCGCCAAGGGTAACAAGATCATCTCCATGATCGACACCGACAATGACGGCACGATCGACCTGAAGGAAGTCCAGGCCGTCGCCAGCGCCAAGTTCGACGCCCTCGAAGGCGACAAGGACGGCACCCTCGACGCCAAGGAGCTCAAGGGTCGCGGTGGCAAGAAGGTGATCGCGGAAGCCGATCCGGACAAGGATGGCACGATCGACAAGAAAGAGTACCTCGCCCTGGTCGAGTCCCGCTTCAAGGCGGCCGATCCGGACAACGACGGCACCCTCGATGCGGCCGAGCTGAAGACCCCGGCCGGCAAGGCCCTGGTCAAGCTGCTCAAGTAAGCCGGCAGGGGCCGTGCTCGCCGCGAGCGAGCCGGACCACGGTTTCGAACAACGACCAGACCCCATGTGCCGGCCGGCGCATGGGGTTTTTTCGTCGTCTCGGACGTGAGCGAAGGTTTCGCGAGGCGCTCGAAGGCTGACGTACCCGGCGAATCACTGCGCGGCTTCGACCGGCGACGGATGATCCGATGCTCGGCATTCTCAAAAAAGAAAGGGATTTGGCGCTAGAAGAGGCGGACTCGACTTCGAACCACGCCGAAAGACGCCAGAATCTGTGCGCTGCAGCACGTTGGTGCGTCGAGACTTGTTTAAGGGCGAAAGATCCCTAGATACAGTGACATCATGACAGCGTCGTATCGCGGCTTCCCATGAAGTCACGGGGCGGATCGGAAGCAACCGGGGCATCGTCGTGCCTCGTGGCGGAAGGACCGTTCGTACGGCGGATTTCAATCCACGGTCCCACCGGGCGTGCGCCCGCCAGAGACGCAGATCCTGCGAGTACGTTTTACATGAATCAACTCGTTCGCCTGTCACAGATCGGCGATGCTGACGCCATAGCCGAACCGTCGGCCGAACTGCGCGTCCCCTTCGCACAATCGGGCGCCTTCGTCTGCAAGTTCATCATCGGCGAGCCGAACGATCGCGCGGTCTGTTGTGGTGCGCCTGCGCCGGACGGCAAGAGCTGGTGCGCGTTTCACCGCCGCATCGTCTTCGAGCCGGCACGTCCCGGCCGCCTTCGCTAAAGCGGTCTTCGCTTCCCCCGCTATCATGGAATGCCTCGCCGGCTCTCGCCAGCGAGGCTTCTTGCATGGGCAGAGTCATACGCAAGCGCCGTCAAATAAAAACTTCACCGGGAAAGCCCGGCGCGCACGATCAGTCTTCGGGATCGCCCCGATCCTCGGGCCCGCGGAGAGCCTCGAAGGGGCGTCCCTGCATCGTGCGGGGGTCATTCGAGCGGACGACGAGATATCCCGCCTCGCGGGCCTCCCGCAGACGGGCCGCCTGATAATCTCTGCCCCCATCATCCCGGCGGCGATAGGCCGGCCCCTCTTCCGGGAGGTAGCCGTAGCGATAGCCGGGAGTGTCATCGTAGTTCGGCTGAAAGGCACGGACGGTCCAGGTTCCGTCTCTCGCCACCCGGCTGGCGGGCGCCCTGACGGCGACGGGGCGGATGGTCTCGCGTCCGGCGGCGACCAGGCGTCGGGCGATCCCGTGGCCGGGTGCCTTTCTGCTCGCGTGCCGGCTGGCCGTGGCGGGCCGGGGTCTGGCAGCCGCGTCACGACGGTTTCGCGCCGCCTTCCCGGCACGGGCCATCGCGTCGGCCTTCCGGACATCCTGCTGCTTGCCATCCTCGCGCCCGGCGACGGGCGAGGGGGCGGCCTTCCGGTCGGGCGGATCGGTCCATGCACGGCCGGCGGGAGCGGGCGTCGCGTCTTTGGCGAGGGGTGCGTCCTGAGCGGAAACGGTATCGATCATCGGCATGGCGCAGAGCGCCGACAGGCCGAGCGCCGAAACGATGGTCGAAAACCGATGAAGACGCATTGGCATCGACTCTCTCCAGGCTGGTGCCGAGAGATCGGACGCATATCGGCGTTCCACCTCCGCACGGCCGCCCGGCAATCGCTGTCGGACTGAGATGTCAGCTTAACGAAAGCTTACGATGGCGTCCACGATGCTATGTTAACCGGCATTCCGTTTGGGGTGGATGCCCCGTGGGGATGCCCGGCACCGGACCTGCTTCGGCGTCCGGATGCGGTTGCCGTCCGGGCTCGGCCGACACACATGGCACCCGACCCGACCGCGACGACAGCCTTGCCCGGGCCATCGTCGTCGGACACGGTCGCGGCCGGGATTTTCCTTGCAGAGCTCCACAATCGCCCCGGCGTGGAGAGGAGAAACGCCATGAGACGATTCCTGTCGGTCCTCGCCCTGCTGGGCGGCGTCGCGCCCGCCCTCGCGCAGGCGCCTGCCCCGGCGGCAAATACCGCGCCGCAGACCTACGAGAGCCAGGTCGTCAACACGAAGGGCGAACCGATCGGAACGGTCACCATCCGCGATGGAGCGAGCGCCCTGGTGCTGCGTCTGGCGATCCAGCCCGGTGGCCTGCCTCCTGGCTGGCACGGCATCCATTTCCACGCCGTGGCCGATTGCTCGGACATGGAGAAGTTCGAGAAATCGAAGGCTCACGTCAATCACGACCAGAGCAAGCACGGCCTGCTCAACCCGGAAGGGCCTGACGAGGGCGACCTGCCCAACGTCTACGCCAATGCCGATGGCTCGGTGAATGCGGAGGTGTCGAGCGAGACGCCGCTCACGGGCGAGGGCGGGTTGAAGGATGCCGACGGCTCGGCCTTCATCATCCACGCCAACGAGGACGACCATACCAGCCAGCCGATCGGCGGGGCGGGTGCCCGCCTCGCCTGCTCGGTCATCAAGTAGCCGGCCATCGCATCCTCGGCGCAGGGCCGCCGGAGGATGCGAATGCCGCGAACGGCATCACGGCCACCGCAGAAGCGGAGCCGTGATGCCGGGTTCTCGTGTTTGTCGTCCGGTCAGCGCTGACCGTTGCCGATGCTCACGAGCTTGGCACCACTGCGTGCCTTCTGCTCAGGCAGAGCGGCCTGGACGGTCCTGACGATGCCGTCGGCGTCGAGGCCGGCCTCGGCGTACATCGCCTCCGGGCTGTTGTGGTCCTGGTAGGTGTCCGGCGCGTACATCGCCTCCGGGCTGTTGTGGTCCTGGTAGGTGTCCGGC